>JAHEHF010000092.1 GCA_024644745.1 Flavobacteriaceae bacterium
ATCGATCTGGTCCAAAATAATAATGACAAATCCCAATCCCAGTAGGGCACCTAAAAAAGGAACAATAACAAGACTTGATACCATAAAATATCCTGAAAATTGATGAAAATAAAAAAGCCCAAGGGGCATTACTCCTAGTTGGGCAGCCAGCGAGATGCAAAATAAGCTCCAGAAGTAAGACATGGTTCTTTGCTTCGGGCTCCATAGTCCCTTGAGCAGAGGACCTAACACAATGATGCAGAAAACCGCCGAATAACTGAGCTGGAAACCCGCGTCAAACAGGTACAAGGGTTCTGCAATCAGCAAAACGATTAAGGACATAAAAAGGGCGTTTCCTGCATGCGAGGAGCGTTTTATAAGCGTCCCGATAGCAACCGCTGTAAACATACAGACGGCCCTTACCACCGATGCCGACAAACCTGAAATAAAAGCAAAGGACCAGAGACATAACAGGAGAAAAACCATTTTAATTTGCTTTCCATTTTTCAAATAATCAAGGGGCTTACATAGAAGTTCAAGCAGCAGCAAAAGAATTCCGATGTGCAGTCCGGAGATCGCAAGAATGTGCAATGCCCCTGCATCCTTGTAATCATCAAGCAGTCCACGGCTTATATCTTGACGCTTCCCCAAAAGCAAGGCAGTGATTACGGCAAAATGATCCTCTGAAAAATTCTTTCTTTCCAAGGACCTTATGATCTCTTCTCGCAAACCATAGGACGCTATCTTTACCCCTTGAAGTTTTCCTTTTTGGATCAAAAAAGCCTTGGTTTTAAGGTCGAGTTGATGATAGACTCCCTTCTTTTTTGCAAATTCTTTAAAATCAAACGCGCCCGGATTCATGGCGGGCCTGATTTTTTTTAAGGGGACGGAAGTAACCACAAGGTCACTCAGGGTTAAAGGCTCGCTCAGGTAATTCTTTGTGATTCGCAGCATGATTTTTCCTGAAGTAATTCGACCGTTGACCTTTCTGATTTTTCCCAGATAACGCTGGTAATATTTGCTGGGCCGCAACGCTTCTAGCAGCTGTATTTCGATCGTATTGCCGCTTTGATATTCTTGGGAATAATGCGTTTGATCATTTGCAGGCCTGGATCTTGTGACATTGATACTTCCCAAAAAAATAAATATCAAAAAAGTCAGAAAAGCAAATAAATAAGGAGGACGAAAAGCATTGTACTGGTTCAAAGATACCGTTGTTAACAGCATCACTAAAATCAAAAGGCAGAGCATCAAATGATCAAGATTCAATTCAAAATAAAACCCGAGAAGTATGCCCGTCATATAAGAGAAAGCGAAATGAACCGGAACAAATTTTAAATTGATCAATGCAATCCCATTTCAAATTTAATTGTTTTATTTTGCCCTTTGTAAACATCACGAATTTTGAAAACGGCACCTGAGATTTCCTTCCGAAAGATCAATCAACTTGCCATTCCTGCCATCATTTCAGGAATTGCAGAGCCCTTGCTGTCGATTACCGATACCGCCATCGTTGGTAATATTCAAACAAACCCAACCGAAGCCCTTGCTGCCGTGGGTATCGCGGGCTCATTCATTGCAGCCATTGTTTGGATCCTTGCCCAGACCCGCTCTGCGATTTCGGCTGTCATTGCACAGTATTTTGGTGCCGGTAAACTGGATCGCATTTTACAGCTGCCCGCTCAGATCATCACTATCAATGTCGCTTTGAGTTTGTTTATTTATGTTACGACGGTTTTTTTTATAGAAAACATCTTCGAGCTGTATAATGCTTCCGGACTCATTCTCAAACAAGCCGTTTCCTATTATAAGATCAGGGCCTTGGGGCTGCCATTTACTCTTTTTACCTTTTCAGTTTTTGGAATTTTCAGAGGGATGCAAAACACATATTGGCCCATGGTGATCAGTTTGTTCGGCACTGCTCTGAATATCGGGCTGGATTTTGTGCTGGTATTCGGTATTGAAGGATTTATTCCTGCCATGAACATTGAGGGTGCTGCCTGGGCGAGTATTATTGCACAAGCATTTATGACCCTTTTTGCTTTGATCCTCGTATTGAAAAAAACACCTTTTTCATTTAAATTGAATTTCCCTTTTCACCCGGAGATCAGACGCCTTCTTTCTTTAAGTTTTAATCTGGTCATCAGAACAATTTCCCTGAATATCGCCTTGTATATGGCCAATGCATACGCCACAAAATACGGTGCGAATTACATCGCTGCACAGACAATTGCCTTTCAAATATGGCTGTTTTTTGCCTTTTTCATAGATGGTTACTCAAGTGTTGGAAACATCATGTCGGGAAAATTTTTAGGACAAAAAAACTATGCCCAGATATGGAAACTGAGCAAGCAATTAAACAAGTATACACTTATCATCACCCTTTTCCTAGGGATTTTTTGTTTCTTCCTTTATGAACCGATTGGAAAGCTGTTCAGCCGGGATCCTGACGTGCTCTCCTTATTTTCAAGTATTTTTTGGATTGTGATCCTGATGCAGCCTATCAATGCCCTTGCCTTTATTTTTGATGGAATTTTCAAAGGACTCGCCGAAGCTGTAACTTTGAGAAATACGCTTCTTGCCGCTACTTTTTTGGGCTTCATTCCTGTCCTTCTGCTCGGAGATTACTTCGATCTAAAACTCTATGCCATTTGGATCGCCTTCACTGTTTGGATGATCATGCGAGGAGGAATCCTTTTGGTGATTTTCAACAAAAGATTTTTACCCTCAACATGATAAATATTAGCTTTTTATACTGAGTGTTATTGTAATTTTACAGGCTAATTTACACCTGAATTATTATGAAAAAATCAATTGTTTTTTGGATCACCTTTTGCTTTGTTATGGCAAATTCCAGCCTTATTGGACAGGAAATATCTCCCTATATCAAGGTAGGTGAATCAGCATACTCATTAGAACAGACAGCATCGGAAGTGGTCAAGGCACTCGAAAAAAATGGTTTTGATATTCTGGGTCAGTACCATGTGGAAAACAATCAAACCTTAAAGGTCATTGTCTACTCAAGAAAAGATTTGCAATCCATCACCCTGAAGGTTAAAGACCGGGGAGCCCTGGCAGCTGCCCTTAAAGTGGGTTTAAAATCAGATGGTCCGTCTACAAGTATCAGCTATTTGAATCCTGAATATTTATTTCAGGCTTACCTAAGAGATGACTACGACAAGCACAGTGCAGGGCTTAAGAAATTGGCTGAGGATGTGAAAGCATCGCTTTCTCCCTTAGGTGAAATGAACACCGGATTCGGTGGATCCATGACTGCAGAAGACTTGAGAGAATACCATTATAAAATCATGATGCCATATTTTACAGACCCTGTTGAATTAAGAGAATTCAGCAGTTTTGAAGAAGGCGTCAAAATCATTGAAAAAAATCTTGCGGCTAAAATTGGAACAACAGAACTCGTTTATTCCTTAAAATTCAAAAATGAAAAAGTTGCCGTCTATGGAGTGGCTTTGCTCGATTCAGAAGAAGGGGAAGCACATTTTCTGCCCATCATAGGTGAAGATCATTTGGCTGCCATGCCTTATGAAATTATTCTTGAAAATAATGTGGCCACGATGTTGCACGGAAGGTACCGACTGGCACTTCACTGGCCTGAACTCAGCATGGGAACCTTTATGAAAATCAGCAGCACTCCCGGTAATATAAAAGATGCTTTCAAAGCACTTTGCCAATAAAGGACAAAATCCAAACGGGGTCAGGTATATTTGATAATCAGTTTTGCTGTTTTCTCACTGGCCCCTTTACCTCCAAGTTTTCGTTCGAGCTCATAATACTGGTCGAACATTTCTTCCCTGTATTTGTGATCCAGAATTTTGAATAACTCGTCCTCAAGATTTTTCTCATTGAATTCGTCCTGTATCAGTTCTGTCACCACTTCTTTGTCAAGAATCAGGTTCACAAGTGAGATAAATTTCACATTGACCAGCCTCTTTCCAATCTGGTAGGAGATCTTATTTCCTTTGTAACAAACAACTTCAGGAATCTTTAATAAGGCTGTTTCCAGAGTCGCCGTTCCCGATGTGACCAAAGCGGCATTAGAGACGGATAGCAGGTCATAGGTCTTATTTTCGACGATGGCCACATCCGTTTCGGCTATGATATTTTCATAAAAAGACAATTCCTGGCTTGGAGCGCCTGCAATGACAAATTGATGATCGGGGAATTTTGGAACCATTTTGAGCATTACTGACAGCATTTTGGAAATCTCCTGTTTTCTGCTTCCCGGAAGCAAAGCAATAATAGGTTTGTCATTTAGCTTGTTCTCTTTGGCAAATATTACAGGGTCCAGTGGTTTCCTGTCTGCAATGGCATCCAACAAGGGATGACCTACAAAATGAACCGGAAAATCGTGTTTGTTCTCATAAAAATCCTTTTCAAAGGGTAAGATCACATACATGTGATCGATATCCCGTTTGATTTTTTTGATCCTGTTTTCTTTCCAGGCCCAAATCTGGGGTGAAATATAATAATGGACCGTTATATTGTGCTTCTTGGCAAACTCAGCAATCCTGAGGTTAAACCCCGGATAGTCGACCAGGATAACGGCATCAGGAGCATATTGCAGAATATCTTGTTTACAGTATTTGATATTGTTCAAGATCGTCCTCAGATTCATAAAGACTTCGGCAAACCCCATAAATGCGAGTTCCCTGTAATGTTTTACCAAAGTCCCGCCAACCTTTTCCATAAGGTCCCCTCCCCAAAACCTGAAATCAGTATGGGTCTCCTCTTTTTTAAGAGACTTCATCAAATTGGAGGCATGAAGGTCACCAGAGGCTTCTCCTGCGATTATATAATATTTCAAAATTCTTTTTTTGGGTTTAAAAGATTGACTTTAAATTTACAAAAACTGGCTGAGAAGAATCAAAAAAGCGATGACAAAACAAGCCAGCAACACTCCCCTTGCTCTGAGGTCCTGCTTTTTTTTCAAATAAATAAAAAACACAAATAAATTTGGTATTGCAGCAAGACCGAGAACCTTGCCGTATAAGCTGCCTTCCTTCATTATTTTTAAGGTTTCCTCAAAGCTGTAAGGTGAAACAAATTCTACATAAATATAAAATCCGCAAGCCGTGGCCAGAAGTCCAATTGCAAAGCCAATTAAAATTTCTTTCTTCATTTCAGGTCCCATGAGTTTAATGTTTGAATAAAATGATGTGCGGTTAAATCAATGGTGACAGGAACCAAAGAAATATAACCATTTTCAAGAGCCCATAAATCGGTGTCTTCCCCATGGTCCAAGTTGA
The DNA here is from genome assembly GCA_024644745.1 of Flavobacteriaceae bacterium. Lineage (GTDB taxonomy): Bacteria > Bacteroidota > Bacteroidia > Flavobacteriales > Flavobacteriaceae > Lutimonas. The sequence goes on from JAHEHF010000092.1 coordinate 5,247, forward strand.
TAAACTTTCCGGTCAGCCAATAGTAATCCTTTCCCTGTGGATTCACCCTTTTGTCAAATTCCTCGACCCAGTTCGCCCGGGCCTGCCTGCATATTTTGATCCCTTTGAATTCTTTCCCTTCTATTTTAGGAAAATTAACATTGAGCACGACCCCTTCCGGTAGTCCATTTTTCAGGACATTCAAGGCAATTTTTTTGATGTCCTTCTTCAGGTGCTCAAAGTCAGCATTCCATGAATAATCAAGCAAGGAAAAACCTATGGCCGGAATTCCCTCAATACCTGCCTCAACAGCAGCACTCATCGTTCCGGAATAGATAACATTGATCGAACTGTTTGAACCGTGATTGATACCTGAAACACAGAGGTCAGGTTTTTTGTTCATGATCTCACTGATGGCCATTTTTACACAATCAGCCGGTGTTCCGGAACACCTGTACTCCACTTGAACGCCTTCATCTACATTGATGGTATTACAATAAATCGTCGAATCTAAAGTTATAGCATGACCCATACCGCTTTGCGGGCTGTCTGGGGCAATGACGATAACGTCTCCGATTTCGTTCATCACGGAGATCAAAGTCCTGATGCCAGGTGCTGTGATCCCATCATCGTTGGTTACCAAAATCAAGGGTCGTTTTTGCATGAGGTAAGAATTTAAAGCAAAAATAAACCTTTTTAGCTTTACCTTTTGAAATTTATGTTTAACATTTAATTATGACCCAAATTGTCAATTTATGGTTAGTATTGTAGGCTGATTTGCTGAATTTTACAGACATTTGTAAGATAATTTATTATCTGCGTAGCAATTAGAGTTTGTTTTTTGTTATATTGTCAAATTGTAAACAGCAGTATGAACCATGTAAATGAAAAAATTTCCCTCTTTATGAAAAAACAGTATAGAATCATTCTACCGATAATTATTGTTGCCGGAATGTTGTTTGGCTTTAAAATGGCAAATGAACCCGATCCGGAAAAGGATAAGATATTGATCGGACTTGTCCGGTATGCCTTGAAACAGGGTCACTACGAACCAACGGACATAGATGACACCTTTTCAGAAAATGTTTTTACCGATTTTATTGATGCCCTTGATCCATTTAAAAGATTCTTTCTTCAAAGTGACATTGATGAGTTCTCTGCCTATATCAATATTATAGATGACCAGATCAAAAGTGAAGACCTCACTTTTTACCATGTCGTGATGGATCGTTTCAACCAAAGGTTGAGAGAGTCCCAAGCCTATTATAAAGAAATATTGAAAACGCCATTCGATTTCAGTGATCAGGGATTATTTGATATTGACTATGACAAAAAACAACATGCCACGACCCGGGCTGAACTTATTAAGAACTGGCAGCTGCAACTGAAAGTAAGCACCCTGACAAGGCTTCATGAGAAAATTGAATTGCAGAACAGCATGGCCGATTCTAAAGCCAATGATGCAGAACAATTTGAAAACGCACCTGAAGATAAGAAAGCTGCAAAGTCATTCGAAACCCTTGAAAAAGAATCAAGAGAGGCAGCAGAAAAAAGTCTTGACGATTTTTATACAGTCATGTACGAGCTTGATGATACAGACTGGTTTGCCATTTTTATAAATACAATGACGGTTCAGTTTGATCCGCATACAAATTATTTTGCACCAAAAGACAAAAAGCGATTTGACATCAGCATGGCCGGAAAACTGGAAGGTATCGGTGCAAGACTTCAAAAGAGAGATGATTACACCAGGGTAGCTGAGTTGATTTCAGGGGGACCCGCCTGGAGAGGCGGTGAACTCGAGGTTGGCGATCTCATCCTGAAAGTTGGACAGGGAGATGAGCTTCCTGTCGATATTGTAGGCATGCGACTGGATGATGCCATCGAGTACATCAAAGGAAAAAAAGGTACTGAGGTCAAGCTAACCGTAAAAAAAATCGACGGTTCGGTAAAAGTGATCTCCATCATACGGGATATTGTTGAACTGGAAGAAACCTTTGTAAAGTCAAGTGTTGTGGAAATGGACCAGCGCAAATTTGGCGTGATCAACCTTCCCAAGTTCTATATCGATTTCAACGAACGAAATTTCAGAAACTCTGCCACCGACATGGAGCAGGAAATTGCCAGGCTTAAAGAAGAAAATGTAGAAGGTCTGTTGATCGACCTGAGAAACAACGGAGGAGGGTCCTTGAAAACAGCCATTGAAATAGCGGGATTGTTTATCAGTGATGGTCCTGTGGTTCAGGTAAAATATCGTGGAGAAAAACCAAATATCAGATCTGACAAGGATAAGAAAATTCAGTGGGACGGGCCATTGGTCGTGCTGGTGAATGAGCTTAGCGCCTCTGCTTCTGAAATTTTTGCAGCTGCCATGCAGGATTATAACAGAGCGATAATCATTGGCAGCAAGCAGTCTTTTGGGAAAGGTACCGTTCAAAACGTCTTGCCTTTAAATAATTATTTCAAATATCCGAAGGACCTTGGGGCACTTAAAATGACCATCCAGAAATTTTACAGGATCAATGGAGGTTCAACCCAATTGAAAGGTGTGGCAAGCGACATCGCCATGCCAGACAAATACACGTATTTCGAAATTGGTGAACGCGATGAAAAAAATCCTTTGGACTGGGATAAAATAGAGCCAGCCGAATATACTCCTGTTGACATCTATTCCAATTTTCACCAGGTCGTTAACAACAGTAAGAAGCGAATCGCTGACAATCCTCATTTTATCATCATAGATGAAAATGCAAGGTGGTTGAAAGAAGGTCGTGACAACACCCTTGTAAATTTGAATTATGAAGGGTATAAGAAAGAATTAGAACAAAGGGAAAAAGAAAGCAAGTCTTTTGATGATATCCATCTTTATGAAAGTTCCCTGGTTTTTGACTCTCCAAAATATGAAATTCCAATGATGGAAAAAGATTCGATACTTGCAAAGAAGAGAGAGATCTGGCATAAGAATCTCCGAAAGGATATTTACGTTGAAGAGGCCCTGACTGTATTGTCCGAATTAGAAATTCATAAAAATTTGTTGGTCAAAAATTAACTGTACCGAAAATCAGATAAAGTCCTTAATAAACCTCGTTGATTATTAAGGACTTTTTTTCTTCCTTCTGTCAAAAAATATACCTTTGCAATGCTCAAAAAATGAACTGATTACATTTGCTGCAACGATTTCAAATACACCTCGAACAGACCTTTCCGTTTTTAAAGGAAAAAAAGTTGCTATTGGCCATTTCAGGTGGTGTTGACAGTATGGTATTATTTGATCTTTTTGATACTTTGGGTTTGAATTTCTCATTAGCACATTGCAATTTTAAACTGCGAGGGGTTTCTTCAGATGGCGATGAGGAATTTGTTCAGAAGGAAGCTCAAAAAAGAAATGTTCCTTTGTTCTGCAAACAATTCGATACTGCAGATTACGCGGCAATAAACAATCTTTCGGTTCAGATGGCTGCCCGTGAACTGCGATATGTATGGTTCTCAGAGATCCTAAGGGCAAACCATTTTGATTATATCGTCACAGCTCATCATGCCGACGACAGCCTGGAAACCTTTTTTATCAATTTATCAAGAGGTACGGGCCTCGCAGGGCTCACTGGCATTCCTGAGCATACAAATCAGCTGTTAAGGCCCCTGCTCCCCTTTAGCAAAGAGGATATTCTGAACCATGCCACTGAAAAGAACCTTCCCTGGAGAGAAGACCAAAGCAATGAGGAAACCAAATACTTAAGAAATAAAATTCGAAAGGAACTCATTCCTGTCTTAAAAGAACTGGCCCCGGCCTTTCAGGATTCCTTTGCTCTAACGATCCAAAATCTTCAGGGCAGTTCGCAGATCATAAAGGACAAAATAGAAGATGTGCTTCATGAGGTGATTCAACCTTCGGCAAATCCAAATGTAATCTGTTTTTCAATAAATGCCTTATTGAAATACAGTGACAGCAATGCCTATTTATATCAACTCTTTTATCCCTATGGGTTCCATCAATGGAAAGATATCAGGTCACTCCTCTCGGGTCAATCAGGAAAACAGGTGCATTCAAAAACACATCGCCTGATAAAAGACAGGAACAGCATCTTGTTGAGCCCATTGTATG
>JAHEHF010000042.1:0-182 GCA_024644745.1 Flavobacteriaceae bacterium
TCAAGAATTTTACAAGTCCAGTCTTAACTGCTCGGGAAGTAATTTAAAAGTCTTTCTGTGGTGCGGTGTGGCTCCGAATTTTCTGATGGCCTCCCGATGCTCCTTCGTCGGATAGCCTTTGTTTTTGGCCCAGTTATAGGCCGGAAATTCTTTGTGGATTTTTTGCATGTACTCATCCCTGT
>JAHEHF010000042.1:192-28535 GCA_024644745.1 Flavobacteriaceae bacterium
TATTTTTAATAGAATTTTTAAACTGAAACCGATCATAAAATTGAACTTCAACCATTTTGAGGCAACCCATGAATAAAAATGGCTGCCGTGCCATGTTTTGAGATCAGCATGACTTGATTACAAAAAGCATTTCAAGAATTTTACAAGTCCAGTCTTAACTGCTCGGGAAGTAATTTAAAAGTCTTTCTGTGGTGCGGTGTGGCTCCGAATTTTCTGATGGCCTCCCGATGCTCCTTCGTCGGATAGCCCTTGTTTTTGGCCCAGTTATAGGCCGGAAATTCTTTGTGTATTTTTTGCATGTACTCATCCCTGTAGGTTTTGGCCAGAATAGATGCTGCGGCAATACTCAGGTACTTGCTGTCGCCCTTGACGATGGTCTGATGAGGAATCTTCCGGTAATCTTTGAAGCGGTTACCATCTATGATGATAAATTCGGGAGCAGGATACAACTGGTCCAGGGAACGCTGCATTGCCAATATTGAGGCGTTTAGAATATTGATCTTGTCTATTTCGACTTGACCGATGAAGGCAACCCCGTAAGCGAGGGCCTCCTTTTCAATCACGGGACGCAAATATTCGCGCTGCTTTTCGGTCAATTGTTTGGAATCATTGAGCAATCTATGCTCAAAATCAGGGCTCAAAATAACTGCCGCCGCCACTACTGGTCCCGACAAACAACCTCTTCCGGCCTCATCAGTACCCGCTTCAAACTGGTATGTGGAATATTTGCGTTCTAACATCTTTAAGGGTCGTTTCAAAAATAAGAAAGACAAAGGAAAATGAATGAAATAATATGCTCAAAAATTTTACCTTTGTCATCAATCAAAAATATCCATGCTCAAGAATCTTTGCATTTTAATTTTATTGTGCTTTCCTGCTTTAGCTGCGGCACAAATTAATGATGGTCAACTCAATACTCTTGACGACAGATACATAAATGAGTATGGTGACACCGCGAAGATCTATACCGATGAGATCCAGGTTGAGTTAAGCGACAAAACCTATTATGATGATTACAAGATCATTGATTTTAAACTGGACACCACTTATATCGACACCACGCTTAATATGGGAAAATACTACGCCTTTAATCTTGAAAGAAAGGACCCATTTGGCTTGATGCCCTTTCACAATGTGGGGCAATCCTACAATAGCCTGGCTTATTCCTTCTCAAAAGAACAACTTTACCCCAAAATTGGGGCAAGGGCAAAGCATTTTAATTTTTACGAGGTGGAAGACATTAAATATTACAGTGTTCCCACGCCAACCACGGAGTTGATGTGGACCACCGTGATGGAACAGGGGCAGGTACTGGATGCCATGTTCACTTTTAACCTGTCCAGACAATTCAACGCTTCTGTTGCCTTCAAAGGACTTCGGTCTTTGGGAAAATACCGACATTCGCTCAGTGATCACGGAACCGCGAGGATTACAATGAGCTACCATACGAAAAATAAAAAATATTTTGTGAGGGCACATCTGGTGGCTCAGGACCTTGAAAACGAAGAGAACGGGGGTCTGACAGAAGAATCACTCGGCGATTTTGAAGCAGGGGACCCAAATTTTAAAGACAGGGCCAGGATGGAGACCAATTTTACAGATGCGACCAATATCCTGCGCGGCAATCGTTACTATTTTGATCATTTCTATGTCTTGTGGAACAAGTCGGATAGTTTAAAAACAATTCCCTCTGATTTAAAACTGGGGCATAAATTTAATTTTGAAAGGAAGCATTATGAATTTGAACAGGGCAGTGCGAATTCTATGTTTGGGCCTGCCTTTACCAGTAGCATAGATGATGATGCCAAATTGTCCAAGCTTTATAATGAAGCCTTTTTATCTTTGAATTCTCCTATTACACTGGGTGAAGTACGGTTTAAAGTAAATAACTATTTATACAATTACAGTTACAAAAGCGTCGTGATCAATGAAGACGGTGTCATTGACTCCAAACTTGATGGAAACAGCATTGCAGTTGGAGGTGAATGGCACACCCAGTTCAAAAAATTCAATCTCGATGTCGATGCTTCACAAATCATATCCGGTGATCTGACGGGCCATTCCTATGCAGCCATGGCCAGCTTAAAAATAGACAGCGTTTTTACAATGTCTGCGAAGGCATTCAGTAATAGCCGTACACCAAATTTTAATTTTTTATTGAACCAGAGCGATTATAAAAGTTACAACTGGCAAAATAATTTTGACAATGAAAAAACCAATGGATTGGATTTCGTCTTTGATTCTAAAAAATGGATTTTTGCTTCGGTGCACCTGGCCAATATTGATAATTATACCTATTTTGATCTTGACGAGATATCTGGTCAGGCCAAACCTGTGCAGGCTGCTGAAACTGTGAACTATTTCAAGGTCATGCTGAGCAAGGAGATACGGTTTGGGAAATTTGCCCTTGACAACCAGTTTATTTATCAACAGGTGACCAATGGGGAAGAGGTATTAAGGGTGCCTGATTTCGTGACAAGGAACACTTTTTATTACGCCAATTATATATTCAAAGGAAAACCCATGTACCTCGAAACAGGAATCACCCTGAATTATTTCAGTAAATACCTTATGAATGCCTATAATCCGGTGATATCTGAATTCTACCTGCAGGATGAGGCAGAGTACGGAGGCTTTCCGCTGCTTGATTTTTTTATTAACTTTAAGGTGAAAACCATGAGAGTTTATTTCAAATTGGAGCATTTCAATTCGGCCTTCAGTCAGAACAATTATTATGCTGCACCCACCTACCCCTACCGGGATTTTGTGGTCAGGTTTGGTTTGGTTTGGAATTTCTTTATTTAAAAGTCAGCAGTATGCTTAAAACCTTAGGCATCCTCAAAAAAATATGCTCTTAAGCCCATAAAATGCAGAGAGAACTTCAATTACAGGTCAGTCCGGAAACCGCTCATGATGCCTTATTATTAAGGGACCATATTGCAAAACATACCAGGACCGACAAAAAGGAGATCCGTCATGTGGAGATTTTAAAGCGTTCGATAGACGCCCGTCGCAGAAAGGTGAAGATCAATCTGATGGTGAGGTTGTTCATCAACGAAGAACCTGTTACCCCTCAAATAGACCTGCCACACTACAAAGACGTCAGCAGGGCCGAAGAAGTCATCATTATAGGGGCAGGTCCGGCAGGATTATTTGCGGCACTTAAACTCATTGAGTGCGGACTGCGTCCCATCATTTTGGAAAGAGGTAAGAACGTCAGAGAAAGGCGGCGTGACCTGGCAGCCATCACCAAACTCCACCTCGTCAATGAAGATTCGAATTACTGCTTTGGCGAAGGAGGAGCCGGAACGTATTCGGACGGTAAATTGTATACCCGATCCAAAAAAAGAGGAGACGTCAACCGGATTCTGAACCTGCTTATCGCCCATGGGGCCAAAAAAGAGATCGCAGTGGATGCACATCCGCACATAGGCACCAATAAATTGCCAAAAATCATTCAGGCCATACGGGAAACAATCCTGCAATACGGCGGAAAGGTGCTCTTTAATACCAGGGTCACAGATCTTCTGATCAAAAACAATGAGATATTTGGGGTGGAGACCAACCAAAATGACACGATAAAGGCCAAAAAAGTAATTCTTGCAACGGGTCATTCGGCCCGCGATATTTTTGAATTATTGCATAAAAAAGAGATCCTTCTCGAGGCCAAACCTTTTGCCCTTGGAGTCAGGGTGGAACATTCTCAGGAACTTATAGACCAGATCCAATACCATTGCGCCACCAGAGGTGAGTTTTTACCACCAGCTCCTTACAGCGTGGTCAAACAAGTGAACAACAGGGGGGTTTATTCTTTTTGCATGTGCCCCGGAGGAGTTATCGCACCCTGTGCAACGGCACCCGGTGAAGTGGTCACCAACGGATGGTCCCCAAGCAGGCGAGACCAGCCTACATCAAATTCAGGAATTGTAGTCTCCCTGAACCTTAAAGATTTTGCCCCTTATGAAAAATACGGCCCTTTAAGCGGAGTGGCCTTTCAAAAGGAAATAGAACAGAAGGCCTGGCAACTTGCCGGGGAAACCCAAAAGGTTCCAGCCCAAAGACTTGTTGATTTTACCAGGGGCATTAGCTCATCAGACATTCCCAAAACCTCATACCAGCCCGGTACAACAAGTGTCGAATTGGGGTCGGTTCTCCCGGGCTTTATTTATAAAACCTTGCAACAGGGATTTAAACTTTTCGATGATTCGATGAAAGGTTATCTCACCAATGAAGCTGTGGTCCATGCTCCGGAATCGAGAACCTCCTCTCCTGTGCGAATTCCTCGTGACAGAAATACCTTGGAACACCTGCAGATCAAAGGACTTTATCCCTGTGGGGAAGGTGCCGGATACGCCGGTGGCATTATTTCGGCCGCTATTGATGGTGAAAAGTGCGCGGAACAGGTCAAGGTTTCGCTTCAGACGCGTTGAGAGATGTGGCCTTCACTATTTTATTTCAATTCTTTTATCTTGATCTTTAACGCGGCAAACAACAGGGTCATAAAAGGGCTCAGCCAGTTAAAGATCGCGTAGATGAAGTATTCTGCAACACCTACTCCCAGTACGCCTGACTGATAGGCTCCACATGTATTCCACGGCACAAGCACCGAGGTCACCGTGCCCGAATCCTCAAGGGTTCTGCTCAGATTCTCAGGTGCGAGACCTTTTTCTTCATAAGCCTTACTGAACATTTTCCCCGGCACAACAATGGCAAGGTACTGATCTGATGCCGTCACATTTAAGGCCAGGCATGTAGCCACTGTACTGGCAAACAATCCAAAAATACTATGTGCCAGTTTCAACAGGGCCGCACTTATGGTAGACAAGGCCCCAATGGCATCCATGACACCACCAAAAACCATGGCACAGATGATCAGCCAAATGGTGCCCAGCATTCCGTACATGCCTCCTGAGGAAAAAAGATCATTGAGTTCGGTACTGGTCGTCTCAATACTTGTCTCCACGGTTATGGCATTCATGATACCCTGGTAAGCTGACTGAAAATCAAGTTGTTCACTTCCTCCAATCGTCGAGACGATGCCAGGCTGAAAAATGATAGCAAACAAACCACCAAGTAAGGTACCTATAAGTAAGGCGATCAGCGGTTGAGTTTTTCTGATGATGAGCAAAATAACCGCCACGGGGACCAAAAACAACCATCCATTGATATGAAATGAGCCCTCAATGGCCTCCAGAATAGCTGCAGTATCTGTATTTCCATTTGTATCAAATGTAAACCCGAGGATTATAAAAATAATCAAAGTCACGGTTATGGTGGGTACCGTTGTAAAAGCCATATAACGGATATGTGTAAAAAGATCGGTTCCCGCCATGGCAGGTGCGAGGTTCGTCGTATCAGACAGGGGAGACATTTTATCACCAAAATAGGCTCCCGAAAGCACTGCCCCTGCCACCATCCCCAGGGGTATTCCCAAGGCACCTCCAATACCCACCAGGGCTATCCCCACTGTTGCCGAGGTGGTCCAGGAACTACCTGTAGCTATAGAAATTACGGCGCAGATCACAACGGTAGCAGGAAGAAATATGGTGGGGTTTAATAATTTCAGTCCGTAATAAATCATGGTTGGAATCACTCCACTGATCATCCAGGTGCCGGCCAACGCACCAACAAACAACAAGATCAAAAGTGCACCGGTAGTCGATTTGATATTATTTGACACCTCTTCGATCATGCTCTTATATGAAACCTTATTGAAAAAACCAACGATTGCCGCCACCGAACCACCCAGTAAAAGTATGAACTGATTGGATCCGCTCAGGGCATCATCCCCATAAACAAAAACATTATAAGCCAGCATGGCCACGAGCACAATTACAGGTATCAATGCCTCATATATATTGAGTTCCTTATTCCTAATTATCTTGTCATCCATAAAAAAATTCGATTGAATTTGTAATGTTACACAAAAACTACGACTTTAAAAAATCAATAAATTTTCTGAATTTTTAAGAATTAACCCTAAAAACTAACTACCATGAAAAATTCAATTGCCTATTTTCTGTTTGCTGCTGTCGGCATAAGCCTGCTGGCCTTCACCGGCATCAACAAGAAATCCAAAGAAGGATTTAGCAGCTCTTTCTCAGAAACACTCAAAAGCGCCAAGGCTTATACCCTTGAAGTAGCGGAGAAAATGCCGGCGGAAGATTACTCTTTCAAACCGCACGACTCAGTAAGATCATTCGGGGAGCAAATGGCGCATATTGCCATGTCTACTAAATTCCTGAATGACATTTTCATCAAAGGCGAGGAATTTAAGTTTGATCCGGTAGCAACGGGTAAAACCGAAAAGATGACAGGTGCCTCCAAGGAAGCCTGCATTGAAATGATCAACAGCAATTTTGATGAAGTCATTGCGACCCTCGAAGGTATGAGTGAGGCAGACTTGGAAGAGACATTCGTTTTCGCTTTTGCACCCAACAAGCCTGAATTGACAAAAGAGCAGGGCTTCCTTTTCATTCGGGATCACATTACCCATCACCGGGGACAAGCCATTACCTCTTTGAGGATCAAAGGTCATAATGCCCCTGATTACAGGCCCTTTTAAATGGATTTGACCCATCAATTTGATAAGAACCCATCTTTTACAAAATGGGTTTTTTTATGTCTGAAAACGATACAGAGAAGACTTTTAAGAAAGATTCCATTTTTTTTTACATCATGACGCAACCAAATAAGCATTTGACTATCTATTGTGTAAATCCCCCAACCCTATGAAACTGGAATATTCTATTTTAGAACATTTAAGTGATCATGACAACGGCAAATTTGTCGACGTGACTTTTCTTGATGATGACTATGTAGCTCTGAAAGAAACCTTAGATGAATTGAAAGGAAAAAATTTGATCCTGATTGATCAGAGCGGAAGAGATTTTGGAGCTTTTGGAATAGGGAACACAAGAATAAAGTCAATCAGGGCAAAAATTAAAATGAATGGAAGGGTGTATTTCGATTCATTGAAAAAAATTAAAAAGATAGGGCCGAAGGGAAATGACAGAAAGAACCGATGGAGTCTTAGTTACTTTTTAAATTTATAAATTTGGCATAACGTTTACTCAAGATTAATCTTAGGATTATAGAATGGGGTTTGATTTATCAGACCCTTTTTTTATGCCCTTTTTCAGGGGAATGAACCATTTCACCTGTTCGTATTCAATACTTATCAGTATAATTCTTTATCTTTAAATCATGAAAGCGTTTGGGGCCTGCTCAGCGTCCTTTAAATCATCTAACCAAACAAACATGAAATATTTCCTTCTCCTTACCCTGTTTTCGCTCTTTCTGAATATCGAGCCAATTTATACCCAAGAAGCTGCAACCGAAGATCCATATATCTGGCTGGAAGAAATTGAAAGCGAAAAATCCCTGAACTGGGTCAAAGCACAAAACGCGGCCTCTGAGAAAGTTTTGACCTCAAATGCTCTTTTTGACGACCTCAGAAAAAAACTTTTGAAAACTTTCAATGACAAGGATAAAATAGCCTACCCAAACGTCGCAGGTGACCTGGTTTACAATTTATGGCAGGACGAAAAAAATGAAAGAGGCTTATGGAGAAGTATGGCTAAAGAAGACTATCTGAAAAACAAAACGGACTGGAAAACAGTAATAGATATCGATGAGCTTTCAAAAAAAGAGGGTAAAAAATGGGTTTATGGAGGATCCAATTTTTTGAAACCTGACAATGAAGTCTGTTTGGTCTCGCTTTCGGACGGAGGAAAAGATGAGAATGAAATCAGAGAGTTCAACCTTAAAACAGGGGAATTTGTAAAAGAAGGTTTCTTTTTTCCTGAAAGTAAAGGCGGCGTGGCATGGATCGATCAAAACAAGGTATTGGTTGCCAGAAACTTTGGTGAAGGAACCCTGACTACATCGGGATATCCCAGTCAGGTCAAGCTTTTGAACAGGGGTGCATCAATTGATGAAGCTCCTTTGATTTTTAAGACAGAACTGACTCATTTGGGTGCTTTCCCTTTTTCTTTTATGTATGAAGGAAAGCAGCACGTGTTTATTTATGATGCAATAAGCACATTTGAATCAAATATGCATTACCTGAACAAGGGTAAGCTTCAAAAACTAATCATCCCGAAGGATGCAGAACTCGCTGATTTTCACAAGGGTGAAATTATTGTTTCGCTTCAGTCAGATTTGACAGTCAATGGTAGCATATATAAAAAAGGTTCTTTGGTCAGCATGAACCTCAAAGAAAATCTGAATGGAAATCAAAAAATCAAAACGATTTTTGAACCCGATGAAAGGTCCAGTTTTGTTTCAGCAAGTTCCTCAAAAGATTTTATCATCGTAAATGTGCTTGAAAACGTTCAGAATAAATTAATTAAATTTTCATTTAATAATGACCAATGGACTTCCGAAGACGTAAAGACTCCTGAATTTGGAAGCATCTATGTAACCGGATCAAGCAATCAGTCAAATGATTATTTTTTCATTTACAGTAATTTTATAAAACCCACTACCCTGTATCATGTGACTGAATCCAAAATGGAACCGATCAAAAAATTAAAGGATGCCTTTGAGGCTCAGGATTTAGTGATCAAACAATACCATGCCCTTTCCAAAGATCAAACAAAAATTCCTTATTTCATTGTGCATCACAAAGAACTAAAATTCAACGGGAAGAACCCTACCATGATCACGGCTTACGGGGGGTTCAATGTATCAAGACAGCCTAATTACAATTCCACCGTTGGCCTCGGCTGGTTAGAACAAGGGGGCGTATATGTTTTGGCGAATATCAGAGGCGGAGGAGAATTCGGTCCTTCCTGGCATCAGGCCGCCATGAAAGAAAAGAGACAGAACGCCTACGATGATTTTTATGCGGTCAGTGAAGATGTGATCGCAAAAAACATCACTTCCCCCGAATATCTCGGCGCCTTTGGATGGAGCAATGGAGGACTATTGGCCGGGGTGGTATTCACACAACGACCAGATCTGTACAATGCTGTTGTGGTTGGGGCCCCCTTGCTGGATATGAAACGCTATTCAAAACTTCTTGCAGGTGCGAGCTGGATGGGAGAATACGGCGATCCAGACATTCCTGAAGATTGGGCATACCTTCAAAAGTATTCCCCATACCACAACGTCAAAAAGGGACAGAAATATCCGGAGGTATTTTTCGTCACCTCTACAAAAGATGACCGGGTACACCCGGGTCATGCCCGAAAAATGGCTGCAAAAATGAATGATATGGGACATCCGTATATTTACCATGAAACGATTGAGGGAGGTCACGGAGCGTCTTCAACAAATGACCAACGCGCTTATATGTGGTCTGGCATCTATACCTATTTCAATATGAAACTGAATCATGAGCCCATGGATAAAAAATAAGAGCCTTATTGAAATACAAGGTTTTAAAGCGGATCTCAATCTCTAAAATTATTGCGTTCTGTTCAGGACAGTATACTGCTGGAAATGAATTGAAAATAAACTATCAGGTGAAAAAATTATTGATCTTATCCTTTTTACTTTCCCAGAGTTATCTGATCCTCTCTCAGGAAAGCACCTATACAACCCTGGAGAACATTCCTTATTATGATGAAGCAAGCAGGAATGAAGATGCTTATATCAAAGAACGCTGCAAAATGGATATTTACTATCCTGAAGATCTTGAGGATTATGCCACGGTAGTATGGTTTCACGGAGGCGAACTGACCGGCGGGCAAAAAAAAATTCCCATGGCTCTTAAAGAAAAAGGAATCGCTGTGGTTGCTGTAAATTACAGGTTGTATCCCGAAATCAAGGCGCCAGTCTACATTGAAGATGCAGCTGCCGCGGTAGCATGGGTTTTTAACAACATCACTTCTTATGGAGGTGACCCGGATGCCATCTTCGTTTCGGGCCATTCGGCAGGAGGCTATCTGGCCAGCATGGTGGGACTCGATAAAAAATACCTGCTCCGGCATCATATCGATGCCAACAGCATTGCCGGTTTGATTCCTTTCAGCGGCCACACCATTACCCATTTTACGGTCAGGAAAGAAAGAGGGATCAAAGGAACACAACCTGTGATTGATGAACTGGCACCCCTGTTTCATGTCAGACCTGATGCACCTCCCATGCTTTTGATCACGGGTGACAGAGAATTGGAATTGCTGGGTCGCTATGAAGAAAATGCCTACATGATGCGCATGATGAAAGTTGCGGGTCATCAGGACACCCGTATCCTGGAACTGGATGGCTACGGGCACGGAATGACAGAACCAGCATTTCCATTATTATTGAATGAAATCAGGCGGGTTTTGAATAAAAATAATTAATTTAGTTTTACTTATTATTGGGTTTCACTTTTCAAACAGAATCAGTCACATGAAGAATAATAACTTGAATCTTCCGGCCCTTATGATTGCTGCAGGGATCATCCTGGCAGGATATTTTATCGGCAACATGCACAAAACAGGTAAGGAATTTGACAGCTATGTGCAGGTCAAAGGCTTATCTGAAAGAGAAGTTCAGGCAGATCTGGCCGTATGGCCCATCAATACGATCCTTTCGGGAAATGATTTAAAAATATTGCAAACTACGATCGAAAAACAAAACCTTCAGGTTTATGAATTCTTTATTGAGCAGGGTTTTACTGAGGAGGAACTGACCAAGGGTATGGTCAATATTACTGATATAAACAGCAATATATACGGTAACAACCCCGGACCCAGTGGTTTCAGATACATCGCAAAATCAGACTTTACAGTGAGGACCAGAGACATTAAAAAATTACAGAAAGCACTTGGTGAATCCTTGAACCTGATGTCGAAAGGCATTGTTCTGGGTTCAAAAAACGAATGGCGACCCATTGAATACGTCTTTACGGGTCTGAACGAGCTCAAACCCTCTATGATAGAAGAGGCCACCAAAAATGCAAGACAGGTCGCAGAAAAATTTGCGCGTGATTCTAATTCAAAGGTGGGACCGATCAGAGTGGCCCGGCAAGGGCAATTCTCTATCGGTGACAGAGACCAGAATACACCGGAAATAAAAATTGTCAGGGTTGTTTCTACCATCGATTTTCAACTCATTAATTAAAAAAAATGCCAGCCTTTGTTATTGTAGAAATTAAAATTCATGATCAGGAACTTTACAGGTCCTATACCCTCTTAACACCTGAAACGATAGCATCCTTCGGTGGCGAATTTGTGGTCCGGGGTGGCGAAACCATCTCGCTGGAGGGCGATTGGATACCGGAAAGGTTGGTGGTTCTGAAGTTTCCTACGGTTGAAACAGCGCAAGAATGGTGGAATTCTGAAGCTTATAGTAAACCCAAAAAAATAAGACAGAAAGCGGCGACAACGAAAATGATCATCGCTGCAGGCATATGATCATTTTAAATTCATACCGTAGATACCCGGCCATAAAGACATCCTGTAAATAACATAGAATTGAATGGGTTTACACCGATTTACGATCAAAAGGCACCTCGATGACAAAACTACCCAAAGCACATAAGTTTTTTGACGTATCAGACTATGGCCGACCGGCTGCTCGTTTTATAGCGAATTCACTTCAAAAAACCAGCTTCACTCCCATTCATCTGACCCTGATTTTTTCAATTGTGGGCCTCCTTGCCGTTGCCTGCATCTTCCTTGAGTTTTTTTGGGCTGTCCTGCTTCTCCTGATCCTTAAATCTGTTTTAGATGCAGCGGACGGTGAACTGGCCAGAGTAAAGAAAACCCCCTCTTACACCGGTCGGTATCTGGATTCTATTGCTGATATCCTCCTGAATCTGATCATCATTATGGCCATTGGGATCATTACCGACCAGCACATAGGGATCGCATTGTTTGGTTTTTTTTGTATACAGCTACAGGGCACCCTATACAATTATTATTACGTCATCTTAAGAAATAATATGGGTGGAGACAGAACCAGCCGAATTTTTGAAGAAAGTATACCGGTGGCCCTGAAAGGCGAAAAACAGAAAAATGTGGATATACTCTTTAAGATCTATAAAATACTCTATGGAGGATTTGACAAACTTATTTTTTACCTGGACCCCAGGGCTTCATCACAAAAATCTTTCCCAAATTGGTTCATGACCCTGGTTTCTGTTTACGGTCTTGGATTTCAGCTACTCATCATAGGTGTCATGCTGGTTGCAGGCTGGAAAGACTATATCATACCTTTTTTCATCGCTTATTCTCTTTTGATATTCATTTTCATAGGCATCAGAAAACTTATGCTTTAATATTGCTTGAGCGGCTGTTGGTAATTGTCTTTGGCTCATTGATTCAGATCATTGCTTCATTTGCAGTAAAATAAGTACTTTTATATGCTCAGGCATGAGGTCATGATTGACGTGTAAGACAGCAAAAATATGGAGTAGGTGAGTCTTTTTTCAATCACCCGTGCATCAATATAATTTCACCTTGCAATGAATTCATTTGAATATTTATCAGACTGGCTGACTAAAAACCCGATCATTTTGAGCCTTGTCAAATATTTACTTTGGGTCCTGATCGTCGTCCTTGTGATCCGATTCATCAGAAGGTTCCTAAAGAAAAACCTACCTGACAATACAACGCGTTATAAATCACAGAAAGGCGTCGAAATCGTAGGCTATTTCCTGATCGTTATATTATCGGCTTCCTATTTCACAGGCAATATCAAAGATTTTACCCTGGCCATTGGACTGTTTTCGGCCGGAGTGGCCTTTGCCCTGCAGGAATTGTTTCTGGCCGTTGCGGGATCCGTCTATATTTTTATCGTCAAGGTGTACAAAGTAGGTGAACGCATTGAGATCAATGGTATCAAAGGAGATATCATAGACATTGACAGCATGTATACGACAATGATGGAAATCGGAGAATGGGTGAGCAGTGACAATTACAGCGGGAGGATCGTTAAGATCAGTAACGCCTTCGTTTTCAAAGTACCTGTCTACAATTACTCCCGTGATTTTCCTTTTATCTGGGATGAGTTTGACCTGCCCGTTCATTATGAATCAGATTTGGAAATGGCCAAAAACATTATGAAACAAGTTGCCTTAGAAGAGCTCTCAGAATTTAGCGAAAAGTCAAAAGCCAGGTGGAAAAACATCGTTAACAAATACTATATTGAAGACGCCGAGCTGGCCCCCACCCTGTCCGTGACAATGACTGACAACTGGATCAGACTCAACCTCAGGTACATCGTTGATTATAAAAAAAGGCGTGTGACCAAAAATATACTTCAGGAAAAGATCAATGCCGCGATCAGAAAATCTGAAGGAAAAGTAGTTGTTGCTTCTACCACTATGGAAATCATTAAAATACCAAAAATAGGTATTGATTTGAAAAAAGACAGCTGAGGCTGATCAATGATCGAGATCGGGTAAAATTAATACAGGCAGGTCACTGTAAACAGATGCATTGAGAGCAACATGCTCTTCCAAGAGGTTCTCTAAAAAATTCATGTGATGGTTGATCAGGCAGATCATGCTGCATCCTTTTTCCAATGCAGACTTATTGATGGTTATAATCTCCGAAGTATCCCAGTTTATTTTTTCCGTCTTGTGATCAACATCCTTGAAAATCAACTGCAAGTCCTCCTTATGCTCCTTTTGTTTGTCTGACATGAAATTATCCTCAGACAATTTTCCAACGATGATTTCAGGTTTATGCAGGCTTATGAGTTGCATGAGTATGCTGAATTCCTGTTTTTTGAATTCCCTTTTATAATTTGTTGAAAACAACACCCTGTCAAGGGTCTTGAAGGTGTAATTTTGCGGAACGGCCAAAACGGGGCACCGATGCAAATTGCGAATCACTTTTACCGAGTGATTTCCCCAAAAAAAGTTTCTGAGTTCCGAACTTTTCTTGGTACCCAGCACCACAAGATCCATTTTGCTGTCGCGGACAACTTCATTGATCATATCGATGAGATTACCTTCACGAAACAGGCTTCGAAAAGTACTTTCAGGATGACTGGACGAGCTCACCTCATGAATGAGAAATTGCAATTCAGCCTCAGCATCCTGAGCATTTTGATTCAGCCACTTTTCATTGTATCCATCTCCCATGAGCTGTGACGATCTACCCTGAAACACATGCATTACATCAAAGGCAACGGGCATATCTTTATAGAGTGCCGCGGCATAATGCAGGGCATTGATGGAACTTTCTGAAAAATCGGTTAAAATCAATAGCTTCATCATGATTATTCAGTTTCTAAACAAATAATGAATTTAATCATAAATTTACTCATAAAAAACCCAACTTTTATATATTTGGCAACAGAAAAGAAAACTGGCTATAATTTTGAAGTTTCTTCGAAAAAACCCAATACTTACATTAACTTCTCAACATGTCAAAATATTCACTGGAACTGGATAAAGAGTATCTGAATCTGCAAACAGAACTGGTCTGGTTGCAACAGCACATCAAAGCAAAGAATGAACGCCTGGTCATTCTTTTCGAAGGGAGGGATACCGCCGGTAAAGGCGGTGCCATCATGAGGTTTATTAGATTTTTAAATCCCCGGTTGTTCAAAGTCGTTGCCTTGTCAAAACCAAATGAAAGACAAGAAGGTCAGTGGTATTTTCAAAGGTATATTGAGCATTTTCCCGGTCCAGGTGAAATGGTCCTGTTCGATCGCAGCTGGTACAATCGGGCCGTTGTTGAACCCGTTATGGGTTTTTGCACCCAAGAGCAATACCGTTTATTCAATGAACAGGTGCTTCTTTTTGAACAGATGATTGTCAAGGATGGTATCCATCTGCTAAAATTTTGGTTTTCCATTGATGCTGAAGAACAAAAAAGAAGGCTTGAGGAACGCGTCAATAATCCGCTTAAACAATGGAAATTGAGCAGTGTTGATGTAGAGGCGCAATCTAAATGGGCCGAATTCACCAAATACAAGGAGGCCATGTTCCGAAATACCTCTACCGAAACTTCACCCTGGATCGTGGTCAAAGGCAATAACAAGCAAATTGCCAGAAAGGAAATGATCAGGTATGTACTGAACCAGCTGGAATATGAAAAAAAGGGTGAAACCGGAGAAAGACTGAAGCCTCTTGATGAGATCGTGGCGATCCCCTGAAGCCAAATACGCACCTCATGATGAGCTGCTTAAGCCCCTTTCCTGAACTGAGGTGAGCCGGTCGAGGTTTTTAATGGCCTCATCGACATTTTCTAAAATTTCAGCTCTCAACTTTTCTATTTGCTGTCGTTTATCCTCGCGCATAAAAAAATTATAATGCATTAACTTGGAGAACCTTTTGGCCTCTGCGTAATAATACATGCACACAAATCCGGTAACAGGCATGATGAGCAGCAACAAAAGACTATACCAGATATTGGGGCTAACATAAACCCTAAAGACCCATAGGATCAGGGCATAAAATAGCGGAAACGTGAGTAAACCCGCATTCATTTGTACCGGCGCCTTATATTCTATGTCCAGCTTTAAGGCTTTAAATATTTTTACCGGCAGCATAAAGGGTATGTAATTAAAAACCAGACCCAGGATGTAAACAGGGAAAAGCAAAATAAATTTTAAAAAATAGGAGCCATAAACAATTGTTTTGTTTTTCTCTGCGATATTATTCGATATGATCAAGGGTCTGATGCCTTCCTCTTTTAACAATTTGAAGAACTGTGCCACTTTTTTCTGGGTATCAAGATACAAATCCGGGTTGTGCTTCTCCAGAAAATGAATTGCCTTTGACGCCTGATTCCTCAATTCAAGAGAAAGCTTCGGATTCAGGTGAAGTGCAGCCTGAGGATCGTAAAATGCCGTATAAAACTGATGCACATTGACCAAAAATTCTTCCTGCTCCTTTCCCGAGGTTTGGGGGATATTTTTTGCAAGTTCTTTTCTTATGGCTTCAGTCAGTTCCAGCACAGTTTCAAATTCATCCTTTTCATAGGCCTTTTTATAATCACTTACAGATAAAGGCGGGCAAACTCTCATGGAAACAACACTTCTGAATTGAATTGAATCTGAATAATCCAAGGCTATGGGAACAATTTTTAAATTACCCCGGAAGTGATTCAGTTCTTCAAAACTCAAGGCAATTCTTGCTGTTCCCGTTTTGATTTCCCTGAGCTTAAGCTCGTAATAACTCGTGCCTTCCGGAAAAATAAGGATGGTTCCCTTCCGGCTCAGGTATTCATGACATTTCATGAATGCCATTCTGTTATCAGGCTTTTCCCCGGGCTGAATATCCTTTTTTCGAAAAATTGGAATCACATGAAAAAAGCTGAAAATCCTTGTGACCAAATCATTTAAAAAAATGCCGGCATTTGCAATAAATCCTATTCGCTGAGAGCAAATTGAGGCAACCAGCAACGGGTCCATAAAGGTATTGGGATGGTTAGCCGCCAGGATCAATGGTCCCTGAGCAGGAATTTGCTCCTTGCCTGTCACCACAATTTTCCTGAAAAAAAAGAAGAGGGAAAGTTTTATCAGCTGTTTTAAAAAATGATAAATCATGCCATATTTTTCTTTAGATTGGCCATCTGCAGAACGATATAGCCTGCGATAAAAAACAGTGACATAAACACCATGCTGTAGCGCATGCTGCCAGTGACCTGATCAATGAATCCGTAAGATAAGGAGCCAATGACGATTGCCAGCTTCTCGGTGATATCATAAAAACTGAAAAAAGAAGCCGTATCTTTGGTTTCAGCCGGAATTAATTTGCTGTAGGTTGATCTGGAAATCGACTGGATCCCTCCCATTACAAATCCAAGAAATGCGGCCAGGCTGTAAAAAGAGACCTTATCTTTCATAAAATAGCCCGCAATGCAAATAAATATCCAGATGATCAGGGTCGTACTGATTGCAAATCCATTCCCCCTGAGTTTCGACAAAAGTGCAAAAAAGAAAGCACCCCCGATAGCCAGTATTTGAAGGATAATGACAATATAGATCATTTCATCAGCTCCCATGCCAATCACTTTATCGGCAAACAGCGGTGCCAGCAGCATAACTGTTTGAACCCCCATACTGAACAAAAAGAAGGAATACAGAAATCGCTTCATAACCCTTTTACCCTTCACGACCTTCCAGACTTTTTTCAATTCATTGGTTCCGTTTCCTAAAATCTCAAAAGTGATGGGCTTGCCATTTCTGCGATCCTTTAAATAATAAAAAGCGATTTGAGCAAATCCCAGCCACCAGACACCCACCAGTATGAATCCAAACCGGGTGGCCTCCCCGCCGCTCTCAAAACCGAAAACCTCAAATTGCTGGAACAAAACCAGATTGATGATCAATAAGATCACACTACCCGTATAACCCATGGCAAATCCTCTGGCACTTACCCTGTCCATCCGTTCCTTTGTGGCTACTTCAGGTAAAAATCCGTTATAAAACACCAAAGACCCTGCAAAACCAATACTTGCCAGAACGGAACAGGCAATGCCATACTCAACATTTTCTCCGGTAAAGAAAAAAAGTCCTATACAGGCAAGGGACCCCAGATAAGTGAAGAACTTCATAAATCTCTTTTTCATGCCTCCATAGTCTGCAATTCCCGACAAAACAGGGGAAAGAAAAACGATCATCAAGAAGGAAAATGAAATGGCAAATGAATATAGGACCGAATTCTTAACCGTCAAATTAAAAAACGAGACCATTTCACCTCCAAAAGCCTCCTGTGTTGTGGCCAGATAATATATCGGAAATATGGCTGTGGTTACGATCAGGTTATATACCGAATTTGCCCAGTCAAATGAGGACCAGGCATTGATAAGCCTGGGATTGTTTTTTTCAAGCATCATATTTGCTCTGTTTTATGATTTTCAATATACCTAAAAACAGCATTGGAATTTTAAAGCGGGCCAAAAGTTTTCACAATGAAATTGACAAGGCCCGATGCAAATTCAAATAACGAACATTATTTATTCCTGCTTTTTCTCAAGCAGGCGCTCCTCATTTTCAATGAAGCTTTTATCCCTCGTATTTTTTTGAACTGCGATGGCGGCAAATAAACTCAAGGTATAAGACATGGCATAGAATCCTTTTTCACTCAGCCATAAATCGGCATTCCAAAGCCCAATGATCAAGAGCAAAATAGCCGTCAACACCGAAATCCAGCTGATGCCATAGTACATATCCGATACTTGAAGTCCTTCCAGTCTGTCACGGACGCTTTTCTGAACGGAAACCGCCGAGAACAGGCCAAAGAGTAAAACGGTAAAATAATAACCCTTTTCATTCAATTGCATTGCTGCGTTCCACAAGCCGGTGCAATAACAAATAACTCCTGCCATTAAAGCAACCCAGGATGCACCGATAAAAGCAGGTGTGGGTTTTTGATTAAATTCTACTCCATTGCCTTTGCATGCTGGTTTGCCCTCTTGTGTAGCCTTTTTAGCTTCTGAACTATCTGACTTATAATTGTATTCCATCTTCTTGAATTTTAATGCATCACTGCTGTTTAGATGTCAAAATTGCACCAAGCCAGGCAGAAAGAAAAATCTTATTTTCAACATTACTTATGATTTAAAATATATGATATTTTAAAATATACCTTATTTTATAGTATATTTGAATATAAAAACTTATGATATAAATGCACCAAATTTCATCCATCATTGCTACTTTATCGGAAACGGATAAAAAAAAGTTTATTTCGGACCTGAAACATAGAAACAAACGAAATGACACCAAGAACATTGCGCTTTTCAAACTGATGGATACTGGTGACCCTATTGAAGACCCTGACCTTATGCTATATGGAAAAAGGGCCAAAGGAGCCTATCATGCCCTTTGTAAAAGGCTTCATGAAAGCCTTATTGATTTTGTGGCTTTAAAATATATAGAGGGAGAATCTTCTAAAGAATCCAGTGTATTGAAACTGGTCCTGGCGAGCAGCATATTTTTTGAGCACCAGCAATACCCAATTGCTTTTAAAACAATGGCCAGGGCCGAAAGAAGCGCAAGAAAGTATGCCTTGTACGGACTATTGAATGACATATACAACATCCAGCTGGCCCACGCCCATTTGAACAGTTCAGTTGATTTTGAAGAGATCCTTAAAAAATACCATAAAAACAGATCGAACATCCAACAGGAAGAAAACTTAAATCTTTTTTACGCTTCCGTACAGAACGAACTGACCCGTAAAAATCCGAGTATTTCAGACATTTTAGACAGAAACATGGCTGAATACAAAATCTCGATCACAAAGAATTTGAGCTACCAGTCACTCTTCAAATTGCTTCAAATAAGCAACCAGGTTGCCAACATCAGCAGAAATTATTATGAGATCCTTGAATTTATTGAGGAGGCAAGACAAAAAATCGAAACTTCAAAACGGATCCAGCAAGAGCATTTATATTACCATATCCAAATTTTGTACTACCTGGCCAATACCTATTTTCGCATCAGAAAATTTCGGAGGTCCGCCGCTGCCCTGAGAAGCATGTATCATTATATGCTTCTGCAGGATCAAAAGTATCTTCCTGTTTTTTATTGCCAGCATCTTTTGATCACTTCCCTGCTGCAAATTTACACGGGAGAACTTGGGAAGGCTATCGAAAAACTCAGTCATTTTGATTTCAAAAAATACAAAAATGAGCAGGTATATGTACACGATCTGAAATTAACCAGGATCGTGGCCCTGTTTCTTGCCGAAAGTTTTAAAAATGCACTTCATTTATACAGGGATTTCTACCACAGTGACAATTGGTATGTAAAAAAGCTTGGTTTTATATGGGTGATCAAAAAAAACCTCCTGGAAATTTTATTGTTAATGGAGCTGGATTATATCGATCTGGTGGAATCAAGATTAAGGAGTTTCAGAAAAAAATTCAGGAACCACCTTCTTGAGCACAACGAAGAAAAGATCCTTCTGTTTGTCAGGCTGGCCGAAGCGTATTACAAGAACAAAAACATTGTCTATACACAAGAATTTATCTCAAAGCTTAAGGAGGTATTGCACTCTGACAAAAAGGACGAGGATATCTTTGCCTTAAGTTTTTACGCATGGCTGCAGTCGAAAACCCTATCAAAAAAGACCTACGACACCTGCCTTTTACTCATTGGTGAAAATTAAAACATCCCTTCCTGAAATATACTTTAGGCGTTTTTCAGTAAAATCTCCCTTATCCTGCTGGCAACGATTCTTTCCTGCCCGGGGTCCATCATCCATGTTGTGATGCCTACATTTTCTTTGCCGCCAACCGTTTCTATTGACGGATGACCTTCGCGTAATTCTTTCCTGAGATCCTCAGGAGAAATCTTAATGCGGGTCTGGTCCCAACTGATCCGCAGAGACGGAACACAATTCGCGTATTTCGGAACGTGAATTTCAGTATTGACACCCTCAACGGACAAGGCCTGATCACTGATCAATTGAATCTGACCTTCCCACATCTTCCATTCCTCAGCATGATCCCGCTGCAGGTACAACTCCAGTGCCACCAGCATGCCCAGCACTTCTTCTTTATTTACTTTCATTCCACGCCCGATGTTAAACCCTCTTGGAGGGGTATGCATGCGAGCTGCCTGAATAAATTTCTTGTTTCCAAGCAAAAGACCGGCGCTTTGTGGCCCCCTTAATCCCTTACCGCCTGAAAATGCGACCAGGTCAAAACCCATCTTTGTGAATTTGAACAGATTTTCCACGGGAGGCACATCTGCCGCGCAGTCAATGAAAGTAGGAATATTGTGCTTTTTGGCGATCTGCAGAAACTCTTCATGCTTGACTTCCCCGGCATCTGTATTGGCGTTTAAAAACCACATCATGGCCGTTTTGTCATTGATCGCTTTTTCGAGCTCTTTTCTGGATTCAACAAGCACTATGTCGACCCCAACATTTTTTAAGGCATGGGTATACACGATATTGTGCCCTTTTTGCAAAATCACCTCGTTTTTCAATCCTTTCATATCGGGCAGTTGTTCCACTTTTTCCTTGTCCATACCGCAAATGACACCGGCAAGTCCAATGGTCATGGCTCCGAAAGCTCCTGAACTTACCGTTGCATATTCACAGTCGAGCAAGGCAGCGATACGCTCTCCAACCTTGTCATGCAATTCATCCAGATTGACATATTCCGTTGCCCCGTAGCTGATCGCGTCGGTCACCTCCTTATGCATCAATGATCCTGTCATAGAAGTATAAGTTCCCGCTGCATTGATAAAGGTTCTCAAACCCAGCTCTTTAAAAAAATCTCTTGTTGCAGGTTGTGCGACGGAATTACTCAGGACCTGCGCAGACAATAATTCAGTTCCGAGCATGCTGCCAACAAAAGGCAATACTGACAGTGATTTTAACAATTTTCTTCTTGTGACCATAACTTTAGTTTTAAAACGATTAATCTATAGCAGCTATACAATCCATTTCCACCAGGGAATCTCCAGGCACGCCTCCGTAAACTGCCACGGTTGTCCTTACCGGAGGGTTCTTACCAAATCGGCCCCTGTACACCGAGTTCATCCCGTGGTAATCTTCCAGATCATGCAGGTAGACATTCACTTTGAGCACTTTCTCCATAGACGATCCGTTTTTTACAAGCTCCTTTTCCAGTTCTTTCAATACATGATCCGTATGGGCTTTTATATCGCCCTCAAAATGAGCACCTTTACCTGCCACATATAAGGTATTTCCATGTTTCACAGATCCTGAAAACAAAGGTACATCCTGATCTGTTTCTATTTCACCCACCACTTCTTTTACGGGTTTTGGATCATTCATAGCACTGGCAACACCTACCCCAAAAGTTCCAAGGATAGCCATGCCAATTTTTTTCATTGAGGCTCTTCTAGTTGTTAATTTTTTCATTTTTATACGTATTTAGTTCATAATTTAGGTTCAATTCTTACCAGGTTCTCTTTTTCAATAATTCCTGTATTTGTTCCTTCGGAACAGGCAATTCATCCATATGATCATTCAGCCATTGTGAGAAATCCTTTTCAATTTCATCGGTCCATTTATTGTCGATCTGCCCAGGCGTATAGCGCCCCTCTTTTAATCTGCTGATTCCAAAGAGATCCCTTAATCTAACAATTTCAGACGTAACTACAACTTTTTCGGCCAAATGTGCCGGGATGAACATCACCCCTTCCTTTTTGGCCAGTACAATATCTCCGGGCAGGACGGTAGCAGCACCTATCCTGATAGGTGTATTTAAACTCAGCAGCATCACTTCTGTCAGAAAAGAAGGGTGCCAGCCCCTCACAAAAGCATTAAAACCTTCTATTTCAGAAAGTCCTTCCATATCCCTGCTTGAGGCGTTGAATACCACGCCGGTTTTTGATTTGGCATAAATGGCATTGCCCAGGTTATCGCCTATCAGCGTGCCGTCGACAATTTTTCCGAAAGCATCAGCCACATACACGTCACCATTCTCGAGCATGTCAATGGGCCAGGAATTTGGATTTCCAATCCTGCCTTCCTGTTTTCCCTTTTTCAGGATCTGATCCGAAACATCGGGCCTGTTCGGCATATACTGTGCCGTTAGTGCCCTTCCCACAACGACCACATCGTCGTGTAAGGGCTTCCAGCCTCCTTCAAACTGGTTGTGATATCCTTCATTTCTCAACACACCCCAGGCTTCTTCAATGGTAACCGACTTGATTCTCTCAAGAATATCATCGGCTACTTTGGGCCTGCCGTCATCAAACCGTTCTCCCTGCCATTGTGCAGTAATAAAGACCATCTGTTCCTTAGATACGGTCTGCGCGTTCAAGCCAACTGCAACAAAAAGCATCAGGAACATCAATTTTAACCCATTATTAAATTTCATCATGATTGATATTTTTTATTTTTTTATCTTCTGAATCCGGATCTCTGTCCCGCCACCAGGTTGCCAGGGAAGAGCCTGATATGTTCATCCAGGGTCCAAATACGGCCGGAGCCAATCCTATGGTGGCAACCTTCCCCATTTCAAGGGCAATTCCGGAAGCCAGCCCTCCATTTTGCATGCCTACTTCCAAAGCAATCGTTCTGCAATCTTTTTCATCCATTTTAAACAACCTGCCTCCCCAATAACCCAAAAAGTATCCTGCTGCATTATGAATGATCGCTGCCAGTATCAAAAACAGACCTATCGATAACAAACTGTCTCTGCCGGCCGCGGTGATAATGGTAATGATCAAGGCAATTCCGGCCATCGAAACCAGGGGCATGGCCTTGTCGAACCACTGGGTCTTCCCATGAAAGATACGGTTAAATATCAATCCCGCAATGATGGGAAAGATCACTATTTTGGTGATGCTGAACATCATGGTCCAAAAATCGATGGGTACAAACTGACCGGCAAACAGCTTCATCAGTAAGGGAGTCATCAAGGGTGCCAGCAAGGTCGCCACCGCAGTAAGGGTAACAGACAGGGCAAGGTTGGCTTTGGCCAGATAAGCCATCACATTAGAGGCCAGACCACTTGGTGAGGAGCCAATCAATACGATACCGGCCGCAATTTCAGGCTCAAAACCGAAAAGTTGGGCTATTGAAAAACCTAAAAGGGGCATGATGCTGAACTGACAGGCCAGTCCCACCACAACACCTCTGGGCATTTTAATTACCCCCAAAAAATCCTTGATGCTCATGGCGGTGCCCATTCCGAACATAATCAACTGTAATAAAGGAACAATCAGCAACTTCATCTGAAAATCACCGATCGTGGTAAAAAAAGTCGGATAAAACATGGAGGCGGTGACTGCCGCAAAAATCAAAATGGTAAATGAAAACCCTTTAAATACCTTATGTCCCCTTAGCCCCAGGGCCAGTAAAACAAAAAAGAGCACCAGAAAAGGTCCTGTTTCCGATCCCTTTTTGATCAATATCAAAATGACTGAAATCAAGAGGGATATCAATGACAACACAAACAGTATCTTATAACTTTTCTTCATTCTATATTTTGGGTTTTGTACCTATGCTTCACTTATTCAATATTATAGTTGTTTCAATGGCCCGACGCTGATTCAGCAGCCATCCCGTTGAGGTCCCAAACCACCTTGCCGCTCCTGAGGGTCAGTTCACATTGTAATTTTTTATCTCCCGTCATTAACTTTCCCTTGGTATCGACAAAACCAAAACTGCCTTTGAGAAGGTTAAATACCGCAATATCAGCCTCTGCACCCACTGATAAGTGACCGAGGTCGGATCTGTTGATAATTTCAGCCGGTTTGGAGGTAGAACAGGCAATGACCTCTGCAAGAGGCATATTCATGTTCAAAAATTTTGACATCACGTTGCTCATATCCTTCATGCCAGCATTCATACTGCCTGTATGAAGATCGGTGCTGATGGCATCAGGCTTCAATCCCTGTTTCATGGACGGAATGGCCTGTTCAAAATCAAAACTTCCTCCGCCATGTCCGACGTCAAAGATGATGCCCCGCTCCTGAGCTTTGAACACAAATGGTTTCACCATGCCCTTTTCATCAACGATTGGAACTCTTCCCTTTACATGAGCATAAGCGTGTGTAAAGATATCTCCCGGTCTTAATTTTTCTAAAAACAATTCCTCAATTGACAGGGCCGGATTGCTTCCTCCAAAATCGATCATCACAGGGATATCCGCTATGCTGCCAGCTTCCACCACGCGATCAAGGGGTTCCCAGTTTGGACCACTGAAATGAGCGAGCTTCACCCCAACGATAAGGCCCGGATATTCCTGAGCCACTTTAGCTGTTTGCCCCGGGTCCATATCATCAATATTCTGCTCAATCTTACCACCTTTCATCCCTGAGCCGACGATATTGATAAAAGCCAATACTCTGGTTTTGGATCGGTCTATGGTCTGTTCCTTAAAAGTAGAGAAATTTTTCCATCCTGCACCTCCTGCGTCAACCACCGTCGTAACCCCGCTTCTAAATGTAAATCCGTCAGGAGGCAAAGCACTGAAACCGTTGCTGAGATAGGAGTCTGGCTGTGTGCCATAAAAATGGTGACCGTGAATATCGATGATTCCTGGTGCAACGATCATTCCTTTGGCATTGATGATGCTTTTTGCCCTGGCAGCGTCAATGCCTGGGGCAACTGCAACTATTTTCCCATCGGCAACAGCAACATCCATCTGGGCATTGATATCATTTTTAGGATCAATTACCTTTCCTCCCTTGATCAGGACATCATATTCTTGTCCGAAAATATTCGAAACAAAGAATAATAGCAGCAGCAATGGCAACCATTTTAAGGCAAAATTCTTGTAGTCTCTAATAAAAGTGTTTGTCTCCATTTTAATGATCTCATTATTTTTCATAAATTCTTATCTTGAATTGGGCTTATTTTCCTTTCTGATCTTTTCTACTTCAATGGAATCAATTGCACTCGCATCATTTCCAAAATTACTTCTGATATACGTGAGTACTTCCGCTATTTCCTGATCAGACAAAAAACTGTGCTGAGGCATCAATCCGCTGTACAATTCTCCTTTAACTTCAATGGTACCTTCCAGACCGTTCAGTACGATATTGATCAGGCGGGTCTTATCGCCAAGGACCCATTTGGTTCCGATCAGGCTCGGGAACCTTCCTCTCGCGCCGTCACCGTCATTTTGATGGCAGGCACTGCAATAGGTATAATATATTCTTTCCCCTTCAGACAGGTTGTCTTTCATCAGGTTATCCCTGATGATATCAGGTGTACGAATGTGTGACAAGCCCTTTCTCGCTTCCATTTTCGATAATTTAGAAGCATCAAAGGCTTCTTTGTCTCCTTCGAAATCGATTTTCCATATTTTTCCCCTTTCTGTTTCTGAAATATAAAGGGAGCCCTCCGGTCCTACGGAAATACCCATGGGCCTGTATATGGCATCATTTACATTGACTATGGGGTCAACCCCGGCAAATCCGTCAGCAAAGACCTCCCATTGACCCGTGGGCTTGCCATCCTGAAAAGGAACAAAAGCAACAAAATACCCTGATTGGGGATAAGGAGCCCGGTTCGTTGATCCGTGAAAGGCGATAAAAGCCCCGTTTTGATAGCGTTCAGGAAATTGATCTCCCCGGTAAAAAACCAGGTCGTTGGGAGCCCAGTGCCCCGGAAACCCAATAAGAGGATCTTCAAAATCCTGACAGCGTTCAAAAAGTTCCCCGTCTCCTCCGTACTCGGGAGCCAAAACCTTTTTTTCTTTGATCTGATCGTAGTAACAGTAGGGCCATCCAAAATCCGATCCCTCATCTATTTTTATAAATTCTTCGGCAGGGAGCAGGGCGCTTTCCCAGGGCGAGAAAGTCTCGGGAAACAGGCGGAGTAAATCATCTCTTCCGTGCATGACCGCATACAGGCTTTCATCTTCAGGGTTCCAGTCCATGGCAACGACGCTTCTGATCCCGGTGGCAAATTCGTAACCATCCTTTTGGGTCTGGTTCAGTTTGTTGGCATCAAATCTCCAGATCCCTCCGTGCGCCTCAAGTTCAGGACAGGGGTCCTGACCCTTGGAAAAAGGAGTTCTTATCAATTCCTGGCAAGCATTCGAGGGGGCCCCAAAAGGCACATACATATTCCCCTTGTTATCGAATGCAAGGGGCTTCCCAATGTGTTGGTGTTTGCCGTGCTCATGATCATCCACTAATACAACTTCTGCCTTTCCCTGAGGCCTAAATTGATGATCCAGCTTGTACCGGTATACGGTTAATTCAGAGCTGAAGTACAAATAGCCATTATGTATTCTCATTTCAGTTGAATAGCTGCCGCTCCGGCCAAAATCTTCATTCGTGTCCCTACCGTATTTTTCGATGGCGTCAGCTGCTCCGTCTCCGTTTTCATCCGTGAGCCTTGCTACCAAATTTCCATTTTTTGAAAATCTGAGGTTTACAAAAACATCACCACGGTTATTGACCGCTATGTGCCTCGCTCTCTCGGTGATACTGTCAACCACCACCACTGCGGCAAAATCATCAGGAAGATAAAGGCCTCCGTTGATCTCGGGGGAACCTTCATTGACACAAGACTGCATCAAGAGCAATAGGGTCACAATCAATAAATTCAGGGTAGTTGTTCTCAAATTAAATGGTTTGAATCTTCTTTAAATTTATACGCTTCAGGAAAATTTCATCAATCTTTTCGACAAATTACCTGAAACAGTGGACTAATAGCAACAACACCATTCAACGACCTCTCAAAATCGATGTCCCGGAAGTGGAAACCAGAGGCAGATTGACTTATGAATTCTATGGAGCTTTATAAGGCCCATCCATCTCATGGAAATTTCTATCTTTAAGGCGCTAACACATTTCTTTGTAAAACACCATAAAATGAATCTTATCCGTTTGATGATCATCGTTCTCCTGGGCTCAATGATGAGTTGTACAGAACAAAAGGCAAAAAATACCAAAACCTGGTTCAAAGGAAATCTCCATACACATTCCTACTGGAGCGACGGCGATGATTTTCCGGAAGAAATCATGGAGTGGTACAAATCTAATGGTTATCAATTCGTGGCCCTTTCAGACCACAATACCCTTGCCGAAGGTGAAAGATGGAAAGTGATCCCCGAAGATGCGATCTACCAGAAGGCCTTTACTGCCTATCTTGAAAAATACGGCTCCGGCTGGGTAAACTACAGGACCGATTCCTTGCATCGAACCCATGTGCAGCTTAAAACTTATGACGAATACCGCGGAAGGTTCGAAGAAAAAGAAAAATTCATGATCATTCAGTCAGAAGAGATCACCGACAGGTATATGGATAAACCACTGCACCTTAACGCCACCAATATTCAAAAGTTAATTGAACCTCAAGGTGGCAACAGTGTGGCTGAAGTCCTTCAAAACAATATAAACGCCGTGATCCGTCAGAGAGAAGCCCTCAATGTCCCGATGATGGTCCATATCAACCATCCCAATTTTGGATATGCCATAAAACTTGAAGACATGATCGCCCTGAACAATGAAAGGTTTTTTGAAGTCTACAACGGGCATCCTGCGGTTAACAATGTTCCAGACTCCACCCATTTGTCAACTGAAGACATGTGGGACATGATCAATATTGCCTATCTTGAAAATGACAAACCCATGATGTTCGGCATCGCCACCGATGATTCACATCATTATCACGTCAAAGGGAGCAAGTGGTCCAACGCAGGCAGGGGCTGGGTCATGGTTCAAACCGATGCTCTCAATCCAAAATCAATCATTGAAGCAATGGAACAGGGGTCCTTTTATGCCAGTACCGGGGTTGAACTCAAGACCCTGAACTATCAGGACCGAAAGCTTTCGGTTGAAGTAAAAGCAGAAAAGGGTATCGCGTATCAAATTGCATTTATCGGATGCAAAAAAGGAAAAAATGAACCTGAAACCTTATTAGTGCACAAAGGAAATAAGGCCAGCTTTGAAATAACCGATGACCTGCTCTTTGTAAGATCTAAAATCATTTCCTCAAAATTACAGGACAACCCCATTGAAGATCTGCTTTATGAAACCGCCTGGACACAACCGGT
>JAHEHF010000093.1 GCA_024644745.1 Flavobacteriaceae bacterium
TCAAGTTCCAAACCGGCTTTGAAAAACATTTCATGTTTCAGAAAATAACTGAAATCATATTTCCCGATGATCCGGTTGCTTTTTCCAAATGACTCCTGATCCTTTACATTTTTATCAAACAAATAGCTGAAGTCCTCATAAAGAAATGCTGCCTTCAGGGAGGAAGTATATCGGTTTCCCAGGTACTTCCATTCGATCAGCAACCGTTGATCCTTGTTGTATAATTTCGACCTGCTTTCGCTGGATAGGGTTCCGGACAGGTTCCTGTCATTATCAAACAAGATCGAATGTAAACTTATGCTATGTTTCTCGTTCGGCCGATATGACAGTGCACTGCTAAAGCTGTAATTCCTGTATGCACCATTTTCATTTTTAAGATCCGTTCCTGAGAAAGGATAATCGTTATTTGATTTCAACGCACCACCCGAAATTTTAAAAAATAATTTTTCCGTGCTGAACAAGGCTTTTAGATTCCCGTAGTAGGTGTTGAAACTTCCTGCTCCCAATGACATCATGACCTTCTTCTGAGGAGAAAATACTACTTTATCCTTGAGATTCAGGGCGCCTCCAATGGCACCGCTTCCCAAAAGGACACTGCCTCCCCCCTTGCGGATCTCTACCTCATCAAAACCGGATGCTTGCAGGGAATTGAAATCCGTTTGACCGTTCAAAGCAGAATTTATTGCAATTCCATTCCAGTAAACTCCTGTTTGTGAAGCACTTGTTCCCCTTAAAGATATAGACGAAACCATGCCATTTCCATTCTGCTTGAAATAGAAATTAGACTGTTTTTGCAACAGGTTCCCGAAACTTTCAAAATTTTGACCTAAAATGGAATCCGAAATAACATTCACCTGATACCCGCTGCTAACAAGAGGAGAAAAATTTCCTCTGAGCACAATTTCATCCAATTGGTTCGGGAGTTCATTCTGGGTATAGGCCAGCCCAAAACAAAAAAAACATAAAAGTGTCGTTACTTTCATACAACAGTTTTTCTTCCGAAAACTTTTTTGTTAAGAAATCTGGCAGGTTTCCTGGCTTGTGTATTGTTGTTGGCCTTCCCTTCAAATTAAGAAAGTGGCATTGATCTTGAACAACAACCGCTGCTTTAAACAGCTAAACTTACAGTTGCGGAGACAGCTCTCGATTTTAACGAGATTCCCATTTTACATCCCACTGAAGCGGGACCAAATTCACGATCAAATGTAGCTGCTTTTCTGCTATGAAAAAAATTTATTGCCTTGTTTTATTTTAAAATATTGTAAACTTGCCAAAGCAAAACCAAACCCAAAATTGAAAATTTGCCATAAGATGAATAAGATTCTGGCCCTTTGGAGAAATCTTTTATGCACTGCCTTGTGCCTTTGTTTTTTTTCATGTAACAAGCAGCCTGAAAAGCCTGAATTAAAAACCGATAAAAAACTAAAAACAACTTTAGTTAAATATGCTCAAGGTTTTGATATACAAATATATAATGATTATAAAAAATTAATTATAAAATCACCTTATCCGGATGCAAAAAATCAGCAGGAATTTATTTTGGTTTCAGCTCCTGATAAAAGTTTCAGAGGCCCGAACCAACTGCATGTACCTGTAAAAAAAATGGTTGCCACATCTACCACACATATTCCGATGATGGAATTACTGGGAGCAGCAAACAGCCTGGTTGGTTTTCCAAATACAGATTATATTTCTTCAAAAAAAACGAGACAGCGCATTGAAAACGGAAAGGTTACCGATCTAGGAAACGAACAACATTTCAATACAGAAGTCCTGATTAGTTTGCAACCCGATGTTGTCGTTGCTTTTTCCATGGGGAAATCTTCAAAAATGTACAATACGATAGAGCAAAATGGCATTCCGGTGATTTATAATGGAGACTGGCTTGAAGCCACACCTTTGGGAAGGGCAGAATGGATCAAATTTTTCGGGGTACTTTTTAATAAAGAGAAAGAAGCCGACAGTATCTTTAATGAAATTGAAGCCGCCTATAAGGCCTCAAAAAAGATTGCCCTTCAGGCCAGTAAGACACCAAATGTCATGTCGGGCGTGCTCTACAAGGACAAATGGAACCTGCCCGCAGGGGAAAGTTTTACGGCCCAGCTATATAAAGATGCCAACACCAACTATTTATGGAGCGATAGCAAAGGCCAGGGAAGCCTTGTACTGAGCTTTGAAGCCGTTTTTAACATTGCCGCTCAGGCGGACCTCTGGATAGGCTCCGGGTATTACACTTCCCTGGATGACTTAAAAAATGCAAATTCACATTATGAACAGTTCAGCACCTTCAAAACAGGTGAGATCTATTCATTTTCAAAGAAAAAAAGTGAAAACGGTGGTGTTGCCTATTTTGAATTCGCAGCCATTCAGC
This sequence comes from Flavobacteriaceae bacterium, assembly GCA_024644745.1. Taxonomy (GTDB): domain Bacteria; phylum Bacteroidota; class Bacteroidia; order Flavobacteriales; family Flavobacteriaceae; genus Lutimonas. The sequence goes on from JAHEHF010000093.1 coordinate 2,372, forward strand.
CCCATATTGTCCTGAAGGACCTGATCAAGGTTGCTCATCCCGAACTGCTTCCCGGCTATGAACCTTATTTCCTCCAAAGATTGGAGCAGACCCCGTGAGATTGACTTAAAAATTCTACCTTTAACGAAATTCTATTGACCCGCTTTGAATCAACAAACGTCATATCATTTTTCTTTTGCGCTTTTTATCCTCTTCCTGACCGCCCTGTTTATTTTGAATATCAGCCTGGGCTCAGTAGATATCCCATTGAAAGAGGTATTTAGAAGCATTTGGGATCAACAAGCAGAAAAAGAATCATGGAGCTATATCGTTGTACACTACAGACTTCCTAAGGCCATAACAGCGCTCCTTGTGGGCTCTGGCCTGGCAATCAGCGGCTTGCTCATGCAAACCCTCTTCAGGAATCCCTTGGCAGGGCCCTATGTACTGGGCATCAGTTCGGGTGCAAGCCTCGGAGTTGCACTCTTAATTCTTGGGTCGTCCGTTCTTGGTGGATCATTCACCCTCCTGGCTCAATCTCAATTGCTGATCAGCATTGCAGCCAGTACCGGTTCATTTCTTGTATTATTTGCCGTCATGCTGGTTTCCAGGCAGGTAAAAAACACCATGAGTATTCTGATCATAGGATTGATGTTCAGCAGCCTGACATCGGCAGTGATCAGTGTGCTGGCCTATTTTAGCAGTGCTGAAAACCTGCAGCAGTATCTATTTTGGGGTTTTGGGAGCCTCGGTAACCTGACATGGAATGAATTGCTCATATTCTTTTTGGTTTTTGTTTTGGCTTCAGCCATGGTACTGCCCGTTATAAAACCCCTGAACAGCCTCCTTCTTGGAGAAAATTATGCCAAGAGCTCCGGAATCAATATCAAGGCCACCAAAAATTTGATATTAGTGGCAACAAGCCTCTTTACAGGGGTGATTACGGCTTTTGCCGGGCCTATCGCCTTTATTGGATTGGCTGCACCCCACATGACCAAACTTATTTTGAATACCTCGAACCACAAATTCCTCCTGCCTGCAGCCGCACTGCTGGGGGCCAATATCATGCTGATCAGTGATACAATAGCACAATTGCCAAATAGCCAGTATACGCTTCCGATCAATGCCATAACCACGATGTTCGGTGCCCCGATCGTGATCTGGCTGCTGGTAAGGAAAAAGAAAATGATACTTTAAATACTGTAGATGGCTGAACATAGTGAACATACGGTTTTAAAAACAGAAAATCTGGCCATTGGATATAAGTCAAAGAAATCTGACAAGATCATTGCGGATCATATCAATGTAGAGCTTCATAAAGGGAAACTCACCTGTTTGATTGGAAAGAACGGAATTGGAAAATCCACACTGCTGAGAACATTGAGCAAGATGCAGCCCGGACTTGATGGTGAAATCAAACTTGAAAACAAAAATATTGAAGGCTTTTCAAGGAATCAGCTGGCTAAAATGATCAGCCTGGTACTCACTGAAAGGATACCGACCAGTAATCTAACGGTTTATGAACTGATCGCTTTGGGCAGACAACCCTATACAAACTGGATCGGTCAACTCAACAAAAATGATATCGCCCAGATCAATATGGCTATAGAGCAATCACAACTGGAAGATCTTGTGAACCAAAGATGTGACGAACTCAGTGACGGTCAACTTCAAAGGGCCATGATTTGCAGAGCATTGGCGCAAAACACTGATTTGATCATTCTGGATGAACCAACTGCACATCTCGACATTCAACATAAAATAGAAACCTTTAAATTATTGAGCAATATCGCTCATGACCTCAACAAGTCGATCCTGATCTCGAGCCATGAGATTCAATTGGCTACCCAAATGTCGGATCTTTTATGGATCATGACAAAAAATAAAATGATCACCGGAACCCCTGCTGCGCTTATCGATTCGAATAAAATTAACATGCTTTTCGACAGTAAATCGATTTTATTCGACAAAGAAAGTAATCAGTTTATCATGAAATAGGTTAAATATATTCTTATTTTTGCAAATTCAATCACACATCATGAGGCATATCATTTTATTTTCATTGGCATATATTCTCATTTCATGCGGTTCTGCAAAAACAGGTGCCGTCAATCATGATGATGTGAAAGTAAAATATGCTGAAGAGATCACCCCGGAGGACCTTACAGAGCATTTGTACCTCTTGTCTTCTGATATACTGGAAGGAAGAAAAACCGGAGAAAAAGGTCATAAAATGGCTGTAAATTATTTAACGGCATATTATGAGCATCTTAATTTATCGGCACCTGAGGCCTATTTGAATTATCAACAACCCATTCCCAAGGCATATTTTGGAGGGAAGTCTGCTGATGACTCTCAGAATGTGCTTGCCTATATCAAAGGTTCTGAATTTCCGGATGAAGTAATTATCATTTCTGCCCATTATGATCATCTGGGCATGAAGGGAGATGAAGTGTACAACGGCGCTGATGACAATGCTTCAGGAACCTCTGCGCTTATGGAAATTGCCGAATCTTTTCAAAAAGCCAAAAAACAGGGACACGGACCGAAAAGATCCATACTGTTTCTGCACTTGACTGGTGAGGAAATAGGATTGTACGGGTCAAAATATTATTTGCAGCACCCGGTCTTTTCGCTTGACAACACCATTGTGGATCTCAATATAGACATGGTGGGAAGAATCGATAAAAAACACATGGATCAAAAGGAATACATCTATGTCATAGGTTCAGACAGATTGAGTAAGGATCTGGACAAATTATCTGTGGAAACCAATAAAACCTATACCAATTTAAAACTGGATTATTCCTACAATGAAAAAAATGATCCCTACCAATATTACACCAGGTCAGATCATTTTAACTTCGCAAATCAAAATATACCCGTTATATTTTATTTTAACGGCACACATGACGATTATCACAAACCCACGGATACTGCTGATAAAATAGACTTTGAAATTCTCAGCAAAAGAGCCAAACTTGTTTTTTATACCGCCTGGGAAATCGCGAACCGAACAACCAGACTTGTTTTGGATTAGGAATTTGATACAGAATCTTTATGAACTTTGCAATAATTGATGTAGAAACGACCGGAGGGAAATTTAATGAAGAAGGGATTACGGAAGTAGCCATTCACAGGTATGACGGTGTTGCTATTGTCGATTCATTTATCAGTCTTGTCAATCCTGAAAAAGAAATTCAACCCTTTGTCGTCAATTTAACCGGAATCAACAATAAAATGTTGAGAAACGCCCCAAAATTCTTCGAAATTGCCAAAAGAATCATTGAGATTACAGACAACTGCGTATTGGTGGCTCATAATTCAAGTTTTGATTACAGGGTGATCAAGAATGAATTTAAACGTTTGGGTTATCCTTATGAAACCCCTACCCTTTGCACCGTTGAATTAAGCAAAAAACTGCTTCCTGAACAGGAATCATACAGTTTGGGCAAACTCTGCCGCGCCGTTGGCATTCCTGTTAGCGATCGACACAGGGCCAACGGAGATGCAATTGCCACCTTAAAACTATTTGAAATTCTATTGCGGAAAGACAGTGAGAAGCAAATCGTTAAAAACACCATAAAAATAGGAAATCAAAGAGATCTCTCGGGCAGGCTGCTTAAAATTCTGGACATGCTTCCGGCTCAATCAGGGCTCTATTATTTTCATCGTTATAATGGGGATATCATTTACATAGGAAAAGGAAAGAACATCAAGCAGGCCGTTAACCAGGTTTTTTTAAGAACGTCCAACAGAACCAGATCCATTCTCAAGGAAATGGATTCTGTCACCTTTGACCTCACCGGCAGTGAACTTATTGCCAAGATCAAATTTCAGGAAGAAGTAACAAGGGTAAAACCTAAACACAACAACAGTAAAAAAAGGTTTACTGCCGAAATTCAATTTCATCATGAGAATATGATTCTTGTTGACAAAGGAAGAAGCCCTGAAGAAAAGTCAGTGGTGCTGATAGAAAACAATCAGTACAAAGGATTTGCCTATGCCGATTTAAGTTACCAGATCAGCAACCTCAGCATTTTAAAGCGCCTGATCAATTCATCCGAAACTTATACCGCGCAAAATTTGATCATCAAAAAGCATCTCGATGCCAATAGGGTGGAGAAAATTATACGTTTCTAAAATTTTTTATTACTTTTAGTTCAAAAGCAGGCAGCAGTGAACAATAATCTTCCAAAAGATAAATGGAGAGACAGATTGCATCAGATCATCTATGAGGCAGACACCAGAGAGGGAAAATTATTTGACCTGATCCTGATTATCGCCATCCTGTTCAGTATCATTCTCGTGATGCTGGAAAGTGTAAAACAACTCGACGCCGAATACCATGACTTTTTCAACATCTCAGAATGGATCATTACCGTGCTGTTCACCATCGAATACATTCTGCGGATCATCAGTGTTAAAAAACCGAAAAGTTATATTTTTAGTTTTTACGGGATTATTGACTTTTTATCAACCATACCGAAATATTTATCATTGTTTATCGGAGGTGCGCATGCTCTGGTGGCCTTGAGGGCCCTGAGGTTACTTCGGATTTTCCGGATACTGAAACTGGTAAGGTTCGTTGGGGCAACCGAGAACCTGGTGAAATCTCTCAAAGCCAGCCGGTTTAAAATCTTTGTTTTTATCTCCGCCGTGTTGATTATTTGTGTCATCATTGGGACCATCATGTACCTTATAGAAGGAGATCAAAGTGGCTTTACAAGTATTCCCAGGGGTATTTACTGGGCCATTGTGACCTTAACGACAGTGGGCTATGGTGACATAGCGCCCCAAACAGCCTTCGGACAGCTCTTAGCCAGTTTGGTGATGATTTTAGGTTACGGGATCATCGCCATTCCCACTGGAATCGTGGGCGTTGAAATGGCGAAAGGATATGTTCAACAGATCCATTTGAATACGAATTCATGTCGTAACTGCTCCGCTGCACACCATAAAGACGATGCCAAATTCTGTTATAGATGCGGTGAAAAACTATAATACGAAGTTCGGTCTCAAAACTATTGTTTGACAAGCTTTTTCTGAATTTGAACCTGATCATCGCTGACGAGCTGCATGAATAATATTGCGCCTTTGCGGGTGCCGGTCTCATTGAATTGAAATGAAGCCGTTTTAGGGTGCACCTCTTTCCTGATTTTACCATGAATATCATACAATCTGATCGTTTCAATAACTTTTGTAGAGTTAACGGCAAACCAATTATCACGGTTGTAAACAGACACCTTCATATTGGCCTCCGTGTCTGGCACATGCAATACGGCCTGCCTGACGAACTTCAAACTGAATCTGTCTTCAAAACTTCCCACTAAAAGCTGTTCAAAAGTGTAGGGCGACTCATTCAGGTCATGCGTCACACCGAGCAAATGATCAGTAAGGTAAATTGCTGAATCTTTCAATACTCCTTCTTTTTTTCCAACTGAAATGGAAAAAGTTCTGTTTGATACTTTGGTATCAAAACCCAAAGTAATTTCATGATCCATGGAAAATGCCCCAAATGCCTGTATGGCCATCTTTTTTTTATCGAGAATAGAGTAAAAACCAATTTTATTGGGACCCATAAATTTAACTGCATCATAACCCCTGTCGAATCCAGATGTGGCCGCTTCCATAAATCCTATAAGCAACTGATTAAACCCACCCTGATCAGTGCGCATATTTAACCAGATTCGATTTTCTTCAATAGCAATATCACTTGTTTTAAGATCGTTCTGCTTAAAAAACTGATCATTTGCATTTGCCAGCCTCATCGAATTATTAAAAAATACTGATCCGGAAGTGACCGCTCTCACAAAAAAACCTTGTGATGAGCCAATATTTTGTCCCGGTACAGGTCCATCACCTACTGCTGTTCCTCCAGTGTAATTATAGGTTGCGTAATCACTGGAAGAAAAATCTCCTGAATCACCGTTCGAAATTGAAGTGTAATGTGTCCAAAGATAGACTGCCGGATCGATTACACCGCTGTTGGCATCAAAAAAAGTCTCTATATCTATGGCTGAAGGATATGGGTTACCTATCAAATTAAAGTCATTTTCCGGATTTGCATCATCCCAAAAATACATGTTGGCCGAGATCAATCCATTATTCGGAGTTCCTGTAAAGCTGAGGCTGTGAATGCCAATGGTACCGGATATTCCTTCTGCAGCATATCCCATTCCGGGAACAAGGCTTCCCGTGGCATTCACCCAAGAATTGTAATAATCCGGTGAGCTTGGATCTGTTGAATTCGTCCTGGACTGGTCAAAGTAGAAGATCCTTTCGGGATTCACTCCTGAAAAAACATTGCTGATCGTCGCATTCTCAATAGGTGATGACCAGTAAGTAAAGTCATATGCAGAATATCTGTAGGTTGAGTGTTCAAGTTTTGTGAGGGTACCCGAAATAGTTGCATTGTCATCATACATCACAAGCGATTCCTGATCGCCAATACGGATCGTTTCATTCAAGGTCAGGTTCCGATGCACGATCACACTGTTCTTTCCGCCATTGTCAAAATCCATAATGCCGTTAATGATCAGGTCACAAGCCTCAATGTTTCCGAGATTTCCATCGTATTGATCCTCTATATAGGTTATTCTTGTCATATCAGGCAAGGAATTGTTCGTCCATTTGTTTCCCTGCCAGGTGATGGGTCCTAGTTCATAAGTGCCCAGAGCAATGTTCTGGCTTTCTGAGGCCTGATCAACTTTAGAAATGGGAATTTCTGTCCAGTTGTTCAGATCAAAATCTCTA
>JAHEHF010000133.1 GCA_024644745.1 Flavobacteriaceae bacterium
ATCTTCCTTGGCCTTTCAAAACTGACCTTTAGTTAAAGGTGGTCTTTTTAGAACATGAATTGAACTTCTGAATCAACTCTGTACTTCTGATCGGCCATACATTTGTATTATCAAAATATTTATTAATCATTTAAAATTTAAAATCATGAGTTCAAAAAAGAAATTAGTAGTATTAATCAGCTATGGTTTAGACGACGAAAGAGCATCTGTAGCCTGGAGTATTGCAAACGGTGGTATCAAATCAGGATTGGATGTAAGTATCTTTTTGGTAAGTTCTGGTGTCGACTGGGTGAGAAAAGGCGCAGCAAATAACGTCCACTTAAATCCCAAAGACCCCACAATGAAAGAAATGATCGATGCAGTGGTAAACAACAAATGCAGAATTATGGTCTGTCCCCCATGTGCAGCGGTAAGAGGGTATTCTGCTGATAACCTGATCGAAGAAATCGAATTGGTCGGATCGCCGGCATTGCACCAATTAATAACCGAAGGAGCAGAGGTCATTTCTCTTTAAACTGTAAATCTTAAAAGCAATAAAAAATCTTATTATCATGAAAAATATAAAAACAATAACATCTCAAGCACTTATCTCACAGGTCACAGCCGACAAGCTAGACAAGATCATTAGTGAAAAAATATTCAATATCATCGATGTAAGGGATCAGGTCGCTATTCAGGAACAGGGAGCCATTCCAGGATCAATCAATATCCCTTTTAAAATAATTGAAAGCTCAATGGATCCTGATCACGAAGATTACCATGCGGTATTTGAAGAAAACAAGCCGATTCTATTTTGTTGCACCGGAGGGGTCATGTCATATATGGCTGCCTTAAAAGCCGAGAAAAAAGGGATCCGGGATCTGCATAACCTGGAAGGCGGTCATGCGGCCTGGCTCAGCATTAAAATGAATCAAGGCCATCAGGAAACAGCCTTGGCAGATAATTCTATATCCTAAACAGATCAATCATTTAATCTATTAAAATTGGAATTTCTAATTAACATATTGATCATTTATGGAATTTCTGCCATCGTTACTCAAAGTAAAATCTTTGAACCATTAAGAGATTTTACAGAGAAGAAGAGCCCCGAATTCTGGTATTATTTAACCAGCTGTATGCAGTGTTTCCCATTCTGGGCTGGTATATTTGTTTGTCTGATAAGGGGCTTGCCTGTTGAAGTAACAAATGAAATGCTTCCTTCCTGGCTCAATTTACTTTTTGCTTACTTGTTCAGTGGTGCTTTATATAGTGGAACAACAATGTTTATTCACACCATACAATTTCAAATCAAGAGAGGTTGTCAAAAAAATGGCGAGGCACAATAAAAATCAATTGATCACATTTATTTTTGACATTCTCCATTGATTTGGAGTTGCACCAAATTTATCTTTAAAGCTCCTGATGAAATGCGAATCATTTTCAAAACCTGATTCATAACAAATTTCCTGAATCGTAAGATCAGTCTGTAAAATAAGGTTTCTGGCAAAATTAAGGCGTTTAGTGAGCAACCATTTTCCGGGTGTTGCATTGTACAACTTTTTAAACTCTCTTTTAAAAGTAGAAATGCTCCTGCCACAAAGTTTGGCATAGTCATCAATTTTCAAGTTGTAAATGAACTGTTCTTCCATGACCTGTTCGATGCTGCCTTCGGCGTTCTTATATAAAGTATAGATCACATCTTTAAGAGATGAGTTACTGCGATCGGAGCAGATATTCAAAAGCATTTCTCTGAATTTCAGCTCAATGATCTTCTGAGGAATCTTGTTCTCCTCTTTCAGATAAGAAAAGAAAGAATGATATAAGGTCTTAAGACTGTCGGAAACTTGAATCCTGTAGATAAAATCGGGATTATTGATCCTTTTTGGAGATTTTGATTCAAATTGAATGTCCTGTTCAAAACATTTTCGTATAAAATCATCTTTCATAAAAAACATCAGGACACAAAAACCTTCCTCAAAATACTGCTGATTCTTAAATGCCCCTTTTCTCACAAAAATGGACTGATTCTCTTTCACCATATACTCATCAGACGGAGTTATCCATTTCTTTTGACCGCTCAAAACATAGACAATACTATGACACTCCGACCAGGCCGAAAACAGTTCTTCTTTTATTGGGCATTTGAATTCTACAATGAGGTAATCTTCACCTATTATTTTATTATAACCCGGAGTCTCCAGAAAGTGCTTATATGAATTAAACATATAAATTCAAATTGCTGTTGCAATCACTAATTTAATGAAAATTTAGGAATTCATTATTTCTCATGACTCTAAAGCCAAATCAGAATTCGATCTGATCGTGATTTTTTTTTATAATATTACGATTTAAACACAAGAATGAATTCTCCATCAGGCTTGTTTCTCTCTCCTTTCCTGAGAACAAATTCATTTTGCTTATCTTGTTGCATCAACACCAAGCTCATGGTTCCTTTCTTTAGAAAAATCTATACCAAACAAATATGATGCATATGCTTGGTTTTGAACAGACTTCGGCATTCCTTATTCCCTGTTCGGTACCTGCCACGCCGGCAGGCGGGTTCGATATTCAAAATTCCAATATCTTACATCATAAATCTTTATATTTAATCATCCACAAGCAAACCCCATGATTCCATTCTTTAGAAAAATACGTAAAAAAATGGCTGACGATAACCGACCTTTAAAATATGCCAGATATGCGATTGGAGAGATTATTCTTGTGGTCATTGGGATCTTGATCGCATTACAGATCAATACCTGGAATGAGGAGCGAAAAACACGCCTTATTGAAACCAAAACCTTAAAAGAGATTCGTGCGAATTTGGCT
>JAHEHF010000007.1 GCA_024644745.1 Flavobacteriaceae bacterium
TTTTTGGCCCCCTGATCATTAAAAAATATGACTATGCCTCGCATTTCTTTCTTAGGCAGGCGAAACAGGTAAGGCGGGCAGTCGACATGGATCTGGTTTATCTTGGTGGTGCTGATTCCAAAGATGCCGTAGAAAAGATACTCAATGCCGGGTTTGACTTTATTGCCATGGCCCGTCCTTTAATTCATGATCCTGCCTTTTTAAAAAAGCTGGAATCTGGATTGCTGCAAAGATCATTGTGCAATCATTGCAATGAATGCATTGTTCAAATGGAAAGAGGAGGCATCAGTTGTGTTCTAGAATCTTCTGCCACCTGATTGCATCACATAAATTTGTAATTTAGTTTCCGTTGATTCGTCGCAATCATTCTTGAAAAACAAAAGATGAAAGGGCATACAGTGAGTTTTTAGCAGAGAGGGTTCGTCAAAGACTGTCCAAATCAGGAATTGTCGTTGAAAAAAAAATGATGGGGGGATTGGTTTTTATGATCAATGACAAAATGTGCCTTGGAATTGACACTGATAAAAAAAGCCAAAGTGACAGGCTCATGGTGCGGGCGATCTGAAAAAAATATGTTTCGCTCAAACAAAGAGTAAAATTCAATGAAACTCAGATTCAAACAGGCGGGAAAGGAGGACCTTAATGAAGCTTTGGCTTATTTTAAAGCCGCCAGTCTGGCCCTGAGAGAAAAAAACCTATCACAGTGGCATTACTGGGATCAGCCTCCCGAGGACAAAATAAGCTGGGTAAAACAGGGATTTGAAAAGGGGGAGTTTTTCTTCGTTTATAATCAAAAGGATCAAAAAGTAGGTCTGTTCAGGCTTTTGGATACCGATACACTTTACTGGAATGAAAGAGGGCTTGAACACAATACAAGATATGTGCACTCGTTGGTTATTTCCAGAAATGAAACGGGTAAGGGTTTAGGAAAATCCATTCTTCAAAAACTCAGGGATCAGTTGAAAAAGAATGGAATCAGCAAGTTTCGCCTGGATTGTGATGCTTCCAACAAACGCTTGTGCAAATATTATGAAGACTTTGGCTTTATTAAAGCGGGAGAGAAGAAAACCCAATATGCGGTCAATAATTTATATGAAATGTTCCTCTAAGAGTTGATGAACAATCCTTTAATTCTCATTATCTTTCAACTATGAAAACACCATCAAAATCTTATTCGGTAGCAGAACTTTGCCAGCTGATAGACGGAAAAATGATCGGACATACCAGTCACCGCATCACTGAGCCCGAACAAATAGAAGCTGCAGGATTGCAATCTATCACCTTTATCGGTCATAAAAAATACGTCCCACTTTGGGAAAAATCCAGGGCATCGGCTGCCGTTGTCAACCGATCTCTCGGGTTGACCGATCCCGGTGAGAACAGGTCCTTTATTGAAGTTGACAATGCCGACCTCGCGATGGCCATATTACTGGATCATTTTACTCCGGATCCGGTGAATCTGAATTCCGGGATCCACCCCACGGCCACTGTTGATGCCTCTGCAATAATCATGGAGGGAGCAGTCATTGGGGCTCATACCTATATCGGAGCCCGGGCAAGTATTGGTAAAAACGCCATAATATTTCCGAATGTTACAATTTTGGATGAAGCAGTCATTGGAGAGGGATCAAAAATCAAATCAGGTTCAGTAGTTGCCGAAAGGTGCATCATAGGAAATCACAGTATTCTGCATGCCAATGTCAGTATCGGATCAGATGGTTTCGGGTACCGTCCGAGCCCTGATGGAAGAGGAATCGTCAAGATAACCCACATAGGAAATGTCGTGATAGGAGATCACGTTGAGATTGGATCGTCAACCTGCATTGACAGGGGTAAATTCAGTTCAACGACCATTGGAGACGGGACAAAAATAGATAACCTCGTGCAGATCGGACACAATTGTAAAATAGGTAGATCGTGCATGATCGCGGGACTGTGCGGAATTTCAGGTTCAGTCACCCTTGGAGATGGAGTGGTGATGGCCGGTCAGGCCGCCATTAAAGATCACATCACGATTGGAAACGGCGTGACCATAGGAGGCAGATCAGGGGTCATCAACGATATTCCTGACGGACAAACCATTCTGGGCTATCCGGCGGTTGAAGCCAAAGAAACCTTAAAACAATGGGCTGTTTTAAGAAGGCTTACTAAAAAGTAGTGCTGCCATAAACAGCGATCCGGATGAAAAAAAATATAAGAACAAAATCTTTCAATATGAGAACAATCACAAGCATTTCCATTTGTTTATTTCTGGTCCTTTTCTCTTGCAATAAAGAGCGGAATAGGTCTGAAAAAATAGAAGATACCGCGAGCCAAAAAGATACGATGTCAACAAAGGAATCCGTAAAAACAGATGTTGAACCCTTTGCCCCTCAATCAACCGATGAGCAAACCGCCAACAACCTTAAAAATTATCTGATCAATGAATTTTTAAAAGATGATATTTCCTTTCTCAAACCTGATGAACGAAAATTCCAGTTTTATAAAATCGACCTGAATGATGACGGTAAAGAGGAGATTTTTGTCAGATTGATGAGCTCTTATTTTTGCGGCTCAGGAGGTTGTACTTTTTTACTCCTGGATAAATACGGTGAGCTCATTACAAAATTTACGGTGACCAGGGCGCCCATCTTTGTTGAACCCACAAAAGCAAATGGATGGTCCTTGTTACTGGTCAAAGACGCGGGCGTATTTAAAGAATTACAGTTTGATGAGGGTACTTATCCTTCAAACCCTTCACTATTGCCAAAAGCGCCTTATGATGCTCCAAGTGGTCATGCTCAGGTCATGTTTGGTGATGGCCTCTACAAGTGCAAAACCTTTGAATTTTAGTGTCACATGAGCCCGAACTATTTATAAGGTGAATATCAAATGGCATAAAAACTTAAAACATTAGATATGTTTGACAGAATTGAAAGAATTCCATCAAAAAAACTACTGGGAAAATCCATGAAAATGTCCTTGAATGAAAATCGTACCTACTCTTTATGGAGTAGCTTCATGCCGCATAGAAATAAGATCAAAGACCGGGTTGACGATCTTCTTTATTCCATGCAGGTCTATGATGATTCACTCGATTTCAAAGACTTCAGCCCTGCCACCACATTTACCAAATGGGCAGCTGTAGAGGTGAGCAGTTTGGATCGTATTCCTGATTCTCTGTCGCCCTATCATCTTCAAGGAGGATTGTACGCTGTTTTCATTCACAAAGGAACTCCGGCTTCCTTTCCCAAAACTGCACAATACATCTTCGGACAATGGCTTCCCTCCTCGGATTATGTGCTTGACAAAAGGGAGCATTTCGAAGTTTTCACTTCAGACCACAAACCAGATGACCCTGAATCGGAAGAAGAGGTCTGGATACCCATCAAATAAGCGATTTCATCAGCATGACAGCAAAGAGGATTATATCAGTTACCGGAGGGACGGGTCACCTGGGGCAGGTCCTGATCCAAAACCTTCTTGATCGGGGAATGTATGTCAAAGCTTTGATCAGAAGTAAAGACAAGCCCTTTGAGCATCAGGGTTTATCCTGGATCGAAGGTGATCTGAACAATTCAAGTGCACTGGAAACCCTGATAGATCAAAGTGAAGCGGTTGTTCATTGCGCCAGTGCCATTTCTTTAGGAGAAATTGATCAAAATCTCGTTTTCGATGTAAATGTTACGGGTACTTCAAATCTCATTGACAGCTGTTTGAACAAGGCCGTCCGGTTCGTGTTTGTCAGCTCCTCAACAGCTGTAAAAGAAGGATTTCAGGGGGAACTTATAGATGAAACCAGTGACTATCAAACCGATACCAGATTTTATTATGCCTGGACCAAAGCCATCGCCGAACAGCGGGTATTAGAGGCGGTATCACATAAAAATCTTGATGCATTTGTCATCAGGCCCACCTCAATTGTCGGACCGCCTGATCAAAGACCCTCCAGGTTTGGCCGTACCATACTGGATCTCAACAGGGGGCGACTTCCTTTTATTACAGATGGAGGATATGATATGGTTGATGTAAGAGACCTAGCCCGGACCATTGTCAATAGTCTTGACAGGGCTAAAAAAGGAAATGTCTATCTTGTAGGCGGTACCTATATCAGCCTTGAGGCCCTGGCCGAATTAGCCCTGGCTCCGAAAATACCTCGAAAAATTCCTGTCAACCTGCTTCTTACACTCTTGCCTTTGATCAGGATATACGACAAATTATTTCCCTTGAAATGGCCCGTCAACAGGCAAAGTCTTCAAACCCTGAAATACGCTTCAGCAAATCTGGATTTTTCAAAAGCCACGCGTGAATTGGGGCACCAGTCAAGACCCATCAAAGACACCATCAAGGATTTGATATCATGGTTTCATCAAAATAAAATCAAATGACACTAAATACGCTTAACCTTTTATGTATGATCTGGGCCGGCATCGGCATTGGATCGTTTATATTGCTTCAATTTGTTACGGCACCTTACGGGAGGCACTTTAAAAGTGGATGGGGGCCAGAATTGCCAAACCGGGCAGGGTGGATCATCATGGAAGCACCCTCTTTGCTGATCATTCTCTTTTTTTATCTGACTTCTGATCAAAGTGCTTATGCAGGTCTTTTATCAATCCTGTGGATCATACATTACACCTACAGGACCCTTGTGTATCCTTTCAGGATCAGAACCCGTGGAAAAAAAATGCCCTGGATCATCGTTTTATCTGCCATCTTTTTTAACTGTATCAATGCCGGTCTGAATGGTTATTTCCTGGCACATTTTGATCCCTATGATATATCGTCTTTTATGAATTGGAATTTTTATGCAGGCATTGCCCTTTTTATTTCAGGCTTGCTGATCAATCAAATAAGTGATCATATTCTCATTCATTTAAGGAAACCCGGAGAATCGGGATATAAAATTCCCAAAGGCTTTTTATTCAAATATGTTTCCTGCCCGAATCTCTTCGGGGAATTGATGCAGTGGACCGGATTTGCGATTATGGCCTGGAATTATCCGGCCCTTTCTTTTCTCATCTGGACAGGCGCTAACCTCATTCCAAGGGCATTGGGTCACCACAAATGGTACAAAAAGCATTTTGACGACTATCCTGAAAATCGAAAATCACTGATCCCTGGAGTCTTCTAAAACAAGCTAACTCCCTGTCTTTTAAAGACTGAATTTATTATTTTAATTAATATTTAGTATCTTAGAGAAGTAAAAATCCTGTTGGCTAAACTGAACAGGGTTTTTCGTCTTTCCTTCCCTGAAATAGTTATTTAAAATTCTGATGCCCTCAAATGAGGGTTGAATGAATTGTTCTATTAATTGATCTATTTTTTATATTCCTTGTTGGCGTATCACATTAATTTTAGATCAAACTATTAAAAAAATCCAATAACTAATCTAAATATCAAAAACTATGGAATCTAATTTTGAAGACTTTAAGGGTCAAATCCGAGGAGAAATAATTCTTCCGGAAAACGAAAACTACAACGAGTCGAGAAAAGTGTATAACGCGATGATCGACAAAAAGCCCGGCATGATCGTCAAATGCGTAGACGTAGCGGACGTCATCGCCTGTGTGAATTACGGCAGGGAAAACAACATGCTGTTGGCGGTAAGAGGAGGCGGACATAACGGCGGTGGTTTGGGCATCTGCGACGGCGGTCTGGTAATAGACCTCTCCGGAATCAAATTTGTACGGGTTGACACATCCGAGAACACCGTTCGCGTAGGTGGCGGAAACGTATGGGGGGAAGTGGATCACGGCACACATCCTTTCGGCCTGGCTGTTCCTGCCGGCATCATTTCCACAACAGGTGTGGGAGGACTGACCCTTGGAGGAGGCGTGGGTCACCTGTCAAGAAAATACGGCCTGACCATTGACAATCTTCTCGAAGCTGACATGGTACTTGCCAATGGTTCCTTTGTCACGGTCAATGCCAGTCAGAATTCTGACCTGTTTTGGGCCATCAGAGGTGGTGGAGGAAACTTTGGCATCGTCACTTCCTTCAAATTCCAGGCGCACCCCGTGAAGAACGTTATCGGGGGGCCAACGCTATGGCCAATTGAAAAAACAGAAGAAATCATGGAGTGGTATCATGATTTCATCCATAATGCCGAAGAAGACCTTAATGGTTTCGTGGCCACGATGGTTATTCCGGGTCCTCCGTTCCCTGAATTCCTGCACATGAACAAATACTGCGGCATCGTATGGTGCTATACCGGAGACCCGTCAAGATTTGACGAGCTTTTTCAGGTCGTCAGAGACAAGAACCCGGTCTTCGAACACGTTGGACCAATGCCTTATCCTGCCATTCAGTCTATGTTTGACGGACTTTATCCAAAAGGAATGCAATGGTACTGGAGAGCGGATTACTTCACAGATATCGGGCCGGAAGCGAGAAAGCAGCACAAAAAATTCGGATCGGAGATACCAACACCATTCTCCACTATGCATATGTATCCGATAAGCGGTGCAGCAAGCAAGCCAGGTCCTGCCGACACTCCCTGGGCCTACAGGAGCGCCAAGTATGCCGGGGTCTTTGTTGGAGTGGACCACGATCCGGCAAATGCCGATAAGCTTACAAGGTGGGCCAAGGGCTATCAGGAAGCCCTGCATCCATACTCCTCGGGCGGTGCCTATATAAACTTCATGATGGACGAAGGACAGGAGCGTGTAAAAGCGAGTTACGGGCAAAATTATGACCGCCTTGTCGATATCAAAACCAAGTATGATCCCGGCAACTTATTCAGAGTGAACCAGAATATCAAACCGCGATCATAATCCTCTGAAAGAGGTATCAACAATCAGACCAGAGAGGGATTCTTTACATGAGGTAATGAATCCCTCTTTTTTATTTTTCAAATCATTTTTTAATCCATAATCTCGCGAAAAATAATACATTTGATTGATCATTCTATATTATTAAATCATGAAACTGATAACCTCATTCTTTGTGGTCCTGGTTGTTTTTTTTACATCGTCTTGCAAATCCGAAACAAAGGATCCAGACAAGGAAACCTCTCTAAAGGACCCTGAGCTCAACTATAAGGAATATGTAAAAAAAGATGCAGATCTCATCATTTCAAGAGCAGAATACCACAACAGGCTTTATGGCTTCTGGCTGGGCCAGTGTATTGCCAACTGGACCGGTCTGGTAACCGAAATGGATAAGATCGGCAATATTGGAACCCTAAAAACCGGTGATTTTTACACCCGTGACGACTGGGGCAAGCCCGATCAGCCGAGTATTTGGGGAGAAGGGGTGCCAAGCGACCTGTCACCGACCATTGATTTTGTATTTGAAGGCGTAGATGGTATTTGGGGCGCAGATGACGATACGGATATTGAGTACATGTACCAATACCTTTTGTATCAAGAGAAAACGAGTATCCTGAGCCCTGAACAAATTCGTAATGGTTGGTTGACACATATCAGAACCGAAGAAGAAAATTATTTATGGGTATCGAATGAAACGGCATTTGAACTGATGCAAAATGGGGTATTGCCGCCAGAAACGGGTCATCCTGATCAAAATGAGAATTTTATGATGATCGATGCTCAATTGACCACCGAACTATTTGGATTTCTGGCTCCGGCCCGTCCTGATATTGCCCTAAAAATGGCCTCACTGCCTATAAGAACCACGGCATATGAAGATGCCGCATGGATCTCTGAGTTTTATGTGGTCATGTATGCTCTCGCTTCCTTAGTAGACCAGGACCTCTCATTGAAAGACAAAGTTGAATGGATGGCCAATGAATCCAGAAAAACACTACCTGAATCTTCCTATTCGGCTAAAATGTTCGATTATGTCAAAAAGCAATACGATGCCGGGATTTCGTGGGAAGAAACCAGAGACAAGGTATACCAAAGGTACCAGGTGGATCAAAAGGATGGATATGACATCACTTCAAAAAATCTTTATTGCAATGGTTGTTTTGCTTCCGGAATCAATTTTGCCGCAAGCATCATTAGCTTGTTATACGGGGAAGGTGATATCAAGGAAACCATTAAAATTGGTGCTTTGACAGGTTGGGATTCTGACAACCCAACGGCCACCTGGGGAGGTCTCCTGGGTTTCATGCTGGGGAAAGAAGGCGTTGAACAGGCTTTTGACCAAAAATTTTCCGATAAGTTCAATATCCACAGAACGAGACAAAACTTTTCAAACGGAGGTATCGATACTTTTGACCATATGGCCACAATAGGAGTATTTGTTATAGACCGAGTGATACAGGAGGAGATAAATGGCGGTGTTGACCTGGTCAGGAATCAGTGGTATATCCCGTTGCCTGAAGACCTATAGGTCAATGAATAGCGCATTAAAAATTGAATTTTTTAAGAATCACTTTTAAAGCAGTTTCGGGATCTTGGATAAAGTTCATTTATCTCAACTTTTATTTATCTTTAAAGAAACAAAACCATAATGATCCCTTTGGATCAATGCAAACGACTTTAAAAAAGACCATTCTTAATTATCGCTTATGAAAATTTTAGTTATTGGAGGCATGGGCACCATTGGTAGAAAAGTTTCCGCACATTTGAATGAAAAGCACGACGTCATCATCGCAGGAAGGAACAGTGGTGACTTTCTTTTGGATATAAAAGATAATGAGTCGATCAGAGAGGTGCTTGAAAACATACCTTCTCTTGACTCAATTATCTGTGTTGCCGGAGAGGCCAAATGGGATGATTTTAAGGATTTAACCGAAGAAGACCATTATATTGGCATCAAAAGTAAATTAATGGGACAGGTCAATTTGGTTCGTATTGCACAGGATTATCTCAAATCCAGGGGTTCAATAACTTTAAGTACCGGCATCCTTGCTGATGACCCGGTTCTCAGGACCACAAGTGCTGCCCTGGTGAATGGTGCCATACACAGCTTTGTAAAAGCCGTTGCCCTTGAAATAGAAAACGAAATAAGGGTCAATGTTGTGTCTTTAGGACTCGTTGAAGACGCATACGAAAAGTATAAGGACTTTTTCCCCGGCCATAATCCGATTCCGATGACCAAGGTGGTCAATGCTTATGTGAGGAGTGTTGAGGGCAAAGGCAATGGTGAGATCATAAGGGTATACGATTGAATAAGCGTTAATACCTGTTTGTCTTCTGAGAGAACTAAAAAGTGCCGATAACTGTAAAAGAAAAGTTTCTTCCCGGTGCACTGATGGCAGATGCAAATTCCTTGTAGTGGTGATCCATGATATTGTCAACATTGATCAATAGATCTAAAGATTTTGATGTTTTGATCCTCATGTAGTAATTTAATGTATACCATGAAGGACTTCCGTAATAAGCCTGTTCCTGCAGTAAATACGGCGTTTCCTCAATATTGTCAATGCCTTCAGAAATGTTGTAGTCTTCGGCTTTTTTCTTTCCGTTAAATGCCATATTAACTCCTGTTTCAATTCTGTTTCTCACATAATTGAATGCCACATTTCCGAACAAAGGAGGAATTGATGATAAAGGTTCTCCTGTATCGTAGGCTGCTCCTTTTGTATAAGTGAATGATGCCCTGGTGTTCCAGTTGTTCGACAGCTGAGCTTTGAAATTGAAAGTTCCTCCATATACATAGGCATTGTCCATATTCACATTTGCGACTACATTGCCCTCTTCTCCGTCATAGATAATTGTTGAACTTCCATTGATCTCAAATGGCGCCCTGACAATATAATTATTGAGCAAGGTATAATAGGTTGTTATACCTATATAAGTCCTTTTCTCATCAAAGTATTTCAAAACCCCTGCCTCAAAATTATAAGCAAATTCTGGCTGGAGGTCTACATTGGGAACTGTTACATCACCTCTCTTTTCTCTTACTTTTCCTATGTCGTCAATATTTGGAGACCTGAAACCTGAAGATAATACCCCATTGATCTGCCAGAATTGATTTGGCCTGAATATGTAACCAGCCGTTGCAGTAACCGCTGTATTCATCGTTTTGATGTCACTGTCAGGCAGGCTTATAAACGTTGTATCAACCCATTTTGCGGTTAAAACCGTGTTTGTCAAACGAATTCCCGTGTTCAAGGTAGACTTCTTGCCAATATCCTGTCTGTAGCTTCCGTAGATCGCCGAACTCAGATAACTACTCCCTCCGTCGGGATATCTTGTCTGCACCACAAAATTATCTTTTACCCCTAAAATGGTATTACCGGCAACGTCCAGTACATCTCCCCTTGACCTTGAATTGACATCATTATAGGCCACTTCAAAACCATAACCAAAATTCCTGCGGATCTCAGGGTCAAAATCGACAGTAAAATCACCGTTTAAACTATAAACCTGTACCTTTTCAAATTCTGAAGACCTGTTCAGACTGCCAAATGCCCGATCGATGCGAGATTCCTTGATGTTTTGATATGCGGCGGTAAAAACGCCTTTGTCTAACCATTTCTTGTCGGCATTCATAATAAATTGAGTGGAAAATAAAAATCGGTCCTGAGGGCCGTAATACCATTCGGCAAATCTCAGTTCTCCGTCTCTCCTTTCTGTAAGCTTGTCAAATCTGTTGATCCGGGATGATGTGCTGTATTGCAGATTGAACAGCAACTCATTCTCCTTTTTAAGTGGTACAAACAATTTTTGCAAAAAATCCGTTTGCTGGTAGCCCACATTTCTCTGTACACTCGGGTTATCATTAGCCACCGGCTCAGGATTGAAATAGCTGTCTGTATTGTCAGAATATTCATCCTGCAATCCCCAGTTGTCAAAATTATGCGGACGGTATTTCCCCATTTTCAGATCTCCGAAACTGCTGTGGGTAATACTCGTAAAGGAGGCTATTTTTTTAAACTGCAGTTCAACAGACCCGTTAATTGTATTTTCGCTGTTCACCGTGCTGTACCTTCCCATGAATTCAAGGTTTACATTGGGTCGTTCAGAAACTTCCGGCTTTCGAGTATAATACTGTATCACTCCTCCAAGGGCGTCAGATCCGTAAATCACAGAGGAGGGCCCAAAAATGACTTCTGTTTTTTCAAGCATACTCGGAGCTACGGTTATCGAGTTTTGTACATGGCCTTTTCTGTATATGGCATTGTTCATTCGTACTCCATCTACCACGAGTAAAATTCTATTCGATTCCATGCCCCTTAACACAGGGCTACCTCCCCCAAACTGGGTCTTTTGAACTTTGACACCGGGTATATTGGCAAGCATATCTGCAGAAGTCTGAGGCACTGCATTCTGTATTTCCTTGATAGAATAGACAGCCACTTCCTCGGCGATTCTCTCTCTTTCTAAATTGCCTTTGTCTGCCGATAAAAAAACCTCGTTGAGCAACTCGGTCTTGAACTGAAGAAAAACGGTGGTGAAATCTTTTCTGATCTGTTTTTTGAGCAACTCAAACTCGACATAACTGACATGTTTAAAAGTAAGCAGTTCCATTTCATCAAAAATACCCAAATCAAATATTCCGTTGCGGTCGGAAACAACAGATTTCGTGCCGTCCTCATTAGTTACCTGAACATTTTGAATCGGGAACTCAGAATCCTTATCCACAACAACGCATTTTTGCGCATAAGAAAAATGTCCTAAGAGGACAATTAGTACGGCATTAAGAAATTTCATTAAAGACTTCTTTTAACACTTTTAATGATCTGGGACTTTTAAATCCTGGTAAATGAAATTCGTAGTACAGTAATAATACTTCCAACATTGCCTGACGGTCACCGGAATTCCATTTTAGTCCTACCATATCATCAAATTTTGTGCCGATTAGCAGTCTGAAAAGAATTAATTCCCTTCCCGCCACATAATTTCTCAATGGCTTGAAATCTGTGAAATATCCTTCTTCCAGATCAAAGTAATTTGAAGTTATGTTTTTTAGATCAGGTGCGAAGCCAAGATACTTTGTCAAACCCACTAAAAAAACCAAATGGAAATTAGCGAAATCCTTGTTTTCGTCCAGCCATCTAAGCGACGATTGAATATAGGAGAACATGGTCGGGTTCCTCTCCTCTTCCCGCAAGGCATAAGCAAGAACCTCAGCAAGAAACAAGGCAATTGACTGCTTGTATATATTCGAAGCAATGGTTTGATACAGATAGGCAGCCCTTACTTCTCTGATACTGTTCAGGTTCCCTTTGTTATTGTGAACTGCTGAAATATCGATCTGGCTCAATGGCTGAAAATAACCGGGTTTTAACTTTTTGGACTTTGTCTTTAAGATGCTTCTGAGGAGGTAGGATTTCATTCCTTCCTCAGTCAGGCATTTTACGATCAGGTCGGCTTCCCCATACTTGAGTGAGGTCAGCACAATCGCTTTGGTTTTGATCTGCATCTCCCTTTACACCTTTAATTGATGATGGCAATTTTTGTTGATGAGGTTTCCGAATTATCCGGGCTTGTCAGCAGCACGATATAAACCCCTGAGGCCACCTTTTTGCCTCTCAGATTGGTTTTGTTCCAGATGACTTTACCCCCTTTTAATTCCTGTCCTATTTCAACGTTGGTCTCATGGACCAGTCTTCCTGATATATCGAGGATCTTAACATTGGTACCCCTGGGCAAATGGGTGCCGTTTCTTCCGTCAATCGTAATAAATTCATGTTCTTTTTTAGCCGGATTCGGAAAGGCGTAGACCTCATCAAGCCCTTCACCAAACGGAGCCACATTGCTGTTAAATGCAACAATCCCTTTTTCTGTTGCAAAGAATACCTTTCCCCTGCTGTCGTCCACCTTTATTTTTAAAATCCTGTTGGAGGGAAGAGGAGAATTGTCCTTATTGAAATTATAAAGGGTCTCGCTTCCTGAAGGATTCGTTCCCAAAACACCTCCTGTGTCAGTGCCAAACCATTTGTTTTCGGCACCATCAATGGCTATAGAATTAACAGGCTGGTCGCCTAAAAGTTTCTTGGGTATGCCATTGTCTTCAACGATAACGGGTTGGGCATCATACAGTTCTTCATCGAACAGCCCTCCGGCATTGGCATATACCACAAGTCCCTTCTGTGTTCCGATCCATACCCTGTTGTTTCTGTCAACAGCGAGTGTTCTGACATTGAGATCGGGCAAAGACCCTTTTGTGGCCTCTGTAATAAGTGCCTTTTTACGCTCACCCGATTCATTGAACACAAGGGCACCGTTCCTTCGTGAACCGATCCATATGCTTCCGGTATTGTCAACCACAAGCTCTGACAATCCCCGGGCCGGGTTCGTTATGACCGAACTCATATCAAATTCCTTCCAGGCCCCGTTGGTGTCATATTTCTTGACTCGCTTCTGCACCCAGGCATTGGCGATCCATAAATTTCCTCGCGCATCAAAAGCAGAGCCGTTGATCCTGATGCTTTTATCAGGCGACCCCTCCGGATACAGGTCTTCAAGCCCGCTGTTGGTGTCATCCCACAATACCTTGGCTTCATCATCTTCAACGATCAGGATCCCGCTTCCCCATGAACTGATGTAAACTCTGTTTTCCACAAAGGGATCCATTGTAACATGCACGAGGTCCACCGCGGGAAATTGAGGATCATAAGTTTTATTGACCCATGGGCTTTTATCTACCACAGAACCATTATAATGTGCATAACCCAGTCTTTTGCGCAAGGGGGTATAAGCAAGATCATAACCTCCGTAAACCACCCAAAGATGATTATTCCCGGCAGTAATTGAAAACACCTGATTAGATGCGGGTCCTTCAGGGTGGATCTCCTTGTATTCAGCTTCAAAGAAGCGCTGATTCAAAATTCCAAAACGCTCTGTACCCAAAAAAATATTCTGATCCCTGGCAAATGCAGTGTGCAAAGTAAAATCATAAGCATC
Source organism: Flavobacteriaceae bacterium (assembly GCA_024644745.1). GTDB lineage: Bacteria > Bacteroidota > Bacteroidia > Flavobacteriales > Flavobacteriaceae > Lutimonas. Next base: position 13,746 of record JAHEHF010000007.1, read on the forward strand.
AGAAGATATGGCCTCATATTGCTGGGTATTGTTTTTATCAAGAACAATGGCCCTTTTTTGCAAGGAAACGGTCAACAATGTTTCAGAAGCCCTTAAATTTAAAATAGTGCTGTCAAAATTTCTTACTTGCTGCAAGGCATCGATGGAAACCAATTCATACAGTGTCCCCTGTTTGGAAGTGTAAATTTTCTCATTAAAAACCTGTACAGATAAAAAATCGCCTTGCAATATTCCCTCGGGCTGAAGCCAGTTTTTATAATCGATCAAATTGGGATTGGTCACATCTGCTGAATAAATTCCTTTTTGGGTCACAGCTACAATAGTCTCATTGAAGATGGCCGTTTCATTGACGAAAACCGGAGTCGAATTTTCATTGATATAAAAAGTATCTCCAAAGTTCAGTGTCAGAATATCATAGGAAACGATTCCAAAAGGAGTTGAAAGATAAAGCATGTTCTCATATTCAGAAATATGATTGATTTGCTTCTGACCTGTAATATCGAGCCTTTCTATGTCATTGGCGATGGTTATCTTTCCCTGAGGGTCAATAATTTCAATCAATCCGGATTGGTATCCGATCACAAATCTGTTCGTGGATTCGCTGTAATGAAGACTTGTGGTCTCTTTGCCCGATAAACCGTGAACAGAGGAGATTTTTTCGGTATCACCGCTCTCAATATCATATATGAATGCTGCATTGTCTGCAATGGCATAGACCCTGTTTTCTATGACCAGGAAATCCTTTACATTATTATAGGAGAAAAAGTCTTCCCAGGAGCCGCTGAAATCTGTTTGTGAAAACAGACTTTGCAAGCCGACACAAAAAAGCAATAATATAATAAAGTCCTTTTTGAGGAAAAGAGACATCTTTTAGATTTTGTTCAAAGATATTTATTTCCTTTGAATGTAGGTTTCTTAAATCGATACAGGTTATTTTTGAATTTCATCAAGACATTAATAAAATGAAAAACATGGCAAGCTCCCTGATCATTGTTTACCTGATCATAAGTTTCGGATTTTCTGTAGCTGAAAAATTAACAAGGTGGAACAAGAGTAAAGCCTATTACAGGGTCCATTTCAAAGGCACCTGGATTGAAAACAAAATTTCCTTATCGCTTTTGATGGTGATCCTGCTTGAAACCATAAGCATGGGATTATGCATTTTGGGGCTTTATGATTTGCTTCAAAGCGGAGCGAGATACTGGGCCTCTGTCGGGCTGTTTTCTGTCTCGATTACCCTCATAATGCTCATGGTAGGACAAAGAATAGCCCAGGATTACTCCGGGGCTATGAATATTACTGTTTATTTTGTGTTAACCGTTCTGGGGCTGTACTTTCTGGAATCTTTTTAATAAGAATTCTGTAAATCCAATTTGGTCACGGCCATTAATTCTCCTTCAAGAAATACCTTTACTGGATAAACTCCCTTTTCAAAATTACTTCCCCTTCGCTGAATGAACATGGTCACATCTACGTCGTGGTTGTTATAGTTTATGATGGCATGATCGGTATACTTGGTCTCCGTTTCACTGTCTTTCATTTTGAAAATTCCTTTGGCCTCCTCTACGATTCCTTCAGGGTTTTGCAAAACCAAATGTGCCTCTTTCTGACCCGAATGTACCTTTTCATTGCTGAGCAGTTTAAAACTTACCTTAATAAGATCCGTTTTATTCGCATTATTGGTTTTTTGATATTTACCATTGCCATTCATTTTCATGGCTGTTATCCTGACATTGTCAACACTCAGGTTTTCCTCCATCTCTGCGACCTTTGACTCTATTGGTGTAGCCACCTTCATCTGCTCCGCATCATTATTGGTTCGTGGGGCATGCGCCAGTTGTCTCTCGGCCCTTGAAGAACTGCTTCCAGCAGTCCTGTTTCTGCCATTCATCACCATCAGGTCTCTAAAACGCTTTTTAAAATGTAAAACGTTATTCTTATACTCAATGATATTAGACCAGCCCGTTTCTTCTAATTCTTTGGCTTTGGTAATCACCTCTGCAATTTTTCCTTTTTCAACCTGCAGCGAATCCGACAATTTCGGGTATTTTGGAATTGCTTCCTCATATTTCTTTTCAAGTGCAGTAAGCTGCTCAATCATTTTGACCTTTTCTGTGCCGATATAATTCAATACCTTATTACTTTCAGGATTGGTCGCCACGATAGATGAATTATAATTGATAATCACCGCTTCCTTAACTTCCTTTTCAGGCAGCTCTTCGGTTGCAACAGCAAGTTTTGCATATTCCTCCTTCTCTTCTTCTATCAATGATTTCTCTTCTTGCACTGCTGCTACCTCGGGCTCATTTTCAATTTCATGATCCTCCGAAACTTCTGAAATCTCTTCGTTTTGAGCAATTTCGCTTGTTTCTTTCAAAGGCGCCTCTATCACTTTTTCAACTATTTCTTCTTGCTCCTCCGCGCTTATTGCCAAGGCTTCAGTTTGCATTTCTTTTTCAACTACTTCTTCATTCTCCTCTGCACTTATTGCCAAGGCTTCCGTTTGCATTTCTTTTTCGGCTACTTCTTCTTGCTCCTCTGCAACCTTAACCACAGCTTCCGGTTCTTTTATAACTGCCTTTTTAAGCACAACTGGGGCGGTAATTTCATGATCAACTGCTGCTACTTTTAGTTGCGATGTTTTTGGTTTTTCTATGGCAGTCACTTTTTCCATCTCTGCTGGAACTTCAACCACATTTTCAACTGTTTCCTCCTCCGCAACTTCATTTGCTGCGAGGGCTTCCTCAGCCAGATTTTCGGTTGAATTCACCTCGGTCACTTCTTGCTTCTTTTCTATATGCTCCGTTTCAAAAACTTTCTGAGCTTCTTGTTTATGCTCCTGCAATGCGACTTTGGTTTTCGGTTTGCTTTGATTTTTCTGTTTACCAACATCAGGAATGTTTACAAAATTAAATTCCGTTCGTCTGTTCATCTGATGTGCTTCATCCATACACTCTACACCATTCACACACTGGTTGATCAATTTTTCTTCACCATATCCTTGAGACCTTATTCTGCTCTCATCAATACCCTGCGCTTTCAAATATTCAACTGCAGCTCTTGCACGTCTTTTAGAAAGTTCGATGTTATAGGCATCTGATCCCTGTGAATCTGTAAAAGATGAGGCCTCAATAATAAGGTTGGAATTCGTCTTCATGATATCCACGATCCTGTCCATTTCTCTTGCAGCTTCCTGTGTAATGGTCGCAGCGTCAAATTCATAATAGATTGGTGACAAGCTTTCAACCGCGGGTTTCTTCCTGGCGATTCTGCTCAGGTCCATATTGGTGTGTAAGGCTGTATGATAATTCTCTTCCAGAATTTCGATCCTCTTTTTATCGTCCAGATAATTTGGGTTTGAGGCGATCAACTGGTATTCTTTTGCACAGGAAACGGTAAATTTATAGGTTCCGTCATTATAGGTAGAAACTGATTCAATTAATTCTCCTTCAAGGGTATAAAGATCTACGGTTGCTCCCGAAAGCGCCTCATAAGATTCTTTGTCTCTTACTTTTCCGTCTACTGTTATAAAACAATCAACAGGTCTGACATCTTCTTCAAGTGTAAAAGAATAAAGATCATTAAAACCTTCACCCTGTAAACGATTTGATGTAAAAAATCCCTGATTGTTGTCTTCGTTCACGATATAGGCAAAATCATCATTGATACTATTAATAGGTGAAGCCAGCTGGTATACTTCTGAGGTTGAGTTCTCAAATACCTCAACAGCAAAAACATCAAGTTTCCCCTGGCCTTCATGGCCGTCTGATGAAAAATACAAAATGTTTTCCTTAGTAATATAAGGAGTGGTCTCATTCCCTTCGGTGTTCACATTTAGGCCAAGGTTTCTTGGTTTACTGTAGTTGCCGTCATCCAAAATATCAACAACAAAAATATCAGTATTTCCTTTGGAGGGCAATCTGTCAGAAACAAAATACAATTTGCTATCATCAGCATTTAGCATCGGATAGCCTGTAGAATTTTTATTCTTATTAAATGGAAGCTTTTCAATATTGGACCAATTTCCATCCTCGTCGACATCTGCTTTATATAAGGTCAGTCTTTTGTTTTTTGGTAAATTTTGTTTCTTTAGTTTCTTCCAGTATTTGTTTCTGCTAAAGTAAACGGTTTTTTTATCCTTGGTATAAGCAACACCCGTCTGATTGAAATTTTTATTAATTTCCTTTGAAACGCGTTTCACATTTTTTATTTCACCGTCAAAATCAATATCTCCGACAAAAAGATCTTTTCTCGGATTGTAATTTTTTCGAGCCGATGTAACTTTGTGATCGGCCGATGTAAATATCAATTTATTTTCATCCAGAATAGCAACTCCGTAATCAGAGTTTTTCTTATTCACCTCTAAAAACTTAATTTGATACTTGCCCATTGACTGTCCTGCGACTTGCAAAAAGCTGGCTAGAAAAAAAATAAATATGGATCCCCTTTTCATAATATAATACTTATAATCGTTTGTATTTCAAATATTTGCTTTAGTAATCTACCGTTGATGAACTTTTAAATGAAATCTTTTTTTCCGATATTTCACTCATTTCAACTTATCAACAGTGTGTTAATAACGTAGAAAACAAAATAAAATTATGTGTGGGTTTAAAAATAATTGAGGTACAACAAGAGAAGTCTGGGCATAAAAAAAGCCCGATAAAAATCGGGCTCTTTCGAATTGTTAAGATTTTATTCTAGTTTACAGGAACCGGTTCTTTGACCGATGTAGTATCTGCAGGTTTTTCTATGCTGTAACTTTCATTTAATGCGTTGATGACTTCTTCGGTAATATCTAAAGAGGCTTCCCCGTACATTACACTTTTGGTTTGTTCAGATGAACCAAGGATATATGTAAATCCTTTTGACATGGCATAGTCAGATAAAAAGTCTTCGATGTCACTATTGATCTTATCCATCTTTTCCTGACCAGCTGCCTGCACCTGCTGCTGTGCCATTTGCTGCTGCTGCTGAATCATTTGCTGCTGCTGCATCAATTCGTTCTCCTGCTTCTGTCTTTCAGCTGCAGAAAGGTTTTGCTGATTTTGCTGGTATTCCTGGACCTTCTGTTGAAACGGAACAGCCAATTGATCAAGCTGCCTTGATATTTCTTCAGACTGAGCCTTCATTTCTTCTTCCGCCTTTTTTGATCCTTCATACTCCTTGAGTATTTCCTCCACGTCCACATAAGCAATCTTAACCTGGGTACAAGAAGCCATTAACATCATCAAGGCAAATACTATTGATAAATTTTTCATTTAGATATAATTTTGAATTCTGCTGGCAAATGTAAAATAATGATTTGATTATTTGTCAAAAAGTTTAGCGAATTACGAGGTCTTAAAAGTTAATAGGATATATTTATTCTAAATGGAACTTACATAAAGCTCCTCTATTTAATCCGGCTTTACTGAGCTCGTTTTAAGCGTCTTTTGATAAAATCAAGTGCCATCGTGTTTCGAAAGCGCTTAAAAGCTCTTAAACCTTCTAAAAATGGCTAAGTGGCCTTTTTTATCAAATATATGAGGGAAGAGTATTGTTTTGAGTGCCTGGCCTTCAAATTTGAAATCAACCCGATCCGAAAAGCCTTTAGCAAATTTGTTTTCCCTGATTTATATTTTTCGGATAAGATGCTAACGTAAAAAGAATCGAATACCATGGGAAGAATACGTTTCACCTTAAAGCCAAATCCCTGGAAGATTTGTTTTATCGAGAAATCACTAAAATGCCAAAGATGCCGAGGCACATCATAGGCCGCCCAAAATTCTCTGTAGTGCTTGGCGTCATAACTATTGAAATTGGGTACGGCAACAATAAGCCATCCATCAGGTTTTAACAAAAGTTTTAACTGCTCTATATACTGCTCGAGATCTGGAACATGCTCAAGTACGTGCCACATCGTAATCACATCAAAACTTTCTTTATGGGTTTTCAGATAAGCATCTATTGCTTCGGTAACAGCTCCCTGATTACCAATTTTACCCGAAGCAATTGTCCTGGCCTTTTCATTGGGCTCAATTCCGCTGATACGCCATCCTCCTTTCTGACAAACCGCCAAAAAATCTCCAGTGCCGCAACCAATATCCAGAATGCTTCCTTCGCGATCTATCAGCGAGTTGATCAAACGCAGTTTTTTCTTCACGGAATAATTCTTTACAAACTGGTAGACCCTATCAACCACAGTTCGTGTGGAATCTGTATGAGAAATATAGTCTTCACTCTCATAATAGGAGGGCAGATCATTTAGGTCTGGTTGTGGAAGAGTTACCAGCATTTGCTTATCCGGATCCAAAAAAAGTTCAAATGTTTCACGTGAAACACCGTGGTCCTGACACTTTAAAAAAAGCTGGAGTTTTTTTTGATCGGCAATAAGTTGGTTTTCTTTTGAAGTCATCCCTTTCATCCCGTAGTCCATAAATTATATTACCTGCCCATGTAAACCAACAAAACAGAAATGTCACTCGGGGATACTCCTGATATTCTGCTTGCCTGAGAAATTGTTGTGGGCTGTATTTTCAAAAGCTTTTCACGCGCCTCATAGGAAATGGATTTCACTTTTCCATAATCAAAATTTCCAGGAATTGTAATGTTCTCCAGCCGCTGCAATTTATCCGCAGAATTCCTTTCCTTTTCAATATAGCCAGAATACTTTACGTGAATTTCAGTTTGTTCAATTACCTCTTCGTCGATACCGTGCTCAGCAATAAAACTTTCAACATGAGGAAACTTTCTGATATCGCTGAAATCCAGTTGTGGCCTTGCAGCAATCTTAAACATTTTCATGGATTGCTGAATTGGTGCAGAATCTTTTACATTCAATATAGGATTCACCTCTTCCGGCCTGATACTGGTAGTCTTGAGGAAGTTGATGAACAAATCTGTTTTTTCCTGCTTTGCCAGCACTCTTTCCATCCTTTCTTGTGAGGCAAGCCCTATAGCGTATGACCTGGGTGTTAATCTCAAATCCGCATTGTCCTGACGCAACAAGGTTCTGTATTCTGCCCTTGAGGTAAACATCCGGTATGGTTCTTCAGTTCCCTTTGTGATCAGGTCGTCAATCAATACCCCGATATAAGCTTCATCTCTCTGCAAAATAAAAGGATCCTTTCCCTTCACTTTCAAGGCAGCATTAATACCGGCCATCAGGCCCTGAGCTGCTGCCTCCTCATAACCTGTGGTCCCGTTGATCTGACCCGCAAAATAAAGATTCTCGATTAACTTTGTTTCCAGCGTTTTTTGTAGTTGTGTAGGAGGAAAATAATCATATTCAATCGCATATCCAAACCTTAAGAATTTAACATTCTCAAAACCCACAACCTTTCTAAGAGCTTTAAACTGGACCTCATGCGGCAAAGACGTTGAAAAACCGTTGACATAAATTTCTGTTGTGTTCCAGCCCTCGGGTTCAACAAACAACTGGTGCCTGTCTTTGGTTGCAAAACGGTCAATCTTGTCTTCTATGGAAGGACAATATCTCGGACCTGCGCCCTTTATCCTTCCGGTGTACATAGGAGAATTATGAAAGCCTTCACGCAACAGATCGTGCACCTCCTGGGAAGTGTAAGCCATATAACAAGACCTTTGTTTCTTCAAGGGCCTGGTGTCTGTATATGAAAACTTTGAAGGAACCTCATCACCGGGCTGTTCAATCATCTTGGTGAAATCAAGAGACCGGGCATCCACCCTTGGGGGTGTACCTGTCTTCATCCTCCCTGAAGAAAATCCCTTGGCAACCAGATCTTCTGTAATACCGGTAGAAGATCCTTCACCTGCCCTGCCACCGCCATAAGTCTTGTCGCCAATGTGAATTCTTCCATTCAAAAAAGTTCCGGCAGTCACAATTACCGTTTTAGCCTTTATGCAAAGACCCAACTGGGTTTTGATCCCAAGTATACGGTCACCCTCAAATAGCAAACCATTGACAGAATCCTGAAACAGATCGAGATTCTCAGTTTGCTCCAGCTGCTCTCTCCAGGATTCAGCAAAACGCATTCTGTCGCTCTGTGCCCTTGGACTCCACATGGCAGGCCCTTTTGACTTATTGAGCATTTTAAATTGAATCGCAGTCTTATCTGTAATGATCCCACTGTATCCTCCCAAGGCATCAATCTCACGAACAATCTGTCCTTTGGCGATGCCGCCCATGGCAGGATTGCAACTCATCTGTGCTATATTCTGGAGGCTCATGGTAACCAATAAAGTCCTTGCGCCAAGATTGGCAGCGGCAGCGGCGGCCTCGCTGCCCGCATGGCCACCCCCGACAACGATTACATCATATGGGGTTTCAAACAAATTCATCATTCATTGTTTCACGTGAAACATTTTATCAGTTGGTCAAAAAGTCCGCAAAGATAAGTAATAATCTTCTTTAGACCGCATACCTTTCTTGTCTTCCTCAGTTTTATCCTGGTAACCACAATAGTGGAGCACACCGTGAACCATTACTCGGTGCAGCTCATCAATAAATGAAACACCTAAAGTTTCTGAATTATCAACCACCCGATCATAAGAGATGTAAATATCACCTGACACGACATTACCCAAGGTGTAGTCAAAACTTATTATGTCTGTTAACGTATTGTGTTTCAATGTTTTAACATTTATTTCTAGCAGATAATCATCATCACAAAAAATATAGTTTATTTCTCCCAGTTCTTTACCTTCCTGGTCCAGCACAAAAGTGATCCATGAGCTGAGTGAATCCTGATCCTGTAAATCAAACTTTCCAATTATAGAATAGGCTATCATCGTTTATTACAATTTTTCAGATTCAAAATACATTTTTACTTTTTCACGATACTCCGGAGACATTTCAAGCCTTTTTCTCCTTAGCATCTCATCAGATGGACGATACAAATCATTCAACTCAAGATTCTTTATTCTTTTTCCCGAAGGACTTTGCTCTCCGGTTGTTGACTCTCTCTTTTTATCCTTATCACGCAACATTGCCGCATTTTCAAGTTCCAGCAACTCATGCTCCAATTGTTGCATTCTTTGGATGGCTTCAGCACCTATACCCTTTTCCAACAGTATTTTTTCAAGCATTTCCATTTGCTGCATCACAGATTTTCCCTTTGTTCCCCCACTCCCCTGCTTGTCTATCAATTCCTGCAACTGATCCCTGATCATCTTTTGCTCCTGATACATTTGATATTGTTCCCCGGTCAATTCTTCCTTTCCCTTCTTACCCTGACCCTTCTGCTCGTCAAGGCCTTCCTTCATCTTTTGCATCATGTCCTTCTGTTGCCTAATAATATCGGGCAGGCTCAATTCTCCCTCTTTGCCCTTACCCTTGCCTGAACCAGGCCGTTGGTTTTGAAGATTTTGAAGCATATCACTTAACAAATCAGCCAAATTATTGGCTGCAGTCATCGTATATTGCTGATTAGTCCTCCCCTGTTGAATTCTGTTCTCTGCAATATTCTCAAGTGACTTATCCAAATTATAATGTGCACTGCTCAGGTCCTCCTGAATCTTTGAGCTTAATTTTACCATGCGTAATGACAAAGTGTACAAACTGTCATCAATATGCTCAAAATAATCCTTCAGTAATACTTGTTCCTTAAGTTTCTCAGGAAAGTCCGCATTTCGATCATCTACTTCCTCAAACGAAAGCATGAGTTCCTCCTGATCAATAGAGAATACAAGCAAGTTCTTCAATATTTGCTGCAGATCCTCAATGTTCTCTTCCATGCCCTGCATCTCCATTTCCATCAATCCGGCCTCCATTTTCTCTCCAAGCTCCTTCATTCTTTTGGCAGCAGCTCGCTGTTTTTCCTTAGCCTTATCCATTTCTTTCTTTCGCTCTGATCCTTCTTTTTCAGTTCCCATTTCAAGAGATTCTGCAGCTTCCTTCATATCCATTTCAATCAATTTCTCATCCGGCTTGCTTTCAATTAAATCCATCGGATTTTTCAATTGTTCATTTTGCTCCCTTAATTCCTCGAAATCATCTTGAATATCATCAAATTTTTGGTTCATTTTATCCTGTTCCAAAGCATTGTTCTTCTCTTCTGTAGAAAGCTTCAACTGTTCTTCTGACAATTCTTGAAGTTCCTTGGCTAGTCTGGCCGTCTTTTTCTCTACATAAAATTGCTTGGTCAATTCCAAAATCCTTTCAAGCGAGCGTTGTTCTTGTTTTGATTGTTCCTTTAGTTTGTCAATTCTTTCGATCAGGTCCTCCTTTTGGAGCTTCTCTGCCAGCTTTTCCAACTCCCTGATCAATTCCTCCTTTTCTTTATAGGCCTTTAGCTCTTCATAGCGATTTTTTAAATCCTGCCTTTTTTCCTCTAATGAGGGATTGTCCTCGTCATCCAGTTCATTTAGGTTCTCTTGCATTTTATCCACTTGCTTGTCCATCATTTCCTGGTAACTCCTTTGTCTTTTTAGAAAGTCATCCAATTTCTTCTTATCATTCCAGTCGGTATTTTCCTTATTCTTCAATTTCTCAGAGAATTCATCAAGTGATTTCTCCATGCGTTCCCTTGTCTGTTTTGAATTCTCCAGGTTCTCTATCCCTTCCTTTTGTTCCTGTAATATCTCATCTTCCAGTTCATCGGTGGTTTTGTTCTTGTAGAAAAATGACTGGGATATTGATTTTTTTGGACCCCTGATGCCGTCATTATCAAAAATTTCAAAATAAACTTCATAGGAGTGGCCCTCTTCCAAAAGAAGTCCACCGGGAAATACATAGTAAAATTCTTCAAAATCATCCCGACCTATTTCAATCTGACCGATGCTCTGTACTCCGTTTTCCAGGCTCTTTGCAACAACCTGAAGCCTTGAAAGACCGTAATCATCGGTGAGTTGCCCTAAAAACTGTATCGGTGCCCTCTTCACAGAATCGATGTCAGAACGCACAAATATATTTGGATATTCATCCCTGACTACCTCCAGCACATATGATAATTTTTCATAATCCTTCAAGTTCGAATTCGAAGATCGAATTTCGTACTGCATGCCCCTGTTTATTTCCTTTGTGATAGAAAAAGTCCCTTCTGCGTCTTGCTTCATTTTTTCGATCGCAGGTTTTACTGATCCATCTTCACCGGAACCCGGAACTACAAATTCTATGTTTTCGGTGTTTTGAGACAAAACAACCCAATTGATCTCTGTTCCAACCGGAACCCTTGCATTACCCGTGTTGCTGATGGCCTCTGGCTCCCTTTTAAGATAGGATGGGAAAGTCAGTTGCATTCCAAAATCTGTAATCTTTGGGGCTGCCACTACTTTAAGCCGATACGGCTGCGACAGCACATTGTTCCCCTCGAGATGAAAATCGATGTCTTGATCGGGAAATTCAAAAATGTATTGCTTCAGATTATCCTCTCCTGAATTCACAAAATAACTTTGCCCTTTGTAAACAATTCTTACATCATCGGGCACAACTTCTCCAACCGTTCTGAATTTTAAAACAAAAGATTTGTCTTCAACCGTTTCCAGTTTCTCGTTCGCGATTTCAAAATAGAAAGGCGCCGGAGGAATAAAAACGGTCTGATGGTGAACCACTCGATTAAAACTTTGGGTCAAGAGGGACTTATTCCCTGTAATCCAGATCAATACCCAAATCAATGCTGGAATCAGAAGGTACTTCAAATAAGCGGTATTTGCTTTAAAATTAATCGCCCTTTTAAAAGTGAAGTTTTCCAGTTCTGCAGATTTTTGTTCTATACTTGCGACCAGAAGGTCAGTATCTTCATGGCTCTCCCTGAGCTGCAGCACATTCAGCAATTTATCATCCACTCCTTTAAAATGTGAACCTATGATTCTTGAGGCCTCTTGCTCTGAGAGTGTTTTTCCAAGACCTGCAAGTTTGAGCAGGGGGTGCAGAATGAAAAAAAACAATAAACCTGCCTCTATCGCAATAAAAATCCAGAATAAAAAGGTTCTTGCGATTGGTTTCAACCACAGAAAATACTCCACAATCAAAGTAAAAATAAGATAGAGCAAGCCGAAGGAAAGAAACAAAATACTTCCTTTGATGATCTCATTGGTATAGTACTTCCGAATGAAACCTTTTAATTTTTCATGTATGTGATTGTAATGATCCAATATCAAAAGCTAAAATTACGATTAATCTTTAAATAGAATTTTAGTAAAATGTTAAAATAAAATAATTGCCTCTGACAGATCTAAATATCACCTCCGGCTCAAACCTATTATGGCTGTTCAGGAATTCAAATTCTTATGAAAAGGTCGGTCTGCCCGTTATTTTCGCTACTATTTGAATATGAAAAGAGGTTGTTTGTCTAAAATATTTCAATTCTCTCTCTTTATTAGCGATATTTGATTGCTAATCAAAAAGAACGTTATGCGTAAATTTCAATGTCAAATTCTGGCCATTTTATTGTGTTTCACTCTTTCCCAATCTATCGTATTCGCCCAGCAGAAAACGGGCAATATTGTGGAATACTTCGGTAAGGAAAAAATTAATGATATTCAGGAAGGAAAGCTGATCCATGTGTTTCAAAAAGGTCTGGCTTTAAAAATTCCAACATTCAATTTTAACTCGGCCAGTTTTCCGGAAGACCCGGTCTTCAGCAAATTTCTATTCGATGATGCTTATTTACCTGAAAATAACAGCTCTTTTGACATTGATTTTTTAGGAAATAATATGCAATGGACATCAATTAAAACAGATAGCACAAACAGTTTTAATGATGGCAACCTCAGATCCAGCTATGTATTTCTTAAATATGATTCCAAATCAGAAAAGACAGTGATATTTGAAGCTTCAGGGCATTCCCTGATCCTGATCAACGGCTTGCCTCATGAAGGAGACCATTATGATTTTGGCTGGAACCTGATCCCTTTAAAATTAAAGAAGGGAATCAATGTTTTTGTATTAAAAGTTGGCAGATTCCCAAGGGTAAGGGCCAGACTCATCGAGCCTTCTCAAGAGGTACAGTTTACCAGCCGGGACCTTACCATGCCCGATCTTTTGATTGAAAGCCCTGAAAAAGAGTATTTAGGTGCCATAAGAGTTGTGAATACCTCAGAAAATTGGTTGACCGATTATACTGTTGAGGCCAGAATTGACGAAAGCAGGATCAAAACAAGTACACCCGCTGTCCCGCCGATGAGCGTGAGAAAAATACCCATTAAAATCGCCATGGGGTCTCCTTTGGATAAGGAAGGAAAAATCATACTTGATCTTCGTCTTTTTGATCAAAAAAATACATTGGTAGATTCTCAGGAAATTGATCTGCAGTTAAAATCAAAAAATCAACATCATAAACGCACTTTACTGAGTGATATTGACGGAAGTGTTCAATATTACAGCGTAGCCCCTTCTACTGACATTCAATCAGAAAAGCAGGCACTGTTTCTATCGGTACACGGGGCTTCTGTTGAAGCAGTTAACCAGGCTAATGCCTATAAGAAAAAAGACTGGGGAAACCTGGTAGCCCCAACCAACCGTCGTCCTTTCGGTTTTGCCTGGGAAGACTGGGGCAGGTTAGATGCCCTGGAGGTTTTGGCCGATGCCAAGAATATCTTTAAACCCGATTTAAAAAAAATATATCTGACGGGGCATTCTATGGGGGGCCATGGCACCTGGTATCTCGGCGCTACTTATCCTGATCATTTCGCGGCCATCGCACCTTGTGCCGGATATCCGGACCTCTTATTGTACAGAGACAGTTTTATCAAAAGGCGTTTAGAAATGCCGGCCGAGGATTTAAATCGATTCGGATTGACGCCAAAAGTTGTGGAACGCTTAAAAACAGAAAGGGCTCCAAGCCCTGTGGAAAGCCTTATTACAAGAGCCGGAACGCCAAGCAGAACTTTAAAATTGATCAAAAACTACAAACATTTTGGCGTTTATGTTTTACACGGAGAGCTTGATAATGTAGTGCCAACTTATCTGGCCAGAGACATGAGAGAAAGACTGGGAAGGTTTCACAGCGACTTTACCTATTATGAATATCCCGGCGGAACCCATTGGTACGGGGACCACAGTGTGGACTGGAAACCCATCTTTGATTTTTTTGAGCAAAGAACGATCAAGGATCCTTCTGATCTCAGCGAGCTGGAATTTTATACCGGATCGCCGGGCGTTTCAGCCAAATCAAATTTTATTACGATTCATCAGCAGGAAAAGGCTTTTGATATTAGTTCCTTCCATTTTAAAAAACAAGATGGAATCATTTTGGAAACAAATAATACTTCACTGCTCGAGATGGATCTCAGCCAAATAAATGACAGCATTAACACAATAACCTTAGATGATACCGAATTGAAAATAACGGAACGAAAGAGAAATTATTTTAAAAAATCAGATGGTAAATGGCAACTGTCAGAGGCTCCTTCAGCAATGGAGAAAGGACCTCACCGAAATGGTGGTTTTAAAGATGCCTTTAGAAACAGGGTTGTGCTTGTTTACGGGAGCCAAGGAACTGATACAGAAAATGAGTGGTATTATAACAGAGCGAGATTTGATGCTGAGACGTTTTGGTACAGAGCCAATGGAAACATTGAAATTGTTCGGGATACCGAATTTAATTTGAAAAAATACGGCGATCGCAACGTCATCATTTATGGAAACAAAGACAATAATGCAAGCTGGAAACTTTTGTTAAAGAACAGTCCTATTCAGGTTTCCGATAATGAAGTAAACTTTAATGGAAAGAAAATAACCGGAAAACAATGGGGCATGTATTTCGTAGTGCCCAGAAACGATTCCAACATTGCTAGCATAGGCGTTGTAACAGCAACTGGTATGACAGGAGCAAAAGCCGCCTATATGAATCATTATCTGGTCAATGGCACCACCTTTCCAGATGTGCTTCTATTTGACAACCAAGTACTTACAAACGGCTCCTCGGCTGTTAAATGTGCAGGTTTTTTTGGAAATGACTGGAGCATTGAGCACGGAGAATTTGAATGGAAATAACTTTAAGACTGTTTAATCCAACACTTGCCTGATGGCGTTGAGAACCAGTGGCTTCATCACATCATAGCCTTTTTTCGTTGGATGAACCCCGTCTTCGGCATATGCCAAAGGCAGCCCGTTGCGGTCATCCGCCATAGCGGAAAAATAATCCAGATAAAGAATATTGTTCTTAAAGGCATAGTCCTTCAGTAAAGCATTTAGTTGCGGAATCTTAATATTGGGCTCCATTCCGGGTTTCCAACTATAATCATAGGCCGGAAGTACAGATGATATAATGACTTTGATTCCATTAGCTTTTGCCAATTCAGCCATGGAAATAATATTATCCCTGGTCTCTTCAAGCGTCATACGACCGGTGTTGCCCGCTATATCATTGGTCCCTGCAAGGATAACAACAACCTTAGGTTTCAGGTCGATCACATCCGAACGAAAGCGCAACAACATTTGCGGCGTGGTTTGCCCGCTGATTCCCCTGTTGATTAAAGCAGGGTCATCAAAAAACTCAGGGTCTTTGGCTGTCCAACCTTCGGTAATGGAATTACCCATAAACACAATTCGCTCTTCTCCTGGCTTTGGTAAACCCAGCTCCATATTTTTCTTTTTAAATCGATTCAAATCAGCCCAGTCTTGTGCGGTAATCATCTGTTGCGTGCCTACCAGAAAGATCATTAGTATAAACCATTTTATTCCTTTCATTTCGTAATCTTATATTTAAACAAAAATACAATTATAAATTTTAAGCCTGAATAGGAATAAAAAAACTTTAACCAATTATCTTTGCCGCATAAAAATACGGGCATGTCAAAAAAAGTAAGAGTAAGATTCGCACCGAGTCCGACAGGACCACTGCACATTGGGGGGGTAAGAACAGCCCTTTTCAACTATTTGTTTGCCAAAAAACATCAGGGCACATTTATTTTAAGAGTTGAAGATACGGACCAGAACAGGTACGTCGCCAATGCTGAACAGTATATTGTAGATGCCTTGAACTGGAGTCACATCCCTTATGATGAAGGGCCGGGAAAAGACGGTGGTTACGGACCTTATCGTCAATCTCAAAGAAAACACCTCTACGCTCAGTATGCAGATCAGCTTATCGCCACCGGGAGGGCATATTACGCCTTTGATACGGCAGAAGAGCTTGATTATCACAGAACAAATCACAAGGAAAAAGGAAAAACCTTTATTTACAACTGGCACAACAGACTGAAATTAAAAAACTCACTTACCCTGTCAAAAGAGGAGGTCGCGCAAAAAATCAATGCAGGTGAAAAATATGTTATCAGGTTTAAAACGCCAACCGACGAAATTTTGCAGCTCAAAGACATGGTTCGCGGAGAAATGAAGATCGATACCAATGTGCTCGACGATAAAATACTGTTCAAATCAGACGGCATGCCCACCTACCACCTGGCCAATATTGTGGATGATCATTTAATGGAGATCACCCATGTGATCAGGGGTGAAGAATGGTTGCCCTCTATGGCACTGCACGTGCTCTTGTACAGGGCCTTTGAATGGGATACCCCCGAATTCGCACACTTGCCACTGATCCTCAAACCTACCGGAAAAGGTAAATTGAGCAAGAGAGACGGAGACAAACTCGGATTCCCCGTTTTTCCTTTGGAATATACCAGTGAATCTACAGGTGAAGTGTCAAAAGGTTACCGTGAAGACGGGTATTTTCCTGAAGCATTTGTAAATATGCTGGCCTTTTTGGGATGGAATCCCGGTACCGAACAGGAGTTGTTCACCCTGGAAGAATTGATCTCGGCATTTGAACTGGAAAAAGTTGGAAAATCAGGATCAAAATTTGATGCAGATAAAACCAAGTGGTTTCAGCATCAGTACCTGATCAGGAAGAGCAATGAGGAACTGGCTGAATTGTTTGTGCCTTTGCTGAAGAAGCAACTCAAAGCTGCTCCTGAGGCCTCCTTTGATATGGAATATATCGTTAATGTTATTTCACTGATCAAAGAAAGGGCGACTTTTGTAGAAGAATTCTGGGACCTTTCTGACTACTTTTTTATATCACCTTCTTCGTACGATCCCAAAGCAGTAAAAAAGAACTGGAAGGAAGATACACCAAAAATCATGGAAGAATTAAGTTCAATCCTTAGAGGAACAGATGATTTTTCTTCCGAAAACATAGAACAGGTCATTAAAAGCTGGATCAATACAAGTGAAATTGGTTTTGGTCAAGTGATGCAGCCTTTAAGACTGAGCCTTGTAGGCGCTTTAAAAGGTCCTCATTTGCCACAAATAGTATCGATGATAGGTAAGGGGGAAACATTGAAAAGAATCGACACAGCGCTGGAAAATATAGGTTGATTCCCTAAATTTTAGCTCACAGCTCCATTTTAACATTATAGCCTTTCAGGGCCTCCTTGTAATTCTCAGGATTGAAATTAGCCTGATCATAAACTGCTTTTCTGTTTTTACGGTTATTGATATGCTCAATTGATCTTAAAAACCTGCGCAGATCATTTCTGTCTGAGATGATCAATCCCGGAACCGAACAACTCACACCATTTTCGTCTTTGGCCACCATTGAAAAATAGGACGAATTGCAATGTTTTTGTTTACCTGTTTGCAGATTTTGAGAAAGCACGCGTATACCAACCACCATGGAGGACCTTCCCACATAATTGATTTTAGCCTTTAAAGTGACCAACTCCCCGACTTCGATAGGGTTTAAAAAATCCACACGGTTAACAGAAGCAGTTACGCAATAACGCCCGCAAAATTTGGAAGCAGCTGTAAAAGCCGCCTTGTCCATGAGCGACAAAATGAATCCCCCGTGAATTTTACCGCTAAAATTCGTGTGAGAGGGCAACATTAATTCTGTCAAAACAATTTCAGAACTTTTGGTTGATTTAAATGAATCATTCATCGTCATCTGAGTCTTTATTGTTACTGAGAACTTCTACTTCTTTGACATAATACTTTGTGTCACCAAGCCAATAAAACGTACCAAAGCGTTCTATGTAGGTAAGTTTTACTCTTTTACCCTGGAATTCTTTCAGTTTCTCCAATACCTCCTTATCCTTTTTCTGAACTGAAAAATTGAATTGCTGCTCTTCTGAGACCCCCTGGCTCAGGCGCCCTTCCCAGGTTTTGAACACCAATCCCCTTTTTGAAATTTTAATGAGTTCTCCGGCTCTGTACCCTTCGCTGAAAGTCACAAAATAAATGAACAAAATATAGATCAAAAAAATGATAAAAATGGAAACAACGGAATAGGTAAGAAATCTTTTCATGAATACTGGATAGTTTTTAAGATTCAAAAATAGTGATTTAATTTTCCTTTGTGCCTTTACGGTTAAAATGAAATATTTATTCGTAACTTTATTAGTCACAATATTAAATTCACTTTTATGATCACAAGTATACCGATTATTGTAATAATATTACTCATTCTCATCTTAGGACTCTTTATTGTAAAACAACAAACAGCCTTTATCATTGAGCGTTTTGGGAAGTTTCAAAGCATAAGGTCGGCCGGTCTGCACTTCAAGATTCCTCTGATTGACCGCATCGCAGCAAGGCTTAGTTTGAGAATACAACAGTTGGATGTGGTGGTAGAGACCAAAACCAACGATGATGTGTTTGTACAGCTTAAAATATCAGTACAGTACCAGATATTAAAAGACAAGGTTTATGATGCATATTACCGCTTACAGAATCCGCATGAACAATTGACGGCCTATATTTTTGACCTGGTCAGGGCAGAAATTCCAAAAATGATCCTGGACGATGTATTCGAAAAGAAAGACGACATTGCTTTTGCTGTAAAAAGAGACCTGAAAGAGGCAATGCTTGACTATGGTTATGATATCATAAAGGCCCTTGTAACAGATATTGATCCCGACTCCTCTGTTAAACAAGCCATGAACAGGATCAATGCAGCTGAAAGAGAAAAAGTGGCCGCACAACACGAAGGAGACGCCCAGCGCATATTAATTGTTGAAAGAGCCAAAGCCGAAGCAGAAAGCAAAAGACTGCAGGGAAAAGGAATTGCAGATCAAAGAAGAGAAATTGCAAAAGGTCTTGAAGAAAGTGTTGATACTTTAAACAAAGCCGGAATCAACTCACAGGAAGCTTCTGCTCTTATTGTGATCACGCAGCATTACGACACCCTTCAGGCAATTGGTTCTGAAAGCGAAAGCAACTTGATCTTATTACCTAATAACCCCAATGCAGCAAGCAATATGCTCAACGATATGACCGCATCCCTGCTGGCTGCCAATAAGATTAATGAAATAAATAAAAAGAAATCATAAAAAAATATTCGTACAAAAAAACCCCAAGCCTTATGGTTTGGGGTTTTTAATATGCCTTAAATTGGTCTTACTTTTTTTCTTCAGCTTTTTTAGCTTCTTCTTCTTCAGTGGTTGTGGCATTTTTGAATTCTTTGATTCCTGTTCCCAACCCTTTCATTAATTCCGGTAATTTTTTACCTCCAAAAAGCAACAGAATCGCCAAACCGATGATAATCCATTGCCATGGACCTACAATACCTAAAAAAATCGTCTGTAACATCATTATTTTATCATTTTAGAAGACAAAGTTACTAATAAAATTGATATTTCATTCACTATTGTTTCACATATCCTCCTAAGGATTCGCTTTTTTTCAATTCTTTCGGGTCTCCGGTAAGGGTGATCATTCCGCCGGTACTGGCACTGGCATCAGCAAATTCTGTGGCATTTACGTAAGCTAATCCGCCTGTATGGGCTGAAACATCAACATTATCTGATTTTAATTCTTCCCCTTTATAAATTCCACCCGTATTTACTTTAACGCGCTGACGCGCTGAGGCTCCTTCAAGTTTTACCATTCCTCCTGTTGTTGAAACTACCTCAATCTCTTCTGTATCCAACCTCAAGGTAATATGCCCTGCTTCCTGAGCATTCGCTTTCAACTTGGTTTGTTTAAATAATTCTTCTGAAAAAATATGAGATCCCTCATTGGCATCGATCACATCAATTTCCTTTGAATAATACAAATAAACCATTACGTCCTCGGCCGAAAAAGTATGGGTCAGATTCATTGAAATTTTTAAAACTCCATTGTTGTTTTTAACGCTGACCTCTGAAGACTTCGGACCATCAATAACAATTTTGGGAGAATCCCCCTTTTTCAATTCCACCTGCAAACCCCTGAAGGTTTTAACCGTGTGAAAATCTCCCAGGTTCATCGTTATTTCCTCCTGAGCCACTGCGATATTCACAACAAATAATAATGCAAAAACAATTCTTTTCATAAAACTAACATTTTCTAATAATCAAACTTTATTTTTTATAATCCATATCCTTTCCCGAGAAAGGAACATTAATGAGACAAAAAAAAATTCCCGTTGTTACAGTTTTTCTAATCTTCTATAAGATTAAAATCCAGGTGTTTCCTTTCAAGGTCCGTATGCTTGACAGTTACCGTGACCTGGTCACCTAGTTGGTACATTTTTTTTCTTGCCTGTCCTATCAAGGCGTATTGTTTTTCATCAAAGATAAAATAATCACTTGTAATATCCTTAATTCTAACCATTCCCTCGCATTTATTATCAATGATCTCTATATAAAGACCCCATTCTGTAACACCCGAAATTACTCCTAAAAATTCCATATTCTGATGGTCCTGCATATATTTGACCTGCATGTATTTAATAGAATCGCGCTCTGCTTTGGTAGCCATGTACTCCCTTTCTGAAGAATGCCTGCATTTTTCTTCATATTCATCCACTTTTACCGATTTTCCTCCATCGAGATAAAATTGCAGTAACCTGTGCACAATCACATCCGGATAACGCCTTATAGGCGAAGTAAAATGGGTGTAATAATCAAATGCCAATCCATAATGACCAATATTATCAGTAGTGTAAATGGCTTTACTCATTGATCGTATGGTTAAAGTTTCTATCATATTTGACTCCGCCTTGCCATGAACATCAGCCAGGAGCCTGTTCAGCGTTTTAACCGTACTATCTCTCGAAGTCGTATCTATTTTATAACCAAACTTATTGATCACACCCTGTAAAAGCACTAATTTATCAATGTTAGGTTCGTCATGAACACGATAGACAAAGGTCTTTTTTTGCTTACCAATAAACTGCGCCACATGCTTATTTGCAAGTAGCATAAATTCTTCTATAAGTTTATTGGCATCCTTTGATTCCTTTACATAAACACCTAAAGGATTGGCATTCTCGTCAAGTTCAAATTTAACCTCAGTTTTGTCGAATGATATGGCACCCTGCTGCATTCTTCTTTTTCTGATCTTTTTAGCCAGATCATCCATAATCAAAATAGCTTCTCCTATTTCCTTATCATCACTATTGGATACAGATTCAATGATTTCCTGTGCTCCTTCATAGGTAAATCTTTTGTTCGAATAAATCACTGTGCGGCCAAACCAGGTTTCCAATACATGTCCTTTTCTATCCATTTCAAAAACCACTGAAAAAGTAAGTTTTTCCTCGTTCGGTCTTAAGGAACAAACATTATTTGAGAGGATCTCAGGCAACATCGGAACAACCCTGTCTACTAAATACACAGAAGTGGCACGATTATAGGCTTCTTCCTCAAGAACAGTATCTTCCTTCAGATAATGGGATACATCTGCAATATGAATTCCAATCTGATAATTTCCGTTTTTCAGTTTTTTGAACGATAAAGCATCATCAAAATCTTTAGCATCTTTGGGGTCAATCGTAAAAGTGAGATCATTTCTCATATCCCTCCTTTTAGCAATTTCAGCTTCAGTTATATCTACAGGTATTTCTGCTGCGTATGTTTCAACGTGCCCCGGAAAAGAATAAGGCAGACCATATTCGAGAAGGATCGAATGAATTTCGGTATCATGATCTCCAGGCTTTCCTAATACCTTAAGTATTTTACCAAAAGGATTCTTTGAATTTGATGGCCAGTCAGTGATCTCCGCCAGCACTTTATCACCATCTTCTGCACCCAGCAAGTCTTTTGGTGAAACAAAAATATCAGCATACATTTTCGGATCATCCGGTACTACAAAACCAAAATTCTTACTTTTTTCCAATACACCAACAAAATCAATCTTGGCTCTTTTCAAGACTTCAATAACCTCACCTTCCTGTTTTTTATTCACCCTCCTTTTGTATACATACACTTTGACAATGTCATTGTTGAGCGCATGATTCAGATTTCGCATGGGGATATAAACATCATGTTCCAGATCATCACAAATTACATAAGCATTTCCACGAGATGTAACCTCTACCCTGCCTTCGTGATAATACCTTTTTTTTGCAATAATATATTTACCTATAGACACTTCCTCAATTCTGTCATCCACCTCAAGTTCCTTTAATTTTTGGATGATCTGATTTCGCCCTTGGGTATCGAACACTTCCAGTTTAGAAGCGATCTGTTTATAATTTTGAATTTTATTCGGGTTCAGATTAAAAATTTCCAATATTTTTCTATCTAAATCCTTGATTTTATTTTTGTTACGTGATGGTATTCTTTTTTTTCTCTTTGACATTAAATCTATTTTTCTAATCCCTAAAAGTACGTATTATAATCAAAACAAGAATCCTTAAAAAGTGAATAAAAAACAAATTGTATTTTGCATAAATGAAACCACAATCTTTAGACCTTTATTGGTACGTCATTTTTAATCCGACTTCCGGAAATGGTAAGGGTAAAAAGAAAATTGGTCATATCGAAGCTTTGATGAAAAAGTACGGTTTGAGTTTCAAAATTGTGAGGACCAATTATCCCCGTCATGAAATAGATTTAGTGAAAGAGGCTGTTTTAAAAGGTTACTTTCATCTGATCTGTATTGGTGGTGACGGTACATTGCATCATACGGTCAACGGTATCATGCAACTTGAAAAAAATGACAGAGAAAAAATAAGGCTGGCCGTGATCCCTACAGGAACAGGGAATGACTGGGTAAAAAACTATAAGATTCCCACTGATCCTGAAAAAGCCATAAAAATAATTTCGAATTACAAGTGCTTTCGTCAGGATATAGGACAGATCACATTGATAGATGAAGAGAAAAAGATCTATTTTAACAATGCAGCAGGAATAGGATTTGACGCCTATGTGGTTAAAAATGTAAATCGATATAAAAAATGGGGGAAACTGGCTTACTTAATCACCGCCTTGTCCTGCTTTGCCAACTATCCCATTCAAATGTATTCAATTGTCAGTGACGGGCATGAAATAAATACGGAATTATTGATGATCTCGATAGGGCTCTGTCAATACTCCGGAGCAGGAATGCAACTTACAGACTATAAAAATCATGTGAAGCAACACTTTGACATGACCCTGGTTAAATCTATCAGCCTTAATAAAATCATCCGAAACATTTTAAAATTATACCAGGGAAGCATCAATCAAATGAAGGAAACCAATTGTTCTCAGGTTCGCTCAATACTTATACGAGGAAATTCAACTGCATATATACAGGCTGACGGAGAACTGCTGGGTAAAGGAAATGCTGAAATCATTCTGATTCCGGAAGCCATCTCATTTATTATTTCATAAATTTTAACATTTTTGTAACATTTTAAAAACATTCTCGTCTTTATTGTATATGAGAACCAGTATTAAAATAATAATCGTCTGCATCCTTATCTTCGGATTGAGTATTTATGCGACCAAAAAAAGTATAGATCATACTTTTAAGCAGACAGAATGCTCTCAGGTCAATACTGATTCACCTCTTGATTATACTACCTTTAGCGAGGAGGTTTGACAAATATTTTACTTCCAATCTTACTGAAGATTCAGCCTGTTTAAAAATTACTTTTTATCAACAGTTATATTATATTATAATGTTTTTATTAAAATTTTAAAAGGTATATAATGTTTATTATAGCTTGTTAATATATCCAATAAATTTTGTGCTGTTTATTTTGAAATATCAGTTCTTAAAAAATATTAACATTCTATAATTTTTTAATGTGTTATAAATCAATATTCTGTTTATTTTATTCACAATGATATTAAGTTATTATTAACTGTATTTGTCTGAAAAATAATTTAAAAAATTTGCTGATAAAAGTGTTCATTATTGTTTATAAAAAACAATTAAATTCTTATAAATAAATTTGGTTTCCCGGTTGAGTTTGATCAATAAGTAAATTAATTTTTTTTACAAAATTTTCTTATCAGAATTAAACCTTTTTTAATTAACATTTTATATAATTTATAAGTAGTTTTAAATGAGTGTGATATAAGCTTCCATTAACAATTCAATAATTTTATGTTTATTACTCTAATAAATGTAATTTTGTATTAAAATTACACCAAATGAAAATAGCTATTGGCAATGACCACGCAGGAACGAGATATAAGTTTAATATTATAGATCATTTAAAGAGTACCGGAATAGAAGTGATTAATTTCGGCACTGATGATGAAAACAGTATGGATTATCCTGACACGATCCATCCTGTGGCTGAGGCCGTAGAAAGCGGAAAGGCAGATCTGGGTATTATTATATGCGGAAGTGGCAATGGTGCTGCAATGACAGCCAATCATCATAAGAAAATCAGGGCTGCCTTATGCTGGAACAAAGAATTGGCGGCATTGGCCAGACAACATAATAATGCCAATATTTTAAGTATTCCTGCCCGATTCGTTTCCTTGGAGGATAGTTTGGAATTTGTTGATACTTTTTTAAACACTGAATTTGAAGGAGGCCGCCATCAGAAGCGGATAGATAAAATTCCTACAGACAAATGTTAAGGTTTCTATGAGTCATCAACATACGCATCAGCAAGGAACATTGTCAGGCAACAGGCTCCTGTTTTCCATTATTCTCAATATCATCATTACTGTTTCCCAGATAATAGGTGGTATTATTTCGGGGAGTTTGGCTTTGATTTCGGATGCCGTTCATAACTTATCGGATGTTATTTCGTTGATCATCAGTTATACTGCCAATTTGTTGAGTCGTAAAAAGAAGCAAACCCTGCATCAAACCTTTGGATTTAAAAGAGCAGAGATCATTGCGGCATTTATCAACTCGGCCACTTTAATTGTTATTGCTGTATTTTTAGGTATAGAAGCCATTAAAAGGTTTAAAAACACACAGGAAATCGCATCTGATATTGTTATATGGCTCGCCTTTATAGCTATTTTAGCCAACGGATTGAGTGTGTTGTTACTCAAACGAGATGCCAATCACAATTTAAACATGCGATCGGCATATTTACACCTGATCACAGATATGCTGACATCAGTTGCTGTTTTAGCCGGGGGTCTTCTGATGAAATATTACGCGATATTCTGGATTGATGCGCTGTTAACCATTATCATTTCCTTGTATTTATTGTACATGAGTTGGGAAATATTCATTGATGCCCTTAAGATTTTGATGTTGTTCGCACCAAAACATCTCGAGATCGATGCGATACAAAAAGAAATTTTAACCCTGGAAGAAATCTCCAATATACATCATGTGCATATTTGGCAACTCAATGATCACGATATTCATTTTGAGGCCCATATAGAGTTTAAAAATGATATTCAATTATCTGAGTTTGATAAAATATGTGCAAAAGTTGAAAAAATACTTTTAGATTCATTTCATATCAATCATTCAAATTTACAGCCTGAATTCGACCGGGATGATCACAAGGATTTTATAATTCAGGATTAATCAAAACTTTCCTTAAAGATGAAATGGATCCTAAAAAAATTTGATGAACTCAGTGTTCACGAGTTACATGATATTCTTCAATTGAGAATTAATGTTTTTGTGGTGGAACAAGATTGTCCTTACCCCGAACTCGATGGTAAAGATATGATGGCTTATCATTTTTATGCCATTACAGAAGACGGATCTGAGAAAGTTGTGGCTTACACAAGAATATTTGCTCCGGGTGATTATTATAAAGAAGCTGCAATTGGCAGGGTAGTGGTGCATCAGAATTACAGAAAGGATGGTCTCGGAAATGAACTTATGTCAAGATCTGTTCAACAGATTGAATCGCTTTTCAATGTCAAAACCATTAAAATAGGGGCCCAGACCTATTTACAGAAATTTTATGAGTCCCTGGGTTTTGAGTCAACAGGGCAGAATTATATAGAGGATGGTATTCCTCACATGTATATGATCAGGAGCTGATATTTTTTTAAAAAATCAGGTTTCGTTTACTTTTTTACCTGATATGCATCAATATGGGAAGGATCATATCAACATCTATGAAATAGTGTTTTTTGTTGATAACAATCTTTAGTTCATTCAGAAAAATTACCCGCAAAAATTCCTATTTTAGCTTTCTACAATTATTAGCAAAAAAAGTAAAAATACACAAAGTTCGATTATGGCAGAAGACAAAGAAAAAACAGCAAAATTAAAGGCATTACAATTGACCCTGGATAAACTTGATAAAACCTATGGAAAAGGCTCTGTCATGAAAATGGGTGATGTTGCCATACAGGATATTGACGTGATTCCCTCAGGATCTTTAGGTCTTGATATCGCCTTGGGCGTAGGAGGTTATCCAAGAGGCAGGGTTATTGAAATATTCGGTCCTGAATCTTCAGGTAAGACAACCCTGGCCCTGCATGCAATGGCGGAGGCCCAAAAAGCAGGAGGAATTGCTGCATTTATTGATGCAGAACACGCTTTTGACAGGTTTTATGCGGCAAACCTTGGTGTTGATATAGATAATTTGATTATTTCTCAGCCTGATTATGGAGAACAAGCCCTGGAAATTGCAGATAACCTGATCAGTTCAGGAGCGGTTGATGTGGTTATCATTGATTCAGTAGCTGCTTTGACGCCAAAGAGTGAAATTGAAGGTGAAATGGGTGATTCCAAAATGGGACTGCATGCGCGTTTGATGTCTCAGGCTTTAAGAAAATTGACCGGTACGATCAACAAAACGAATTGTACGGTAATTTTCATTAACCAGCTTCGGGAGAAAATAGGAGTGATGTTCGGTAATCCCGAAACCACTACAGGAGGAAATGCCTTAAAATTTTATGCATCCGTCAGGCTTGACATCAGAAAAAGAACGCAGATCAAGGAGGGAGACCGTGTTTTAGGAAACAGGACCAAGGTTAAAGTTGTAAAAAATAAGGTGGCCCCACCATTTCAAACTACAGAATTTGATATCATGTATGGCAAGGGAGTATCTAAAGTAGGAGAGATTCTTGATCTGGGTGTTGAATTGGATATTGTCAAGAAAAGTGGTTCCTGGTTCAGTTATGCAGATACAAAACTAGGTCAGGGGCGTGACGCTGTTAAAAGCCTGATTGCAGACAACCCTGAACTTGCAGAGGAGCTGGAACAGAAAATTATAGAAGCCATAAAAGCACAATAATAAAAATGTAACGGCATAAAAAAAGCGCCTGTATGAGGCGCTTTTTTATTTTTTATCAAGGGATTATTTATTTACCTCTTTGATATATTTTTCTAAAGCCATGGTCATTGAGGGCGTTTCTACAGAAGGCGCCGCAATATCAATTTTTAGACCAGCTTCTTCTGCTGCTTTTACGGTTGAATTTCCGAATACCGCAATTCTCGTGTTATTTTGTTTGAATTGAGGAAAATTCTCAAATAGTGACTTTATACCACTTGGACTGAAGAACACAAGCACATCGTAAAATACGTTTTCAAGATCAGAAAGATCACTGATCACAGTTCTGAATAAAATTGCCCTTTTCCATTCAACATTAAGACTGTCCATGTTATCGATCATGGTCTGTTTGACCTTATCAGAACTCGGCAATAAAAACTTTTCTGATTTGTGTTTTTTGATCAATGGCATCAGGTCATCAAAAGTACGTGTTCCCACATAAATTTTGCGTTTTCTGTAAACCACATATTTTTGCAAGTAGTAGGCCACAGCTTCAGACAAACAAAAATATTTCATGTCGTCGGGAATTACGACTCTCATTTCATCGGCCAGTCTGAAATAGTGATCAACAGCATTTCTGCTGGTAAAAATTACGGCTGAAAAGCTCAGAAAATCAATTTTTTGATTTCTTACGGCTCTCGAAGATTCCCCTTCAACGTGAATAAAAGAGCGAAAATCAATTTTCACTTTTTGCTTATCCATGAGGTCAAAATAAGGAGATTGTTTTGCCTGTGGAGCAGGCTGTGAAACTAATATAGTTTTTACTTTCATATAATTTTGTTTAATCAACAAACAGTTTATAAATAACTATAATGGGCGATAATTCAAGGGCGCAAAGGTACAAAAATAAATAAAACAAATTGTTAAAACTTAATTTTTCATTTTTGATCAGTACAAAGTAACGAAATAAAGCAATAGCGGCGCAAGCCACTATACTGAAAGTTATCAAGAACTTATGAATAAGACCAACGCTGTAATTGGCCAGTACCAATAAAGGAAAAATAAGTAGTGATATTAGAGCTAAGTTACTAAATTTCAGAAAGGTAAAATATTTTTGAGCTTCTTCCAAACTAAAAATATTTGCGAGAAAAATACCTATAGAATACCTGATTAGAAAATACGCAGCCGTTAAAAATACAATTTCAAAATAGAAGCTCAACTGCTTGTCTGCCAGGGAAGAATCAAAGGCTTTATAGCCAAAAAATATGGATAAAGAAATGTTAAAAATGATGATGAAAAAGAAAATCGCATGAAACCAGTTGAAAATTAAAGGGTTGGTTTTTATATAATCGGTATAATATTTTTCTGAATAAATTAGTGAGAACAGTTTGCTGAACCTTTCTGAATAATAGAATTGCAGCACAGCGATCAGAACAAGTATGATCATAAAAAATATTGTAAGCCAGTCACTTGTGGATGATATTTTTTGCAATCCTTCAAACATGATCAGTCATTTTTGGTTATCACATCAAACAATACAGGAACCTTGTTTCCCTGGAAACCCTCTAACATATCGTAAAACTCCAGAGCAACCCTGAAAGTGATTTTATCCTGCTTGTTTAGTTCAGGCGCCTCAAAAGTGGCGTTCAACCAAGTATCCTGATATGCCTTTAAAGGTTTTAGTGTTTTTATTTCAAGAGGGACCTTTGCAAGTATCTTGTTCTTATAGCCCTGAAAAACGCCAATAAAACGCACCCCTTCAAAATTAATATTTTTAGCATAGGTATTGGTCAAATGAAATTCAAATTTGTTTTTTCCATTCTTGAAATTCAGTTGTTCCTTGTCAATGATACATTTGACCTTTTCAAAGGTATGGTAGTCATTTATGAGTTTACCATGAATCAACTCATCTCTTTTTTGTGCCAGTACAGGTTGTTCCTTGATCAGTTTTCCCGCACTATATACATCTTTCCCTTGAATTTGATCTTCAAAATCCATTAAATTATACTGACTTTGACGGCCTTTCAATACGCTGTAGGAATGCGTTTGAATGCCGGTGTAAAAATTGTAAAGCGAAGCATTGCGATATGAATTTACAAAAACAATGGGTTTTCCCTGGGTATTTTTTTGAAGCTCAGGGATCCATTGCCTGGCAAGGTGTGGCTCCAGGGTCAGTGGCGAAATTTCGGGAAAAGCCATGAAAACCCTTATAATAAGTAGAACACCCAGTTGAACGGAACCCAGAATCACCAACCATTTTCTGGCTTTCTGCTTTTGCACAAAATATGGAAAAGTAATCAGGATCAAAGGGATGGATATGACCACGAGCCATTGCGCCTGAGGCTGAGATTTAAAAGTAGTGAACAGGAAAAAAACAAAGAAACCATAAACGATGAATTTAAGGGAACGCTGAAACTGATCTGTCGCTTTCTGCCGTATAAAAGCCTTATAAACTAAGGGAAAAGTAATTCCTACGATGGCTATCATATTCAGGAAATGGCTCAGGGTGTTGGAAATTCTGTAGGGCTTTTTACTTCTTTCCTTTAAGTGGTAGATAAAGGAAGGAAAGTCATTATCATATTGCCACAGCAGATGGGGAATATAAAGTAAAAGACCAAAAAGGCCGGCCATCCAGAATTTTTTGTTTTTCAATAATTTCCAGTGGGAAAGCACCACAAAACCGATCACGAGTACTCCATGGTATTTACTGTAAAGCATTCCTGCCATAGAGCAACCCAGCAACAGAATGTTGAGCGGACTTTCCTGATTCAGAAACCTTTTTAAAGACCATAAGAAAAGCGCAGTGAACAAGAGTAGCGGAGTATCCGGAGTGATGATAAAACCGAAGACCTGCATCAATGCCAACGATACGATGAGCAGGAAGAATAATGTGACATGCTGCCATTTTTCTTTTAGATCAATGGTATCCCACATGATCCAAACCATCAGGGAAAAGCCTAAAGTGCTCATGAAACGAAGGCCCAATTCACCGTTAAAAAAAAGTTCTCCTAACTTCACCCAAAGCGCCACCATCGGAGGATGATCGAAGTATCCGAAAGCCAGGTTTTTTGACCAAACCCAGTAGTAGGCTTCATCCTCAAAGAGCGCTGTAAAACTGCTCTGTAAAACATTGATGACAAAGAACAATAAAAGAAAGATAACAAACTGATATCTTGAATTTTTTAATATTTTCATTAAGCAGATTCTTAACACAAAATTAGCAATTATTTATTTTACCTTTGCCTATTCAAAATAACAATTATGCAGGATACCCTGGTTATCATTCCAACCTATAACGAAAAGGAAAATATAGAAAGGATCATAAGGGCCACATTTTCTCAGAAGAAAAAATTTGACATCCTGATTGTGGATGACAGTTCACCGGATGGAACTGCGGATATTGTCAGGACCTTGCAAAAAGAATTTCCCGAAAGACTTTTTCTAGAAGTAAGGAATAAAAAAGAAGGATTGGGTAGGGCATATATCCATGGATTTCGGTGGGCCATCAAGAGAAAGTACGACTATATCATTGAAATGGATGCTGATTTTTCCCATAACCCGAAGGATCTGGAACGCCTTTACGATAAATGTGTTGTAGAAGGTGCAGATTTGTCTATTGGTTCAAGGTATTCACAGGGTGTGAATGTGGTAAACTGGCCCATGAAAAGGGTCCTGTTATCTTATTTTGCCTCGAAATATGTACAGATTGTGACCGGAATGCCTTTTCATGACACTACGGCTGGATTTGTTTGTTACAGCCGTAAAGTGTTGGAGAAGATACAACTGGATAAAATAAAATTTGTTGGTTATGCCTTTCAGATTGAGATGAAATTCAAAGCCTGGAAACATGGATTCAACATAAAAGAAGTTTCTGTGATATTTACAGACAGAACGATGGGTGAGTCCAAAATGAGCAAGACGATCATTACTGAAGCCATATTCGGAATAATTAAAATGCGCTTTTCAGGCCTCCCTAAACCAGACAAAAATTTAGCTCAAGCATCATGAAGTCAATATTAATAAGAAATGCAAGCGTAGTTAATGAAGGCTCAACATCCCAACAGGATGTTTTGATCGAAGGTGATTTTATCAAGGAAATCAGTGACGAGATTGTTGATTTTCCGTTCAACACAACCATAATTGAGGCGAAGAACAAGCTTTTGATCCCAGGTATTATTGATGATCAGGTTCATTTTCGTGAACCAGGGTTGACTCATAAAGCAGATATTGCATCAGAATCAAGAGCCGCAGTGGCTGGTGGGATCACCTCCTTTATAGAAATGCCAAATACAATACCCCAGGCCACGACCCAGAAATTGCTGGAAGATAAATTCAAAATAGCGGCAAAAGTTTCGTTTGCAAACTATTCATTTATGATGGGTGGAACCAATGACAATCTGGAGGAACTTTTAAAGACCGATCCTAAAAAAGTAGCAGCCATAAAACTCTTTTTGGGGTCATCTACGGGAAATATGCTGGTAGATGATGACGAAGTTCTTGAAAAAATATTTTCATCAACAAAGCTTCTAATCGCAGTCCACTGTGAGGACGAGACAACCATAAAAAATAATTTAGACAAGCAAAAAAAGATTTATGGTGACGATATTCCCATAGAATTACATCCCGTGATCAGAAGTGCTGAAGCTTGTTATTTATCTTCTTCAAAAGCCATCAATCTTGCTAAAAAAACAGGGGCAAGGTTACATGTTTTTCATTTGTCTACTGCTAGAGAAACAGCACTTTTTACTAATGAAATACCGCTGGAAGAAAAACAAATTACTTCAGAGGTTTGTATTCACCATCTTTGGTTTGATGACAGCGATTACGAAAATAAAGGAACCCTGATCAAATGGAACCCGGCTGTGAAATCCAAAAGGGACAAAATAGGCTTGTGGAAGGCCTTGCTGGATGACCGTATCGATGTGATTGCCACCGACCATGCACCCCACACCTTCGAAGAGAAGCAACAGGTGTATACCAAAGCCCCAAGTGGAGGCCCCCTTGTACAGCATGCCCTTTTAGCGATGCTGGAGGCTGTTAAGGAAGAAAAGATAGGGCTTGAAAAAATGGTTGAAAAAATGAGCCACAATCCGGCAAAACTCTTTAAAATTCATAAAAGAGGTTTTATCAGAAAGGGCTATTATGCTGATTTAGTGTTGATTGATACAAATCAGTCGCAAACTGTGAACAAGGAAAATATTTTGTACAAATGTGGATGGTCCCCTTTTGAAGGCACCGAATTTAGTTCAACGGTTACCCACACCTTCGTCAATGGACAGCTGATATTCAACAAAGGAATGTTTAACGATAAAGTAAAAGGGAAAAGATTAAAATTTGATCGATGAGAAAGCTAATGACATTTTTTTTGATCCTCATGGCATTTTTGGGATGTGATAGTAAGGTAAATTATGAAAAACCTGAAAATCTGATTTCTAAAAAACAAATGACCGACCTGCTTTATGATATGCACCTGGCCATTGGAACTTCAAATGTTCAGAATGTGAAGTATGAGAAAAACCGGAATTACATGGCTTTTGTCTATGAAAAATACGGTATTGACAGTGTTCAGTTCGCGATGAGCAATATTTATTATACCTCCAATATCAATGAATATGAAGAGATTTTTGAAGCCGTGCAGGAAAGATTGAAAAAACTTCAGGATTCTTTGGTTCAGGAAGCTGATTCATTGGTTCGTGCCAAAAGGGCACCCAATTTAGTAGACAAGCCCAAGGATAGCATTCCACAATAAAGGTATCAATCAGTTTTTAAAATGTTTGGCTGTTCTTTGAACAGAAGTGGCAATATCTTCAAATTCAAAACCCAGTTCCTTTTTAATTTTTGATGCATCATATCGATGATCCGATACAGATGATTTGGCGGAATATTTAGTCAACAGGGGTGTTGAGAGGGTAATTTTGCTTCTTACATACTCGAGCCGCCAGATAATTTCACCCATCCACTTTGTGACCCTGATCCTTGGTTTTTCCTTGTCCAGGGCCTCAGCAATCATTTTCAACACAGCTTTAAAAGAAAGGTTTTGTGCTACCAGTATATAACGCTCATTTGAAATATTTGATTCCATCAGCTGCGACATCACACATACAACGTCCTGGACACTTACAAAACCCGTGACGCCCTCAGTATAGAATTTTAGTCCCTTGTTTACTTTACTGAACATTTTGCCGGTTCCTTTATGCCAAAATCCCGATCCCAATATCACACCGGGATTCACAATAACAACCGGAATGCCCTCCTGGGAGGCTCGCCAAACCTCCATTTCAGCGCCATATTTTGTTATGGCATATCCACTTTTGAAGCTTTCGCTGTTCCAGTTGTCAGATTCATCAACGAGAACTCCTGCCTGACCTTTTTCTATGGCGGCAACAGAACTTGCATAACAAAGTTTTTCGACCTTGTTGGTGATGCATAAATTAACAATGTTGGTGGTTCCTTCTATATTTACCCGCCTCATGTGATGATAATCTGAGGCTACAAAAGAAACCAAAGCCGCACAGTGATAAACATGGGTGACACCATCAAAGGCCAATTCAAGTTCCGGAATATTGTTCAGATCAGCCTCCACCCATCGAATCTTGTTGAATAGGACCTCGGCATCCGGAGTATAATGCCCAAAAACTTTTTTAACAGCGTTGAGATCACTGGTTTGGGTATGGGTAGCCCTGACCTTATCATGCTTCAATGTAAGATGGTATAGGAGGTGGGAGCCCACCAATCCGGTGCCGCCGGTGACTAAAATCATGTTGCGAAAATAAACAATTGATATGTAAAAGATACCCTGGTCCGACTATAAATTCGAAGGAATTATGTGTGATATATGATTTCTGTAAACCCTAAATTTTTATATTTGCTGAAATTTTTTATGATGACAAAGAACTTTGTTGAAGAGCTGAGATGGCGCGGGCTTTTGCACAATATCATGCCGGGTACGGAAGAGCAGTTACAAAAGGAAATTACAACGGCTTATATTGGTTTTGATCCTACTGCAGATTCACTGCACATAGGCAGTCTGGTGCAGATTATTTTATTGATGCATTTCCAGAAATCCGGGCATAAGCCTATTGCCCTTGTAGGAGGCGCCACGGGTATGATTGGTGATCCGTCGGGAAAGTCGAATGAACGAAACCTTTTGGACGAGGCGACGCTTAAAAAAAATATTGAAGGGGTCAAAAAAACCCTGGAGCGATTCATCAGCTTTTCGGGAGACGTCGAGAATGCAGCAGAGATGGTCAACAATTATGACTGGATGAAAAAACTTACTTTTTTGGAATTTGCCAGAGATATCGGAAAGCACATCACAGTAAATTACATGATGGCCAAAGATTCTGTCAAAAACCGGATCAATGCCGATTCAAAAGAGGGAATGAGTTTTACCGAATTCACCTATCAGCTCGTTCAGGGGTATGATTTTCTGCATTTATACACCCATAAGAATTGTAAACTTCAAATAGGAGGAAGTGACCAATGGGGTAATATTACCACAGGTACCGAACTGATACGCAGAAAAGTACAAGGCAAAGCCTATGCCCTGACCAGCCCTTTGGTGACCAAAGCCGACGGCACCAAATTCGGAAAGACCGAAGGAGGTAACATCTGGCTCGACGCCAAGAGGACATCTCCATATAAATTTTACCAGTACTGGCTGAATGCCTCAGATATTGATGCAGAGAATTATATCAGGATCTTTACATTTTTAGACCGAAAAACAGTTGAAAATCTGATCGAGGAGCACCAGCAGGCACCACACCTCAGGCTATTGCAAAAGAAAGTAGGAGAGGAGGTCACGGTAATGACACATGGAACCGAGGCCTATGAAAATGCAGTAAAGGCTTCTCGGATATTATTCGGAAAATCTACCGCAAAAGAACTGAAACTCCTTGATGAGCAGACTTTTCTTGATGTTTTCGAGGGTGTTCCCCAGTCTGAGATCTCCTTATCTCACCTGCAGGAAGGGTTTGGGATTGTAGAGGCACTCCATGAAAAATCAGGGTTTTTAAAGTCGAACGGTGAAGCCAGAAGGGCCTTAAAGGAAAATTCAATTTCTGTTAACAAGGAAAAGGTTCGGGATGATTTTGTACTGGGTATCGAAGACCTGATTGCCGATAAATTTGTCTTGCTTCAACGCGGAAAACGCAATTACTTTTTATTGAGAGCGCTATAATTAAGAAACCTGCCGGATTTTAAATCCAGGCAGGTTTCTTTGTTAGCCCAAGCTAACGATCCGTGAGATGTGTCAGGCCATAGGCCCAGATGTTGTACATTTCTCTGAACCAGGATCCTATGGCATATCCGGCACCGTAGGACCCTTCAGCCGGATCAACACCGCCCGAAATACTCAATAACTCATGTTGCGTTAAAACAATGAGATTTTTTTGATTGAATTTTTTCATGATAATTTTAATTTTTTTGTTTAATTCTTTTGTACTGGTCAACAGCAGCGTAAAAAAGCACAATGCTAAGTATGGCATAAAATAAAATATTGACGCTCTTGCTCGTATGGATTGAAAACAAACTAAATGATTGATTTCCATCGGTAAGTATGGTATCCAAGAGGGAAACCGAATTCAATAGCCCGGCAGCTACAAATAAGGGAACTAAATATTTTTTGGTTTTCATTTTATACAATTTTAAACGACAGGATCTACTCCGGTCAACCCATCCCAAATTCCTCGATAGAAACTTCCCACGCTTTTGTAATACCATTCTATTGCGTCGATAATGGGACCTCCACCCTTAACTGCGATCAATTCATCTTGTTTGAGTTCGGTACAACTTGTAATACATTTTTCTTTCATCATAAGATCAGTTAGGGTTGTTCCATCCTTCTAAAAACCATTCTGTGGCCTGGTCCATGGCCTTTCCGGTGCTGATAATTGTCCCGATGACGGCTAAAACCGGGACAATGGGGTTTCCACCCTGTATCTCTGTTTTTTGGAACTGGTCCAAACTTTCTACGCGATAATAATTTATTTGTTTCATCTTTTCTGTTTTTATGGGTATCGATCTACAATATCCGGTTAAACTTTTTTCAAATGCCAGGTTACGTCTAACCCACTACGTCTAGTTTCGCTTTGATATAGCGAAGATAACTGGGCCTGCTGCATGAACCTTGCAGTGAATCAATATAATTTGAAATTTGTCGCCCCGCATAAATATTCATAAGCTTTTCATCGGCCATGACCTGAATGGAAATATGAATTGTCAACTCATAATCATATTTGTAGTAATAAGTTGCCGTTCTCCGGTTAAACACTAGAGGCGCTTCCAGTTCCTTAAGTTGCTCCAAAACCAGATAGGTCTGCCTCACACTTATGTTCAACTTTTCAGCAAGCTCTTTGGGTGTACCTGTATTTTCGAGTTTTATAAGTTTATGGGTTTTGCGAAGTCTTTCCAGTTGTTTCAGGTTATTCATGTATTAACGTTTTATAAATTGTTATTTATATTTAACTTTAGTCAAAGTAAGCTTTGGGAAATTGCTTTTCCCAGAGTTTTTGATAGGGTCCTTTTTGGTTTATAAGGTGCCTGTGTTGGCCTTTTTCAATCACCTTTCCCCTGTACAGGTAAAATATGCGATCTGCCTGAACCAGGCTGCTCAGCCGATGCGAGATCAGAATAACGGTATGACCTCTATCTCTGAAACGGGCGATTGCGCTAAGGACAAATTTTTCGGCCGTGGAATCAAGAGAAGAGGTGGCTTCATCCAGGATAAGGATGGCGGGATCTTTGTACAGTGCCCTTGCTATCGCAATTCTTTGTTTTTGACCTCCTGACAGGGAAGCTCCATCTTCGCCCAGGCATGTATTAAAACCATGCGGTAAATTTTCTATAAAATGTAACATACCCAACATTTTGCAGATATCCAGCAGCTTTTCCATATCGACCCTTGAACACCCTACGGCAATATTTTCTGTAACGGTACCGACAAAAAGGTGAATCTTTTGAGACACAACACCTATCAAATCTTTCAAGCTCCTTTTTTCGATATATGCCAGGTCGTGTTTTCCGATAAAAATACTGCCCTGCTTTAAAGCGTATAAATGCTGAAGCAAATGGATCAAAGTTGATTTTCCGGAGCCGCTTTCCCCGATAATAGCTGATATTTCTCCTTGTTTCAAAGACAGATTGAAATTCTTGAAAATAGATTCCCGTGCGCCATACCCGAAAGTGATATTTTTAAAACAGATATCACCCAGGTCTACTTTGGGTAAGGGGTACTGATTTATTGAACTTTCCCTTTCAATATCCATGATTTCGAATAACCTGTCTGCAGCGATAAGGGCATTTTGAATGGATTTGTTTGAAGAAATCAATCCCGAAACTGGTGAGGTGAAATACCCGGCGATTACATAAAAGGATAGTAATTCTCCCGGTGTCAGTTCTTTTGCCAACACATAATAGGAACCAGCCCATAGCAGAAGTATTGTAAAAAGGTTTGAAACACTTTGGGTGGAAGCCTGGCTGAACACATGATTGATGGAGGATTGGTAACCGGCCTTCAGTAGTTTTATAAATCTGATTTCTGTTTTTTCATGGGCCAGGTCCTCAAGACCGAACTGTTTGACGGTGCTCATTGAATTGAGTGATTCAACCAGCTGACTTTCGAGGTCAGCAGATGACTGCATGATTTTTCGCTCTGTTTTTTTGTTGAAATAATTGGTAATAAAATAGACAACGGCGTATATCGGTATAAGGCACAGCATGAGCAAGCCCAGTTTCCAGTAATAGGCAAACATGATCGAAAATGAGAAAAGGACAATGAAAATATTTACCATGAAAGACAGGGAGGTATTGTTGATGAACATTCTGATTTTAACGGCATCATTTATTCTGGAAATGATTTCTCCCACGCGCATGGAGTCAAAAAATTGCTGGGGTAATTTCAACAGGTGCCTGTAATAACCCAAAATGAGCCTGGCGTCAATTTCCTGCCCTGTTCGAATCAGAAATACATCCTTGAAAACACTCAGGCACACTTGTAGCATGAGCAATAAAATCATGAAAACACTCATGGTATTCAGTAATTTTAAATTTCCATTGACCAGAACATGATCCGTTATTTTTTGAATATAAATGGAAGTCGTAAAACCCAGAAGGGTATAAAAAAAGGATCCGAACAAGGACTGGATCAAGGTATATTTGTGTGGCTTCAGCAAATACCAAAACCTCCTGTAGAGTGAAGTTTTTTTGTTTCCAGGAAAAAAATTCTCACCTGGCATGAGAATTACCAAAACCCCGGTCCATTCTTTGATGAAATCATCAAGGGTCATGGTCATGATTTCTCCCCTTCCGGGATCCATGATTTTAACCTTGCCTCTGCCTATTTTATATAAAACAACATAATGTTGTAATGTGTCATTAATGATCAGATGAACAATGGAAGGTTTGGGAATTTGGAACAAACTTTCTCTGTTGCCTCTTACACCTTTTGCATCAAACCCCAGTTTCTGAGCGGCCTCCAAAAGCCCGGCAATATTTGTGCCTGTTCGATCTGTATGTGCAAATTGCCTGATTCTAGATAGCGGAAGATGAAGCCTGTAAAATGCGGAAACAGAAGCCAGACAAGCCGCTCCGCAATCTGTAATGTCATGTTGTTTGATTCTTATTCCAGCCCTTTTCATATCATTGTTTTAATTATACCAATCGGTAATTTTATCTGATAATAGTTGTAATAAGGATCTTTTCGCGATCAAAAACCTGGCAGAAAGCGTCATGCCCTTGCGCAGCTTGCCCAGGGTATTTTTATTTAAGAAAAGACCTGTTTCGTTTAAAGAACAGGTCACCCGGAACGCGGGTGTTTTGTCAATGACCGAAACATCCCCGTTGATCTCCAGGACCCTACCATTGGCCACGCCCCACTGATGATGGGGAAAGGCATCAATTTGAAATTTAACGATGTCATCTCTTTTGATCAGGCCAATATCTGATGGAGGCATATAGCATTCGACAACAAGTTTGGTTTGAGGAGAAATTTCGGCAATTCTTGTACCTGCATGAATAAAATTACCTACCTCAATTCCTTGAAAATGCTGGATGCTCCCTGTGATATTTGCCTTGATGAGGTATTTCGATTTTTCTTCGCTTCTCTTTAGATACAGGATATTCAGTTCATTTAAAAGCTCGTGCAGCTGCTTTATTTCCTTTTGCCAGATATTTTTTTGCAGGTCTCTGAAAAAAGATAGATTGTTCTGGGACAATTCAAGCTCATAAGCACTTTTATCCAGCGTAATTTTTGCAATAACGTCTTTATGAAACAATACCAGTTGAGTATTGTAGTGAGATACATTTTCTGCTATCCGGCGCTGAAGATCCTTGATTTTCTGACTGTAGCGCCTGTATTCACTTTTATAAAGATCAGAACGGATCGAGTCGTATTGGAAATGTGAATTTCGCGATAAATAATCCAGATCTCTGATAAAAACCCTCGTCGTATCAATTTTCTCTTGTATTGAAACAATTTCCTTTGAGATAAAAGAATCATCAAGAAGGATGATTGAATCCCCTGTTTTTACTTGACTGTTTTCCGAAACGAGAACTGAAACCACTTTCGCATCGATAGGACTCGTCACAATGTTTCTTTCTTTATTGGGTCTGATCATGCCTGGGGTGCTGGTATAAAGATCAATTTGTATAAACGGTGTGAGCAAAAGCACTAAGGCAAATCCAATAAGCAAAATAAGGTAGATCGCTTTGCTTTTTCTCAGGTTTTTAAACCGATGTATCTCATAGCTGTATTCCAGCATGTCTTTGGGGAATATTTTACTCATAAGGCGATGAATATATGGACTCAGGCAAGTCGTCAATGGTCATACAATATTCTTTAAAAAAGCTGGATTATGTCCTTTAAACCCCTCCCATATAGTAGGGAGAGCCCTTACCATTCTCGCAAGGATCCGAAAAGCCAAAAGCCTTAATTCCTGTATTTTTTTTATTTCTAATATTCACCCTACCTTAGGTCTTCAAACCAATAGCTTATGGGTTCGCATCCGATCAACCTCCTTTTTAGATTTTTGCTGGAGCTTCTTGCCCTTGGCATCACGGGGCTCTGGGGCTTTCACCAGGGCAGTGGAATCATTGGGTTTTTTCTTGCCGTGTTTTTACCGCTGATTATGGCCCTGATCTGGGGGGTGTTTTCAGTACCCGATGACCCCAGCCGTTCAGGAAAGGCCCCGGTGGCCACACCGGGAACCCTTCGCCTTCTTTTAGAGTTAGTGATTTTTGCATTTGCCACATGGGCGCTTTATGACCTGGGCTTTTCAGGCTTGTGTTTGACTTTCGGATTGCTGGTAGTTGTGCATTATGGTTTGTCTTATGATCGGATCAAATGGCTTTTGCAACGCTGAATCCTTACATCCGTGTTTTGTTCTCTTCTTCGCAGGAATTTTTATAAAAATCCGGTCAGCATGTTGAACCGGGGCACAAGGCAGATCTATGACCACAATCATTTTTAATCAGGCGATTTTTTTTTAAATTGCTGTAGTTTGAAAAGGGCCAGGGACTTGCTCATGACACGATCCCGAACCGAATAAAATTCAATTTAAAGGAATAAAATGGCATTCATTGACTATTACAAAATACTGGGGATCAATAAAAATGCATCTGAAAATGAAATTAAAAAAGCATACCGGAAGCTGGCGCGCAAATACCATCCCGACCTGAACCCCAACGACAAAGAAGCCGAAAAGAAGTTCAAAGAGATCAACGAGGCAAATGAGGTACTGAGTAACCCCGAAAACAGGAAGAAATACGATAAGTACGGTAAAGACTGGAAGCATGGGGAAGAATTTGAAAGGGCGCAAAAGGAGCAGCAACAGTACAGAAGCAGTCATACCACAGGCGGAGGGTTTGGAGAAGGCGATTTTTCTGATTTTTTTGAATCCATGTTCGGAGGCAGGGCATCCAGAAGCAGTGACAGACGGGTCAAATTTAAAGGCCAGGATTTTAATGCAGATTTACACCTCGATATCACTGATATTTATGAAACGCATAAAAGAACACTCACGGTTAACGGGAAAAACATCAGGCTGACCATTCCTGCAGGGGTTAAAAATGAACAGGTCATCAAAATAAGGGGACAGGGCGGAGAAGGTATCGGTGGCGGGCCCAGGGGCGACCTGCTGATCCGGTTTGTGATCACCAACAACACGAATTTCAAAAGAGATGGCAACAACCTTTACACAACACTGCCCATTGACTTGTATACCGCTGTGCTCGGCGGAGAAATTACCGCAGAAACTTTCACAAGCAAGGTAAAGCTCAAGGTGAAGCCCGAAACTCAGAATGGAACAAAGGTCAAGCTGAAAGGAAAAGGTTTTCCGGTCTATAAAAAGGAAGGAGTTTATGGAGACCTTTTTATCACCTATCAGGTAAAGATCCCCAGAAATCTCAGTGCAAAAGAAAAGGAGTTATTTGAAGAACTAGCTAAAT
Source organism: Flavobacteriaceae bacterium (assembly GCA_024644745.1). GTDB lineage: Bacteria > Bacteroidota > Bacteroidia > Flavobacteriales > Flavobacteriaceae > Lutimonas. The sequence continues at coordinate 55,388 of JAHEHF010000007.1, forward strand.
TGAGCAACAGATGAGTACAAAACAGTTTATACCACTTGAGCAGCTATGCGTCCATTATGAGATCGAAATGTCTTTTTTCCAGGGCCTGATGGAACATGACCTGCTTCAAATCACCACAATTGAACAAACCCATTATTTGCATGTCGACAGTCTGCATGAACTAGAGAGAATACTTCGTTTGCACCAGGATTTGTATATCAACCTCGAAGGAATTGATTCTGTTTTGCACCTTTTGAATAAAATTGATGTTTTGCAAAGAGAGTTGGTTGAGATAAAAAAAAGGCTTGGGCTATATGAAAACTAAGTTTTGAATCTTTTTCTATCTTTATATAGACTTCATAGATGGTTATATGCAAAAAACAAGAAGGAAATTCCTAAAAAACGGACTCAAAATTGCTTTGGCCAGTCCGCTGATCAGTTCAAGCCTGTTATCTTTTAAAACCCGGAAAAAAGCGCCTACCCTAAGAATTCTGATTCTGGGAGGAACCAGCTTTCTGGGTCCTCATCAAATTGCTTATGCCCTTGACAGGGGCCATTCGATATCAACATTTACACGGGGAAAAACCAAACCCAGCGTACATCAGGATAAGTTTGACAGGGTTAACATGCTGATCGGAGACAGGGAGAATGATCTGAGTGCTTTGGAAAAAGGAGAATGGGACGTCGTCATTGACAACTCAGGAGGAAAAACGGACTGGACCAGAAAAACAGCAACTTTGTTGAAAGAAAGGACGGGAATGTATATGTATACTTCATCCACAGGGGTCTATTATCCTTATTTAGGAGGCCAGATTGATGAAAATACTGAAGTTTTAATGAAAGAACCCCTTGATGTTGTTGATGAAGAAATGAAGTTGGAATATTGGTACGGTGTCATGAAATCTACATCAGAAGCTGAAACCATTAAGGCTTTTGGTAAGGACAGATCAATGATTGTTCGTCCCACATATATGATGGGTCCGGCCGATAAAACTGACCGATTTATTCATTGGCCTGTCAGGTTGGCCCGGGGAGGCCAAATCATGGTCCCGGGACCTGATGACCCTGTTCAGTATATTGACGTAAGAGATGTTGCAGAATGGATGATACGGATGGCAGAAGAAAAAACAACCGGAATTTTTAATGTCGCAGGTCCTGAAAAGGAACAAAATATGATGAAATTTGTTCAGGAGGCCAGTGGGGCTTTTGATGTTTCATGCAGCTTTACTGCGATTGATGATGATAACTTCCTGAAAAAGAATGGTGTTCCGTATTTGATTCCCTGGATCATGCCCGAGGGAAATAATTATGGGACTGCCAGAATCTCCAACAGGAAAGGCATCAAGGCAGGATTGACTTTCAGAGATTTGAAAGTATCTGTAAAAGACACGCATCAGTGGTGGTATTCAGATGCTTTGACCGATGAAAGGCGCAACAAGTTCGAGCAAAAGCCGGACGCTGTGCTCTCGCGGGAAGCCTCTATTTTAAAAAATTGGAAAGCCCGTCAAAAATAGCATGGACCATTCAGCCTTTTAAAAAATCAAATATTTAAAGGATCTGGAATGGCTATTTTACCCTGCTGATCGTGAGCCCGTCGCGAATTGGCAACAAGACCGTTTCCAGTCTGGGATCTTCATTGATCAATTTGTTGTATTCGATAAGTGCTTTGGTGTCTTCATCTTTTGCATCAGGTTTTTGAGTCACTTTTCCGCTCCAGAGCACATTGTCGGATAAAATGACCCCACCTGAATTCATCTGATCGATGATGGCATGAAAATAATTGCTGTAATTGGCCTTATCAGCATCGATGAATACAAGGTCAAAAGGGCCTTCGATCTGCTTGATGACCTCCAGGGCCTCACCTGTATGTTGTTTGATACTGCCCTTGAAAGGGGAGCGGTCAAAATATTTTTTTTGAAGATCGAAAAGTTCTTCATTGTGGTCTATGGTGTGCAAAATGCCGTTTTTTTGCAGGCCTTCTGCCAGGCAAAGGGCCGAATACCCGGTATAGGTGCCAATTTCCAGAATTGTTAGAGGGTTGACGAGTTTTGAGATCATTGACAGGACCCTGCCCTGAAAATGACCGCTGATCATTCTGGGCACCAGTGCCTTTTGCCAGGTTTCTTTGTACAATTCAGTTAGAAGGGCAGGTTCTTTTTGTGAATGCGACGAGGCATAGTCATCAATATTTTCAGGTAAGAAATTCATATGATTAAGAGGAGTTACAGTATGGGTGCGAGTAATCTTGAAAGAGAGCAGACCACTTTGATATACCAGGGTTTTCCGATTAATTCTTCAAGCTGCAATTTATAACAATCTTTGAGATCTTCTTCAAAATGAAATTTTAGTTTTTTAGCAATGGCCTCGTCAATGATAAACGCATTGACCTCGGCATTGAGACTAAAGCTTCTCTGGTCCATGTTCGTGCTGCCCACTGTGCTGAGCGATGCATCAATGACCATGGTTTTGGAATGCATCATCCCTTTGGTATAATAATAGATCTCCACCCCGCTCTGCAGCAACTCCTTTAAATAGGTTTGAGAAGCAAAATAAGCCGTTTTGATGTCAGGTTTTTCCGGAATGATAATCTTGATCCTGACCCCGCTTTTAGAAGTGATTTTTAAGGCGTTCAGGATAGATTCATCAGGAATAAAATAAGGAGTGGTGATCAATATTTCTTTGCGGGCATTGGTGATCATTCCAAAATAGGCTTCCATGATGGTCTGGTTGTTCTTGCCGTAGTCGCTTCCCAGGATGCTCGTCGGGGTCTGTGTGCTTATATTGTTCCGATTGGTATAAACAATGTCACTCAAGTCTATTTTTTGTCTGCTGGTAAAATACCAGTCACTGATAAAAATATATTGAAGATCTATCACGGCTTCTCCTTTGATCAAAATATGGGTATCTCTCCAGTAAAGGTTTGCTTTGTTAGGGTTGATGTACTTGTCATTGATATTGATGCCGCCTACAAAACCTGTTTCATTGTCAATTACCGCTATTTTTCGATGGTTTCTGTAATTGGCCTTATGTGCCAGCCTTGAGAACCATACGGGCATGTAGGGATAGGCCTCAACCCCATTTGTTTTTAATTTACTGAGACTTTTTCGGCTGATGGAACTTCCAACGTCATCATATATTATTTTGACCTTGATGCCTTTATTTGATTTTTCGCATAAAAGATCAATGATTTTGGTACCGATATCGTCGTCTTCAATGATATAATAATCAAGATGGATGCTCAGTTGTGCCTTTGAAAGTTCTTCGAGCAGAACAGGAAATTTCTCTTCCCCGTTGATGAGTATATCTATCTGATTGTTCAGACTAAAACTGACCTGTTCTATATTGTAGAATAACGTTGGTAATTTTGAATAGGGCTTCAATGCAATATGATCAGGGGATTGCTTGCTGAGCTGGGTAATCTGGTTGAGGTAAACTTTGTCAAAGTATCTCTTTTTGGTGAATAGTTTTTTCTTTTGATACTGGGCACCAAAAAGGAGATAAATGATCACCCCGGCTACCGGAATCAGCAGGATCAAAAAAATAAATGCAAATGATTTCTCCGGCTTTTTATTGTCCAGAATGATGGTTAGGATAATGAAACTGATAAAAACATAATACGCGATTAAAAAAAAAGGCCTAATGGTTTCTATATAGTCCATACAAATATCTTTTTCCCGTTTTTCATTTGATCAAAACTGATCGTGGGGGTCACTTGAATCAAAGATAAAAAAAAACGGTATTGAAGTTTCAATACCGCTAATATATAAGGGCTCCTGTCTTATTTTTTTTTCAGTTCCTCTTTTAGTTTTATTTCAAGCTCCTTCTTTTCTGCTTCAGTGAGCTGTTCTGAACCATCACAAGGAGTCAGATAGTTCCCGAAGAGTTTTGACAATATATTATTCTGTTTGGTATAAGCCTTACAGTATTTACAGAAGATCAAATGAAAAGTAAGTCTTATTTTCTCGATAAAAGAAGCCTCTCCATATTGATTTTTGTCGCAAATGGTGGTTGCTTCATCACAGTTCATGTTAAATTTCATACACGAATATTTAATTTTTAAACCATTTCTTTTCCATACAGTCTCTCAGCTGATGTCTGGCCCTGTGAATAATGACCCACAAGTTTGACGGGGTGATACCCAATTCATTACAAATTTCCTCTGTTTCGTATTTCTGTACCGTCTTGAGCACAAAGACCATCCGGTATTTTTCAGGCAAGTTCTCTATACAGGCTTCCAGGGCCTTTTTCAGTTCCTCATTTTCGATGTTCTTTTCTGCTTCATTGCCCCAGTTTTGAGGAACACGCTCCTCGATCCAGTCTCCCTTCTTTTTCCCTTCTTCATAAAAAGTCATGCGGATCTCCTTCTTCCCTTTGGCAGAATTTATTTTACGGTAGTGGTCAATGATTTTTCTTTTTAAAATGGATACGAGCCAGGTGCGTTCAGAGGCCTGGCCCCTGAAGTTATCCTTTCCTTTGATTCCTGAGAAGAAAGTTTCCTGTACCAGGTCCTTGGCCAGCTCCTGCCTGTCAACCCTCGTGATGGCATAATTGTATAAATAATCAGCATAATTTTTGACCCATTGATCGGGATTCAGCTCATGCACCGGCGTATCTGCCATCCTTTTTAAATTTTTAAGCTTTGTAAATATAACAATGTTGATGTACATAAAATAATCATTGAATTTAGACATGAAAAAATTTATGGAATTGGTATATTTGCTCTCTACTTTATAAACCAAGCAAAATGAGCGGATTTTTATCTTCATCTATCGCTAGAAAGGTGGCTATGGCACTGTCGGCACTTTTCTTAATTATTTTTCTGATTATTCATTTGACCGTCAACTTAACCTCTCTTTTCAGTGCGAGGGTATTTAATGAATTGTCCCATTTTATGGGAACGAACCCTTTAATTCAATTTGCCATGCAACCCATTCTTATTTTTGGGGTTGTTTTTCATTTTGTGATGGGCTTTGTTTTAGAACTGAAGAACAAACGGGCCAGGCAAGTAAAATATGTCAAATACAACGGCGGGGCAAACGCCAGCTGGACGTCCAGAAACATGCCGCTCACCGGAATGGTGATCCTTGCTTTTCTGATCCTGCACTTTATCGATTTCTGGGTTCCGGAAATGAAATATAAATACATAGAGTTCCTGCCGGAAGATCCAAACAGGTATTTTGAAGAATTACAGCATAAATTTGTGAGTCCTTTGAGAGTAGGGGCTTATGTTATTGCTTTTGTGCTGCTTGCACTGCATTTGCTCCACGGCTTTCAATCGGCTTTTCAATCTGTCGGTTTCAACAATAAATACACCGGTGCGGTAAAATCTTTTGGGAAATTTTATTCTTTTGTCGTTCCTCTGGGGTTCATTATTATCGCTTTATACCACCATTTTAATCATTAATCTATTCATTTATGACTAAGTTAAACTCGAAAGTACCGAAGGGTCCAATAAAAGATAAATGGACAACATACAAGGATAAGATCAATCTGGTAAACCCGGCTAATAAAAGAAATATTGATGTGATTGTCGTAGGAACCGGATTAGCAGGAGGTTCTGCTTCGGCCACGCTTGCTGAACTGGGCTATAACGTAAAGGCCTTTGCTTATCAGGATTCTCCAAGAAGGGCACATTCGATTGCCGCTCAGGGAGGAATCAATGCCTCTAAAAATTACATGGGCGACGGTGATTCCAATTACCGTTTGTTCTATGATACCGTAAAAGGAGGTGATTACAGGTCAAGAGAAGCGAACGTTCACCGTCTGGCAGAAGTATCAGGAAATATCATTGATCAGTGTGTTGCACAGGGCGTGCCTTTTGCAAGAGATTATGGCGGCTTGCTTGACAACCGTTCTTTCGGGGGCGTGTTGGTTTCCAGAACATTTTATGCAAAGGGTCAGACAGGACAGCAGTTGTTGCTCGGTGCTTACTCAGCCATGAACAGGCAAATAGCCCGCGGTAAGATCGAAATGTTCAACAGACATGAAATGCTCGACGTGGTGATTGTTGGCGGTAAAGCCAGAGGGATCATTGCCAGAAACCTGATTACTGGGGAAATAGAGCGACACAGTGCACATGCGGTTGTCATTGCCACCGGAGGATATGGAAATGTTTATTTTCTGTCTACCAACGCCATGGGATCCAATGCAACTGCCGCCTGGAAGATACATAAAAAGGGAGCATATTTTGCCAACCCTTGTTTTACGCAAATTCACCCTACCTGTATTCCGAGATCGGGTGATTATCAGTCTAAACTGACCCTGATGTCTGAATCTTTAAGAAATGACGGCAGGATCTGGGTTCCTGCAAAATTAGAGGATGCAAAGGCTATTCAGGAGGGTAAATTGAAACCGACTGAACTGGCAGAAGAAGACCGGGATTACTTTTTGGAAAGAAGGTATCCGGCATTCGGAAATTTAGTGCCAAGGGACGTTGCGTCACGAGCGGCCAAAGAAAGATGCGATGCGGGCTTCGGTGTCAATGCCACTGGAGAGGCCGTATATCTTGATTTCGCTTCAGCAATTGAAAGATATGGAAGCGAACAGGCAAAGATCAAACACATCGCCAATCCTTCTAAAGAGAAAATTAAAGAATTGGGAGAGGCCATCATAGAAGCCAAGTATGGCAACCTGTTCCAGATGTATGAAAAGATCATCGACGAGAATCCATATGTAACACCTATGATGATTTATCCTGCGACGCATTATACCATGGGCGGTGTTTGGGTTGACTATAATCTGATGACTACCGTACCCGGATTGTATTGTATCGGGGAAGCCAATTTTTCAGATCACGGAGCCAACAGGCTTGGTGCTTCAGCTTTGATGCAGGGTCTGGCAGATGGATATTTTGTTTTGCCATATACAATTGGCGATTATCTGGCTGACGATATTCAGACAGGTAAAATTCCAACAGACAGTCCTGAATTTGACTCAGTTGAAAAAGAGGTAAAGGACAGGCTGGAATTCTTTGTGAACAACAAAGGAACACATACTGTAGATTATTACCACAAAAGGCTTGGAAAAGTGATGTGGGACAAAGTAGGCATGGCGAGGAACGAGAAAGGACTGAAAGAGGCGATCAAAGAAATTCAGGAAATCAGGGAAGATTTCTGGAAAAACGTAAAAGTTACCGGAAAGCTTGACGAATTAAATCCGGAACTGGAAAAGGCAGGCAGGGTAGCGGACTTCCTCGAGCTGGGAGAATTGTTTGCCAAGGATGCTTTGGAACGCGAAGAGTCTTGCGGGGGTCATTTTAGGGAAGAACACGTCACAGAAGACGGTGAAGCCAAAAGGGATGACAAAAACTTCGCCTACGTTGCCGCCTGGGAATATACAGGCAAACCAAGTGAAGCCATACTGCACAAAGAGCAGCTGGAGTTTAAAGACATTGAATTGAAAACACGTTCGTATAAATAAAAAGACATTATGAATTTAACGTTAAAAATTTGGAGACAAAGCGGACCGAATGATAAGGGCCGCATGGTTGAATACAAAGTAACCGATATTTCAGAGCATATGTCATTTCTTGAAATGATGGACGTGTTGAATGAAAGCCTGGTGGCCAAGAACGATGATCCTATCGCTTTTGATCACGATTGCAGGGAGGGCATATGCGGTACCTGTTCCTTGCACATCAACGGAGAGCCTCATGGTCCTGACCGTGGTGTTACCACCTGCCAGTTGCACATGAGAATGTTCAACGACGGAGACACCATTTATATTGAGCCATGGAGAGCCAAGGCTTTCCCTGTGATCAAGGACCTTGTGGTTGACAGAACCGCTTTTGAAAGGATACAACAGGCCGGAGCTTATATTTCAGTAAATACCTCAGGGAATACCCAGGACGCCAACGCGATACCAATTCCAAAATATGATGCGGATCTTTCCATGGACGCTGCGGCTTGCATAGGATGCGGGGCCTGCGTAGCCTCCTGTAAGAATTCTTCCGCCATGTTGTTCGTTGGTGCCAAAGTCTCACAATTTGCCTTGTTGCCCCAGGGACGTATCGAAGCCAGGGAACGGGTTTTGAATATGGTGAAACAAATGGATGAAGAAGGTTTTGGTAACTGTACCAATACCGGGGCCTGTGAAATAGAATGTCCCAAAAATATTTCACTTGAGAACATCGCAAGAATGAACAGAGAGTTCCTGAAAGCGAGCATTTGATAAACAAAAGGCCCTGACAACAGTCAGGGTTTTTTATTTCGAGGCATGAGCACCTTCTGCAAACGGATTAGATCATTCTTGCATTTTCTGATCGGGTACCCGGTTTTGTGCAAGCATGATCAAAACAGCCATCTTTCGAATCAAAAGTGAACAGAAAATGATCCTGAAACAAAAAGGATCTCCTAAAAAACTGTATTTTAGTAGGTCTAAAATTCAAGGGACCATGCCAACTTTCCAAGGGAATACCACCTCTAAATTACCAGAGGCCCCAACCAGTATTTTTGCAGTGATGAGTCATCTGGCTCAAAAGGAAAAGGCTATCAATTTATCGCAGGGCTATCCTGACTTTCCCACTTCACCCGAATTGATTGAATTGGTCAGCAAAGCCATGCGTGAAGGCTTCAATCAATATGCACCCATGCCCGGGATCTTGCCTTTAAGAGAGGTCATTGCAGAGAAAATAGAGAGTCTGTATGGAACTGCCTATCATCCGGAATCTGAGATCACGGTCACGGCAGGAGCCACACAGGCCATATTCACCATTATAACCGCCATGGTGCAGGAGGGTGATGAGGTCATCATTTTTGCACCGGCCTACGATTGTTATGAGCCGAGTATCAGGCTCAACGGCGGCAAGGCGATCGAGATTGAGCTCCGTCCGCCCTCTTACGGCATACCCTGGGATCAGTTGGCTTCGGCGATTGGCGAAAAAACAAGAATGATCATTATCAATACACCTCATAATCCTACGGGAACCGTTCTGAGCCGAAATGAAATGATACAGCTGGAGAAACTGGTCAGGGATACCGACATCACTATTTTGAGTGACGAGGTTTATGAGCATATTATTTTTGACGGACTTGAGCACCAAAGTGTGGCTCGATTTCCCGGACTGGCAGAAAGGAGCTTTTTGGTCGCTTCCTTTGGGAAGACTTTTCACAACACAGGATGGAAAATGGGATATTGCGCCGGGCCTGAATTGTTGATGAAGGAGTTCAGAAACGTGCATCAGTTCAATGTTTTTAGTGTGAATCACCCTATTCAGAAAGCTTTATCGGGGTATATGAAAAATCCGGAGAACTATTTGTCTTTGCCAGATTTTTTTCAGGAAAAAAGAGATAAGTTTCTGAGGGCGATTCAGGGCTCCGGATTCAAGTTTACACCATCAAAAGGCACATATTTTCAATTGCTGAATTATGAGGATATCAGTGATGAACAAGACCTTGAGCTTGCCAAGAAATGGACGAGGGAACTCAAGCTGGCATCTATTCCCGTATCCGTATTTTACAATCAGAAAACAGATCATAAAGTGTTGCGCTTCTGTTTTGCAAAGTCTGAAGAAACCCTCATGCGCGGGGCAGCCATTTTGAACGAAATTGAATCATTTTAAATCCTTGCTATCCCTATGGAAAACTCTTTAAAAATATCTTTGATTCAGACCGATACGATTTGGGAGTCTATTGACAGGAACCTCGATCGAATTCAACGTAAAACAGAAAAGTTAGGAAGGGATACAGATCTGATCCTCCTGCCCGAGTTATTTTCAACAGGGTTTACCATGGAAGCTGCTAAAGTTGCTGAAAGGATGGATGGAAAAGCCGTTACATGGATGAAGGAAAGGGCCGGATCCATGGATTGTCTTGTTATGGGAAGTCTCGTGATCGAGGAAAATGGCTTTTTTTACAACAGGCTGGTCACCGTTTTTCCTGGTGGGGATATATTGTATTATGACAAACGCCACCTTTTTTCTTATGCAGGAGAGGACAAAGTATTCACGGAAGGACAACAGCGCCTGGTTTTTTCGTATAAAGGGTTTAGGATCTGTCCTTTGATCTGTTATGACCTGCGTTTTCCGGTGTGGTCCCGTAATACGGAGGATATCGACCTGCTGATCTATGTGGCCAACTGGCCCGATGCCCGAATGAACGCGTGGGACACCTTGTTGAAGGCCAGAGCAATTGAAAACCTTTGTTATGTAGCTGCTGTGAACAGAGTAGGCCTCGATAACAACGCGCTCAACTACACGGGTCATTCAGCTGTATATGATGCCATGGGGAATACTGTGATGAATTTAAAGACTGGAGAAGAAGCATTTGGGTCGGTCACTATTGAAACTTCACATATCCAACAGGTAAGGTCGCAATTCAGGTTTCTGGAAGATCGCGATGAATTCGAGATCCGTTAAGCTTTTTCCGTTGTCGGATTGAGTTTGATCAAGGCTTCTTTGATGGTATTCTCTGTTTTTTCAAACAATGCTTCAAAAGGCATAGATGAGGCTTTGATCGGTTCATGGGCCTCCATGGTCACTTTGATCCCGATGCCCAAAGGAAAGGCCCCTTTTCTGACAAGCCTCCATGAATTATTGATAGACAAAGGAATGACATAACAGGAAGGTGCTTTTTTTACCATCATTTTCAGTCCATTTTCACGAAAGGGCTTTGGAACTGCTATTTTACTTCTTGTTCCCTCAGGGAAAATAACTGCCGTCAGTTTTTTTTCTTCTATCTTTTCGCCAAATTCCATCAGGGCACTGATAGACTGCCTCCTGTCTTTTCGATCAATCAGGACATTGTCTCCATGCCTTAAATTATAAGAAACACTCGGGATTCCTTTACCCAGTTCCATTTTAGAGACAAAGTTTGGAAAGGACTTGCGAAAATACCTGTACATTGGGGGTATGTCATAGGTGCTTTGATGGTTAGACACGATGATAATCGGCACATTTTCAGGGATGGCGTGTTTGTTAATGAACTTCACCCTTGAAAATAAAAGAAATAAGCTCCAGGTCAATCCAATGTTCAAGGCTATGACACTGGCCCTGTGCGCCTCTTTTCCGAAAACGTTAAAAGCAACCCATTGTATAGGGTGAAAGACCAGTAGCAGCAATCCGAACACGATATAGTGAATCACCGAAAGCGGGTATGATAACAGTTTTAAAAAGAAAGCCATAATTTATTGTCCTTATCCTCAAGGATATATATGATCCGATTTAAAAGGCCAGCCACTGGCTCCATGGGATTCTGCTCAGCACAAAAACCAGGGCAATGCCATAATACAAAGCCACAGTCTTGAACTTACCCTTGTCTGTGGTTTGTTTTTTGTGTTTTGAAAAGCCCATCGTAATCAGAACGATCGCCAGAATCATCATCAGCGGATGTTCTATGACATATAATCTGATTTCCGGTTCTTTCATGGCGGCTCCCATTCCGTTGTCTAAAACAAAGTTAAATTGAGCAGAAACAAAATAAGTGATAAAACCAATGATCAATTGTAAATGGGCAATGATCAGGGTAAATAAGGAAATCCTGAGGTCCTTGTCTTTGAACTCTTTTTTTGAAGTCAGGCCAATAAGGGCATTTACCACGGCAAAGATCAAAATGATCAGGGTGATATAGGCCCAGCCGGAATGTAACATTTTAAGCATGATATTGTTTTTTAAAATCGGAGGTAAAAGTAATCATTAAAAAATAAAAACCCCACTTAAATCATTAAGTGAGGTTTTATAATAAATTTAATGATGATTAGAAGTTATATCTAATACTTACGTTCCAAGTAATTCCTAAACCAACAAAACCTCTGTTTGCTGTATCAACACCATAGTAATCTACTCCGTCACCATCTTCAGATTTGATATTGGTAGACAATTCTGAAATATAGTTTGTATCGAAAAGGTTATTGATATTTCCTCTAAAGTAAAGGTTGTTTGTTTTTTGACCAATTGGCAGCCTGTAAGAAGCACCAAAATCCATAATTCCAAAAGCAGGAAGTTTTAGATTTTCTTTTACAGCCCCTACATTGGCATAAAGATCAGCATAGTATCTGTAATCTGCATCGATTGAAAAACGTTCTGTGATTCTCCAGTCAGCACCTAATCCAAAAGTAGTCTGTGCAGCATCTCCAACTTCACCACCATCAACATCTATAATTTCTTCTTCAATGATATTCTGATCCTCATCAGCCACTCTTGTAACAGAATTACCCTTGTATCTCCAGCTTCCCAAAGAAAGGAATCCTCTTGCTCTTAAGGCGTCTGTAATTCTGTAAACACCATCAATTTCAAGACCCGTGTGTAATTGTTCTACACCAAAATTTGTTGTATAAAGAACAATATCCTGTCCTGTATCCGGATCAGTTTCAACATCAGATGAAGTTACAACTCTGTCTTTCCAAGAAGTACTGTACAAGTTCACACTACCCGAAAATTTGTTGCCTGTATACTTGTATCCTAATTCCATACCAAAAATCTTTTCATTTTCAGTTAATGGATTCACCTGGTTCGTAAAGTTCAGGTAAATATTATCATGATATGGCTGGCGGGAATAGTACCCGATATTTCCGTAAACACTGTTCTTTGAATTGATAAAATATGCACCACCTCCTTTAATGTTGAATCCAAAGTTACTTACTTTTTCAGAATCAGTTCCGGGCTCAATATCACTTGGTAATGGCACCGGCTGTCCTGTATCTTCATCGATTACATTCTGTGTAGAAGTTCCGTTGATCAAATCCTGATCAGCGTACTGGTAATAATCAAATCTTTGATGATTTTGATTTGAGATCGAACCCTGAACAAATACAGAAAAGTTGTCATTAGCATATTCTAACTGAGAAAATAATCCGCCATAAGTGATTCTTTCATCATTACTGTAGGCTATTTTTTGATCTTCTGGCGCTTTGGCATTTAAGGCAGCCCAGGGATCAGCATTATAAGATGCCGTAGCAACAACTTTCTTATAAGTTCCGAAAGACCCATAAGTATCATGGTTGTTATTCTGATCTCTTAATCTGATATTTTCTTGCCAAGAATTTAAACCATGGTAGTTTTCAACCACCCTGTGATGAAATCCATAATAATATCTGTAATCTAAACCAACATTGAAAGTCAGGTTCTCGTTAAATTTATTTTCATAATTTGATACAATACCATACCAGCTATGAGAATTAACCGAAGACCTGGTTACATAACCACCTCCTGCAGCAAAATATCCTCCTTTACCATTTGGAACACTTTCGTTAAAGGCATAGATAGCATCATAATCAATATATCCATCCTCAGTTCTGATACGGTCACCTCGGTTACCGGTTCCGCCACCTCTACCCCAAGAAGCATAAAGCACAGTAGATAGATTCGAAGATTCGTTGATGGTGAAATCCCAGTTTAAGTTCATAACAGGTTTGTGATAGAAGTTTCTTCTTTCTGTCATGTATTTACCTTTATAGGTACCCCAGTTATTGTTGTATCTGTCTCCATATTCCTCATAATTATCCAGGCTTTTAGTAAAGTTCTGATCATGCCATTGAGGAGCTCCAGTTAAAAGGAAATTGAAATTATTTCTTTCATTGGCTTGATACCCTATTGAAATAAAATAGTTCTGTCCCTGACCTTTGTTTCCTTCATTATAACCATCACCTTGCCAGTGAGAGAACATAACGCTTGTTCCCCAGCCATTCTCCGATCTACCAGTGTTATAAGCAATAGTAGTTTTGAAATAACTATTGTTGGCAACACCAAAATGACCGAACCCACTTTCTCTTTTGTCAGTTGATTTTGTAACAAAGTTCGTCGTACCACCAACAGATGAAATAGCCAGTTTAGAAGAACCTAAACCACGCTGTGTTTGAATTACATTGGCAATATCAGACATACCTGACCAGTTCGACCAGTACATTCTACCATCTTCCATACCATTGATCGGTTGACCGTTCAAAAGGTAGGCAGTATTGTCTTGACCGAATCCCCTTACAGCAATTCTTGAATCTCCATAACCTCCTGCTTGCCCTGCAACATATACAGAGGGTGTATTTACCAGGGCCATGGTAACATCCTGAGGCCCTATTTTGTCCTGAATTTCTTTAGCTTTAATGGTAGATACCGCAATTGGGGTTTTTCTTCCTTCAGCTAAATCAATTACACCTGTTCCGACAATAACAACCTCGTCCAAAGAATTGGCGTCAACCCTTAATGTTATTACGCCCAGATTACCACTGCCTTTATAAGAGACAGTCCTGGTTTCATAACCTAGAAAGGAGATTTCCAACTGACCTGAGTCAGCATTTACATTCAGACTAAATTTACCGTCAAAATCGGTGGTTGTTCCGTTAGATGTACCTTTCTCAAGTACACTGGCAGCAGGAAGAGGTCCATCTTCAGCAGCCACGGTTCCACTAATCGTTGTTTGAGAATAAACGGCAGTAACCATGAGAAACAGTGCCACCGCAATTACGTTTTGAAACGTTTTCATAAGTAGTTTAATTTGAGTTTATAACTGCCGCAAAACTACTATAAAAACCTTAAACTTATGTTAAAAAATCACTATTTATATCAACAAAATTTAACATTTAGTTAACTAATAACTTATTTGCCAATTCTTTGCCTAATTCAACACCAAACTGGTCAAAACTATAAATATTCCATAACACTCCCTGAACAAAAGTTTTATGTTCGTAAACAGCAATTAAGGATCCCAGGCTTCTCGGGTCAAGTTTTTTGATTAAAATCGCATTGGAAGGCCTGTTTCCTTCGAAAACCTTGAAGGGAAGCAGGGTACTTATTTTTTCTTCATCACCCTTGAATTTCATGTCCAGATGAACTTCCTCTTCTGTTTTACCTGCAAACAAGGCTTCTGCCTGGGCATAAAAATTGGCCATGAGTTTTTGGTGGTGATCTGCATTCCCGTGCAAGGAAGATTCAAATCCAATGAAATCAACAGGAATCAGCTTCGTGCCCTGGTGTACGAGTTGCATAAAGGCGTGCTGAACGTTTGTTCCGGTATTTCCCCATATGATATTCCCTGTCTGATACGCAATTTTATTACCGTCGCGGTCTACTGATTTTCCGTTACTTTCCATCGACAGCTGTTGCAGAAAGGGAGCTAATTTTTGCAGGTATTGGGTGTATGGAATCACAACTTCAGATTCAGTCTTGAAAAAATTATTGTACCATATGCTGATGAGGGCAAGAATTACAGGAATGTTATTTCTGAAATCAGCATTTCTGAAATGACGGTCCATGGCATTGGCACCGTCAAGAAATTTTCTGAAATTCTCGAAACCGATCGCCAGGCTTATGGAAAGCCCTACGGCACTCCATAACGAATATCTTCCTCCTACCCAGTTCCACATGGTAAAGATATTTTCTTCTGCAATTCCGAAGGCTTTGACCATATCAAGATTGGTGGAAACCGCCACAAAATTATGTTTGATATCTTCTTCTGTAGCCGCCTGCAAGAACCATTTTTTGATGGTATTGGCATTGGTCAGGGTTTCCTGGGTTGTAAAGGTTTTCGAAACGATCACAAACAAGGTTGTTTCAGGATCAAGTTCTTTTAAGACCTCTGCTACATGATCTCCGTCAATATTTGAAACAAAATGTGTTTTCAAATGGTTTTTATAATAGTGCAGCCCATCAACCACCATGTTTGGCCCCAAATCAGAGCCTCCAATTCCTATATTGACCACATCGGTAATCTTTTTGCCTGAAAAGCCTTTGAAAGCACCCGAAATGAGCTGATCAGAAAAAACTTTTATCTTGTCAAGGGTTTGATGAACCTCGGGCACGATATCCTGACCGTCAACCATAATGGGTTTTTTGTCGGTATTTCTTAATGCAGTATGAAGTACTGCCCTGTTTTCGGTTGCGTTTATGATATCGCCACCAAAGTATTTTTCAATGGCATCGTCCAGTTTGCATTCTCCGGCCAGTGCAAGCAAATGATCTAAAGTTTCTTTTGTAATTCTGTTTTTGGAAAAGTCAAGTGAAATAGCTTCGAATTCAAGTGACATCTTTTCTTTCCTGCCTTTATCTGCCAGAAAGAGGGATTTCATATGAACCTCCTTGATTTCCTTGTAATGAGCAGTTAAATGTTTCCATGCCTTGGTCTGGGTCGGATTAATATTGATTAATGACATATGATCTTGTTTGAGATGTTGTTATGAATTAAGGCGTTTGGTTCTGTACAATGGCTTCTTGCATAAAGCTTGTCGGAATATTGTCGATCTGTTTTTTCAGCGGGGTGATAAAAGCAAAGTAAGGCTCTTTCAAATGTTCTTTGATGGGCGCCGCGGAAGGTAATTTCTGCCTGAAGGGATCAACTTGCTGACCGTTCTTCCAAAACCTGTAACACACGTGAGGCCCGGCTGTATTCCCAGTCATTCCAACGTAACCTATGACGTCCCCCTGTTTTACATAATCGCCTTTTTTCACGGCTCTTTTCTTCATGTGCAGGTATTGGGTGCTGTAGGTTGAATTGTGTTTTACTTTAACGTAATTACCGTTGCCGCCTTTGTACCTTGATTCAATCACGGTGCCGTTGGCAGTGCTCATGATGGGTGTTCCTACATTGGCAGCAAAATCAGTTCCTCTGTGGGCCCTTACTTTGTTTCCGTAATACTTGATCCTTCTTTTCAGATTGTAACGTGACGAAATTCTGCTGAATTTAATGGGTGATTTCAAAAATTGTCTTCTCAGCGTTTTTGCATTTTCGTCATAATAATCATTGATGTTCTTGGTTGAATCGGTAATGAAATTAAAGGCGTAAATCGGATTGCCCTTGTGAACAAAATAGGCTGCCTTAATATTTCCGATGCCAACAGGTATAGAGTCATTGATGAATTTTTCTTCATAGATCAATTTGAAATTATCCCCTTTTTGCAAATGAAAGAAGTCAATGGTCCAGGCATAGATATCACTCATTTCATGGGCCAGGATGTAATTGAGGTTTTGCCCTTCAATGGCTTCAGACAATGAAGATTCAATAATTCCTGTAGCTGTTTTTTCTACTACTTTTACTTCTTTACGCCCGAATTTGGTCTGAACAGAGTCGGTAAAATCAACAATAAGGTACTCTACTTGATTGGGTTGATAGATAAATACCTGTGCTTGTTCTGTTGTGTCATTTTTGGCCAGGATGGTGTAGGGTTTCCCGGCTCTTAGCTTTCTGATGTCAAAGGTATCCTTTGCGGCGGCGGCAATTTTGTAAATCGTTGGATAATCAATGTGGTGCCTGTCAAGAATTTCTCCAAAGCTTTCCCCGCTTCTGATGGTATCCTTGACCACTTTGTAATCATTTAAAACGTAACCAAACTCCTCAATTATTTTAGGTTTTATTTCTTCAATAATCTCGGTATCAACGATTTCTTTATTGTTTTTTTGGCAGGAATAAAAAAGAATGATTCCCAGAAAAATAATGATGATTTTCTTCACGTTAGAATATTTTGCTTACAACGCTGCAAATTTATCGAATTTACCAAATAAATGACCCTAAGAATAGTTAAATATTCAGGGAAAAGGGTGAACCAGGCCATTATATTCTACTAATTCGGCCTTTGCAGAGCCTACAACAAGAGAGGCTTTTATTTTTACGGGAATCTTATTCAGGTCATCCGTGATCCACAAGGTTACATTTTCCTCATCCTTAAAGACCCTTCCTTTTTGCACAAGAGGTCTTATCTTTATGGTTTCTATTTTTCCGAATTTGGTTTTCAGAGTTTCACGCCCCATGATAATGAGTTTGAAGGGGTTCATTTTTTCATCAAAGAAAATGTTGATGGAGATGGAATCGTTGTCCTTCAAAGCAGAAAAATCAACACTGCGCATATAATAGAAGGAGGACAGCATGTCCTGTATATCGTTTTGAATAAAATATGATTTTTCAGTCTTTTTTTTATGATTCACTACCTTGGCCTGGTGCTCCCTGAAATCAAAAAATATTTCTTTGTCCTGCGTCCAGCCTCCTTCATTGAGTTTCCTGACAAAGTGTTTGGGCTGCAAACTGTTCTCTGTAAAATAAGTTTCATAGGTATCATCCACAGAAAATAAAAACCCAACCATACCCGTGGTCCAGCCTTTTCCTATGGCATGGAGTACAGGGTCGTTTTCTTCTTTTTTTTGCTCAATTGAGACCGTTGCAAAACCGGCATTCAACAAGCCGTATTGGATCTTGAATTTTAAGAACTCACCACGTTGAAATGCGGCCGTGTCACTTTGTGAAAAGCCGAGAAGAAAAGATAAAATGAAGATTATTGGTAAGATCCTTTTCATATTCAATTAGTTCAATACAGTAAGCCTTTAAATTTTGACCTTTGCAACCATTCGCTTCCTCATAGATCAAAATTTATACCAACCTCGGTTATTTGTTTGACGGATTAAAGTTACCGATTCCTTCTTTTAACCATGCCAAATATTCTTCAATATCAGGATTATAGGCAGAATATTCATTAAGGTTTTCCCCATCGTGATCCAATAAGACATAGTAAGGCTGGGCATTGGCCTTGTATTTGATAATCTGGAATTCGCTCCATTTTTTACCTATTGTGGTTACTCTTTTGCCATTTATGACCGATGTGTACTGTTCTTCCTCAGGAAGTTTTCTTTTGTCATCCACAAAAAGGGAGATGAGAACAATCTCTTGTTTGAGTACCTGCAGCACTCTCGGGTCTGACCAAACCCTTTCTTCCATTTTACGGCAGTTTACGCAGGCGTGTCCTGTAAAATCGATCATCACCGGTTTGTTCACTTTTTTTGCATAGGCCATTCCCTGCTCATAATCCAGAAATGAAATGATGTCATGAGGACCCAGGTGGGCCCCTTCAGGGATGCCCTTTTCACTTGTGTTGCGTGATTCGCTCAGTTTGGTATAACCTACCCCATAGGAAGATTCACTATAGTGCATAGGGGGCGGAAATCCACTGATCAATTTTAATGGAGCCCCCCATAGCCCGGGAATCATATAAATGGTGAAAGCCATGACGATCAATCCCAGGCTCAACCTCCCAACGGATATAAAGGGAAGGTCTGAATCATGCGGAAGTTTAATTTTACCAAAGAGGTAAAGTGCAAGGGCACCAAAGATCGTGATCCAAATGGCAATGAAAATCTCTCTTTCCAGAAGATGGGCCTGTAATACCAGGTCTGCATTTGATAAAAATTTAAAAGCCAGTGCGAGTTCAAGAAATCCTAAAAATACTTTAACCGTGTTTAACCACCCACCGGATTTCGGTAGCGAATTCATCCATCCCGGGAATGCGGCAAACAATGAAAACGGCAGGGCTATGGCCAAAGAAAACCCAAGCATACTGACTACCGGAGCAATGCCGCCCTGGGCCGCTGCAGCCACCAGGGCAGTACCAACAATAGGACCCGTGCATGAAAAAGAAACAATGGCCAGTGCCAGTGCCATAAAAAAGATTCCCACCAGGCCACCTCGGTCTGCCTGAGAATCGACTTTGGTTCCCCAGGAGCTGGGTAATGTTATTTCAAAGGCTCCCAGAAATGAAATGGCAAATACAATAAGCAACAAGAAAAAGATCAGGTTGAACCAGACATTAGTTGAAAGGGCATTGAGCGAGTCTGCTCCGAAAACAGAGGTCACTACGGTACCCAGCAATACGTACAAGAACACAATGGAAAAGCCAAAAAGTATAGCATTTCTGATACCAACAGCTTTATTTTTACTTTGTTTGGTAAAGAAGCTCACCGTCATTGGGATCATTGGAAATACACAAGGGGTAAGCAGGGCTGCAAATCCTGCAAAGAAGCTCAGTATGAACAGGGTCCATAAACTTTTTTGTTTTTCCTTTTTGGTCCTGCCGAGTATTTCTGTTTTTTCTTTTGATACCTCTTCCTGCTGATCAGCCAAGGCAGTATCAGTTTGCTGAATGAAATTAAGATCCTTAGCCGGGGCCAGGTCAACGGCATCAGCTTCTCCTGCCTTTCCCTGCAATTCAAAGGAAAGATCAATGACATCCGGTGGCAAACAATTGGTGTCATCACAAACCATGAATTCAAGGGATCCCAGAATTTTAACCTGTTCGTCAGTCAATAACCTGACTTTTTGTTTGAAAATTGCCTGACCTTCAAAATACTTGATATCCATTTGAAAGACCTGATCATACTCCTCATGACCTTCTCCTTCAACAGGGGAGCCCAAAAGTATAAAATTGTCCTCCTGTTCAACAAAGGAAATACTTGTGGGTATCGGACCGCCCTCAGGAACTTCCTGAGCATACAAATGCCATCCATCTTCGATACTTGCTGTGATCAAAAGGTTAAATTCAGATTCGCTCAGTTTTTCAACTGAAGTATCCCATGAGACGGGATTGAAAATCTGTGCATTTGAGACGAATCCGATCAGGAAAAATAATACAGTTATTTTTGAAATAAACTTCATGTGATAAGTGCTGCTTTTAATACATTTTGAGTTTTATCAGATATTTTATACCTGTCATCCATCCTTTTACCGATCAACCAGATGATATCTTTACCTGAGCAAAGTAACCAAATATTTTCCTTTTGCAAAAGGGAGAATTTTTCGTCCTTAAAAAATTTACTGAGCTTTTTTCTGCCCGACATTCCCATAGGGTAAAAGTAGTCGCCTTTTTCCCATTTTCTTACAACCAGAGGATAATGCAGCAGGTCCTTGTCAAAATGGGCCAGCCCTGGGCCCTGATTAAATTTGAGATCAGAATCAATTTTTTGGTATTGGAGACTTAAGCGTCCATTTCCTAGATCGATCGATTCCTGGTTTTCATCTATTTCAATTCTCACTGAAGGCGAGGCATCTTCATACAATGGGCTCAACAAGATGCTGTTCCTGTCTTTTATCAGGCGATGTGTTTTTGAATGCACCTGTTTTCCTGATTGACCCGAGAGGAGTGACCTGATATCTTTCCATTGATGGAACCC
>JAHEHF010000043.1 GCA_024644745.1 Flavobacteriaceae bacterium
GGGAATACCCCAATTGATGAGATTGTTGACAAATATATTCCCAAGAATTGCCATAGAACCTACTTAATTCAGTATTTTTGCAAGGTTTATTTATTATGATATGGTGCTCACAAAATTAGATAAGGAAGAAAAAATAATTGGTAAGAAATTATACGATTACCAGCATGGAGCGATTGATAAGATTTTTGAGCGAATAAATGAAAATCCAACCAGCTATAATTTGCTCTACCAGCTTCCAACCGGGGGCGGAAAAACGGTTATCTTTTCTGAAATAGCCAGAAGATATATCAAGAAAAATAATCATAAAGTACTGATCCTTACGCATCGCATCGAGTTGAGTAAGCAGACATCAAATATGCTTACAGAGTTTCATGTAGACAACAAGGTCATTGACAGCAGTGTCAAGGAAGTTGTCAATGAGGATAAATATTCCTGTTTTGTCGCCATGGTGGAAACGCTGAACAACAGGATCAAAGAGGAAAAAGCCGACCTTAAAGATATAGGGCTGGTTATCGTTGATGAGGCCCATTATAATTCGTTCAGGAAATTATTCAAACATTTTGAAAAATGTTTTATTCTTGGGGTCACAGCCACACCTTTAAGTTCCAATATCAACCTGCCTATGCATGAGATCTATAAGGACCTCATTGTAGGTGAAAAGATCACCTCACTTATCAGGAAAGGATTTCTTGCCCAGGCCACCATCTATAGTTACAATGTAAATCTGAGTACACTAAAAATAGGTGCCAATGGTGATTACACGGTCAAATCATCAGAAGAATTGTATACCAAAAGTGACATGCAGTCTAAATTGATTTCAGCGTATGAAGAAACCTCCAGGGGTAAAAAGACCCTCATCTTCAACAATGGGATCCACACTTCGCGACACGTATATGAAATCTTCAAAAGAGCCGGGTATAAGGTCAATTATATAGACAATACGAATACCAAAGAGGAAAGAAAACGTATTTTAAAATGGTTCAAAAACACCCCTGATGCCATCCTTACCTCAGTAGGAATATTGACTACCGGATTTGATGAGCCCAGTATCGAGTCTATCATCATCAATCGGGCAACAAAATCTATGGCGCTGTATTTTCAAATGATAGGGCGGGGGTCCCGGATCGTTGATGATAAAAATGAATTCATAGTTTTGGATCTTGGTAACAATGTATCAAGGTTCGGATTGTGGACAGATGATGTAGATTGGCAGCTGATCTTTAGAAACCCCTCTTACTTTTTGGAAAATCTCATTAGCGATGAAGAAATCGAACGTAATTTTAAATATGAAATGCCCGAGAGCATCAAAGCCATGTTTGAAAATTCTTCCGATTTTGATTTTGACGTAAAAAAGGAATATCATGCTGCTATTGATAACGGATTGAAGTCAAAGGCCGTATTGGAAAAATCAATCGAACAGCATGCAAAGATCTGCGCCGAGAACAGTGAAGATGTTTTTGATGCGCACATCTTGTCGCGGGAATTGCATGATGAGATTGAATACAGGATCAAACAGTATTCATTTTGCATCCTCAAAAGCTCTAAGAATTATTTGAAATGGCTGGAAGAGGATTACAAAAGGCAGCTCAGGGTCAAAATCAGTATGCTTTTCAGGTAATATATTGATAATTAGCAGTCGTTAAGAGAATTAAAAGTAACTGCTGCAAATGCGATTTGTTGCTAACTCTGCTTTCTCAATATTGTAGCACTTAAATTTATTTATTAATTTAGCATCAGCGATGATGACGAAATTAATATCCTTCTTTATGGCAGGCATGATGCTTGCTCAAAGTTTCAACATCCATCTTGTTGATGTGTTCGAACTCAAGAACCTTGTGGAGCATGCCGAATATCATAAAAAAACCTATGGAGATGATTTGATTTCTTTCCTCTCCAAACATTATGGTGATCAAAAGGCAGAGCACAACAGAGATAAACAGGAAGAGCAGGACCATCGTCAATTGCCTTTCAATCATGGTTTTCATCTTAATATTACACCTTTCGACCTCATAGAGATCAATGCTCAGCAATTGTCTGACATATGCAATGCAGATCCTGAGATCACCAAATTCTTTTATCAGGATTCCTATTCCTACCTTCAAAATTCAGATATCTTTCAGCCGCCTCAGCAGGTATAATTTATTACAGATATGAGCCTGAACACGAATCGGGCTTACCATCCTTTGTTCAGCCTCATGCCATTTGTTCGAGTGCTTTCAAGGATAAGACGCTATAAAAATTATTCCAAACATTTGAATCATGCTGACAAGAATTATAAGCTTTAGCCTTAAAAATAAATTAACCGTATTTATTTTCACATTTCTGGTAATCGGATTTGGTATTTTTTCTCTGGGTAAAATTCATATTGGTGCAGTACCCGACGTGACAAACAACCAGGTACAGGTCATCACTACTTCCAGGAATTTGTCAACAGAAGATATTGAGCAATTTATCACCTATCCTATTGAGCTGGAAATGGCAAACTTACCAGGAGTTGAGGAAATCAGGTCGGTTTCAAAATTTGGATTGTCAGTGGTAACCATTGTTTTTGAAGATGACATGGGAACTTACTTGCCCCGTCAATTGATATCTGAAAAAATCAAAACAGCGAGTGAAAAAATTCCGACAGGATTCGGTGTACCCGAAATGGGCCCTATTACCACAGGATTGGGTGAAATCTATCAGTATATTCTGGATGTCAAACCCGGATACGAACAAAGTTATTCTATTACTGAGTTACGATCTATACAGGACTGGATCGTAAAGAGGCAACTCTCAGGAATACCCGGCGTGGTAGAAGTAAATACCTGGGGAGGCTTTTTAAAACAATATGAAGTAGCCATCAACACAGAAAAACTGAATGCCATGAACATTTCGGCAACGGAAGTGTTCAGGGCCCTTAAAAGCAATAACAGTGTAGCGGGAGGTGGGTATATAGAAAAACTCAATAAAGCTTATTTCATCAGGGGGGAAGGACTCGTAAAAAACCTGGAGGACCTTGAAAATATTGTTGTTAAAAATGTCAATGGGTTACCGGTACTGATCAGGGACGTGGCAAGCGTGGGCTTCGGAAGTGCGACCCGGTTTGGGGCCATTACCGGAAACGGAGAAGGTGAAAAGGTACTTGGGCAGGTGATGATGCTTAAAGATGAAAATTCAAAAAAAGTGATCGAGGCTGTTAAAAGCCGGGTTGAAGAAATATCGGACGGGCTTCCTGAAGGAGTTTATATCAATGCTTTTTTAGAAAGAAGTGAATTAATTGGCAAAACGACTTTTACGGTTGCAGAAAATCTTATTCTGGGTTGTTTGATCGTCATTTTTGTCGTGGTTTTGTTATTGGGAAATTTGAGATCTGGACTGGTCGTGGCTTCCATGATTCCTATGACCTTGTTGTTTGCACTCTCGCTAATGAATATTTTCCACGTTGATGCCAATTTGATGAGCATGGGGGCCATTGATTTTGGAATTATCATCGACGGATCAGTGATCATTGTTGAATATATTGCCTTTCAGCTTTCCTCTAAAAGAACTGAACTACTTCAATTATCCAAACAGGAAC
The DNA here is from genome assembly GCA_024644745.1 of Flavobacteriaceae bacterium. Classification (GTDB taxonomy): domain Bacteria; phylum Bacteroidota; class Bacteroidia; order Flavobacteriales; family Flavobacteriaceae; genus Lutimonas. The sequence goes on from JAHEHF010000043.1 coordinate 3,560, forward strand.
GAAGGATCAAAATTGACGAAATTACCATGAAGAGCAGTTCGAAAATGATGAATTCGGCCATTTTCGGACAACTGATCATTCTGATCGTCTTTATTCCGATTTTATCTTTGAGCGGGGTGGAAGGAAAGATGTTCAGGCCCATGGCTCTTACTTTCAGCTTCGCCCTTATCGGTGCGATGATCTTCGGGCTGACCTATGTTCCTGTGATGTCGTCCATTTTTATCAAACCTGTTAAATCTTCTTCAAAAAGTATCTCCCAAAGGATCATGAAAATGATTCTCACATCATACGAACCCTTCATTAAGGCTGCTCTAAAATTTAAAAAGGTTTTATTGGGTATGGCCGGATTGCTGCTGATATCAGCTGTATACTTGTACAGCACCATGGGAGGAGAATTTGTTCCAACACTCGATGAGGGAGATTTCGTCATCCAACCTGTATTGAGAACGGGGACATCTTTAAACAAGACCATCGAAATCACAACCAAAATAGAAAGCATTCTTCTTGAGAAATTTCCTGAGGTGGTACAGGTCGTGAGCAGAATTGGTGCTGCAGAAATACCTACTGATCCCATGTCGATGGAAGAAAGTGACGTAATTATCAAATTAAGACCAATCAAGGAATGGGTAACGGCAAAATCCAAGGATGAACTTGCAGATCAATTTAAAGAGGCTTTATCAGTTATTCCGGGTATGGAAATAGAATTCACCCAACCGATCGAGATGCGGTTTAATGAGTTGATCACGGGTGTTAAATCAGATATAGCCGTCAAAATATTTGGGGAGGACCTTGCCGTTTTATCTGAAAAAGGCAATCAGATCAAGGAAATCGTTAACAATATAAAAGGCGCTTCTGATGTTACCGTTGAGAAAATAGAGGGTTTGCCACAAATGAGGATCAATTACGACCGAAGTAAGATTGCACGGTACGGATTAAATATTCAGGAAGTGAATGACATGATCTCTATGGGTTTTTCCGGAGCTACAGCAGGAAATGTTTTTGAAGGTGAACGGAGGTTTGACCTGGTGCTCAGACTTGACACGATCCACAGAACAGATATTTCCAACCTCGAAAATCTTTATATAGACGCCCCGGGAGGCATGAAGATCCCTTTGCGAGAGATGGCCAGCATAGAATACACCAAAGGCCCGGCAAAGATTTCCAGGGATGATACCAAAAGGAGGATTGTTGTTGCCATTAATGTTCGAAACAGAGACCTTCAGTCTGTTATTGAGGACGTGCAGGAAATCATAGAGAAGGAGGTCAGTTTACCTCCGGGTTACAGTATTTCTTACGGAGGTCAGTTTGAAAACTTGCAAAGAGCCAAATCCCGATTAAAAGTAGCCGTTCCCATTGCATTAGCCATGATCTTCATGATGCTTTTTTTCGTATTCGGATCGGCAAGAGAGGCCATGATGATTTTTTCAGCCATTCCTTTGGCTGCTGTGGGAGGAGTTTATTTGCTCTGGTTACGGGACATGCCGTTCAGCATATCAGCCGGTGTTGGTTTTATTGCCTTGTTTGGTATTGCAGTGCTCAACGGAATTGTATTGATTGAATATTTCAAAGAATTAAAAAATGAGGGTATGACAGACATGAATCAAATTATTATTAAAGGAACAAAAGAACGATTGAGACCTGTAATTCTGACCGCTTTGGCCGCAGCATTAGGGTTTCTGCCGATGGCCATTTCTACCAGTGCCGGTGCCGAAGTGCAACGTCCTTTGGCGACCGTTGTCATCGGAGGACTAGTCTCATCTACGATACTGACCATGCTTGTACTACCGGTGCTCTACACCATTTTTTCTGCAAAGGTAAAAACAAAGACCCCTTCAGGGAAAGTGTTGAGCCTCATGGCACTCTTGTTCTTTGCCGTACCATCAGTAAATTCACAGCAACTCGAAGAGCAAAGGCTGAAAGAACTATGCGAGCTTGCCCTTGCAAATAATGCCGGATTAAAGGCTTCCTCCTTAAAGGTAGATGAAGCTGAAGCCCTTGTTTCGGATGCTTTCAGTTTTGACAAAACATCCTTGTATTATCATTATGATGAAAACAATCTGGCTTATAATAACTTACCCTTAAATGTATTTGGCATTGAGCAGGACTTTCTTTTTCCCACCATTTATTTTGCAGAAAAAAAATTGAATAAGGCCAATCTCAGCATGGAGACGATCTCCTACCGGATCGAAAAAAAGATACTCGAGCAAAGAGTTGTATCAAAATATTATTTACTCCAATATGAATTGGAAAAGGAAGCCGTTTACAAAAGGCTTGATAGTTTTTACAAAACTTTTTCTCATGCCGCTGAAAGACGCTTTGAGACCGGAGAGACAAATTATCTGGAGAAGATTACTGCACAGGCAAAACAAAAACAATTGCACACAAAGTTTCTTCAAGCCCAGGAGGATGTGGTCTCTACCAGATATGGTTTGCTGGAAGTAGTTCAAAGCCAAGAGCCCTTAAGTTTCATCAAAATTCCATTGAAAAAACTTGAATTAGATCCGCAAAGCCTGGATCTCAACGAAGGTCTTCAATACTTTGACAATAAAAAAGGGCTGTTTCAGGCCAAAATTAATTTAGAGTCCCAGAAGCTGCTCCCCGATATCAGTTTAAACTATTTTCAAGGCTCCAATTCAGGTTTGGAAGAAAATTTCAAAGGATATCAGATCGGATTAAAGATCCCTATCCTGTTCAGTGGCAATGCATCCAGGATAAAGGCATCGAAAATAGGCAGGGAACTCATCGATAGACAGGCTGAAGATTATAAAATACGGCTGAAAACCAGGCAGTCGGAATTGTATTCCCAGTTAAAAAAACATGAAGAAGCCTTAGCTTATTTTGATGATGAGGGCAGGCACTTGTCAGAAGAAATATTTAAAACGGCTAAACTGAGTTTTGAAAATGGAGAAATAAATTTTTTCCAATATACCCAAAGCATTGAAAATGCATTTGAAATCGTTTTGGACTATTTGAAAAATCTCAATGCCTATAATCAAACCGTTATCGAATTAAATTATCTCACCCTATAAGTTTTACAGCATGAACTACACAACAAAACAAGTCATCATACTTCTGACAGGATTTATTCTTTTCTCTTGCTCTAAATCTGATCAGAAGGAAGTGTCCGGCCCGGTCAAGGCCAAATCTGAACGGACCGAAGAAGTACATTTGATCAGGGTTTCAAAAGAGCAGTTTGAGAACGAAACAATGAACCTTGCTGAATTAAAGGAACAGCCATTTCCAGAATTGATCAAAGCGACGGGTATGATTGATGTACCCCCGAACAACAGAGCCATTGTGAGCGCATATATCGGTGGATATATCAAAGATTCCCCGCTTTTGGTTGGTGATAAGGTGAAAAAGGGACAACGCCTGCTCAGCATAGAAAACATCGCGTTTCTGCAATTGCAGCAAGAGTATCTTGAAACCTTTGAACAGCTGAGTTATTTGGAATCTGAGTTTGAAAGGCAAAATGAACTGTACAGGGAAAAAATAACCTCAAAAAAGGCATTTTTAAAAGCAGAAAGCGATTTTAAAACAGCCCGGGTCAGGTGTAATAGTTTAAGAAAAAAACTGGAGCTGTTAAATATCAGCCCAGCTCGTGTAGAAGCCGGTCAATTGTCCTCTACAGCAATAATTTATGCGCCCCTTCAAGGTGATATAATCAATATTGACGTGAGTACAGGAACTTACGTTTCTCCATCCGATGAAATCATGGAAATCGTGAATACCGAACACATTCATCTTGAAATTAAAGTATTTGAAAGGGATGCACTCCGCGTTAAAAAAGGTCAGAAAGTATTATTCAGTTTACCGGAATCTTCCACTGAAAAATTCGAAGGAGAAGTATATCTCATCGGAAGGTCTATAGGGGCAGACCGTACCGTGAAGGTTCATGTTCACATTCAAGAGGATCCTACAGCTACTTTTATTCCCGGAATGTTTGTTGAATCGGCAATTTTCACAAATCAGGAGATGAATCTGGCACTACCTGAATCTGCAGTAAACGAAATAAATGGCAAAAAATATGTTTTACAACTTAAATCAGATCAAAATGGTCAATTTGTATTTGAAAAAACTGAAGTTCTCACGGGTGTTACATTCGATCATCAGGTCATGATCGAAAATCATCATGCCCTCGATCTTAATGGAAAATATTTGTCGGGTGATGTTAACTTGATCCTTGAGTAAGGTTTTTTTCAAATTCTAACACATTTATTCATGAACATCATTGCTTGAAAATGAATCAAAATTGAAAAGTTTGTATGTATCGAATATTTTTCTACATTTATCAAGAATACATACAAACAAACATATGAATAGTTTACCCCCGAACCATTTAAAAGTGATGGAAGCTGCTATTTTGGAATTTCAGGAAAAGGGATTCAGTAACAGCAGCATGGCTTCGATCGCACAAGAAGCAGATCTGCAAGAGAAGGATCTGGTTGAGCAATATCAGAATAAGGATATTATTTTCAAGGATGTCTTTCTTGAGTTATATGGCCGTATTGCACCCCAATTGCAGGATATCATGGATGGCGACATGCCCATCTTTGAAAAAATCATGCATTTTACAAATAATTATGTGGCATTTATCAATGACTATAAGTTTTTGCCTTTAGGATTGATCCATAAGTTAAATTCAAATACCGATTTTGCCGAGGAGTTTATTGTAAACTTACGCATGCCAGATCCTTCAGGGTTTTATAAGCAGGTGAACCGGGAAATTGAAAAGGGTACGATCAGACCCATAAACCCCAAACAATTGATGATCAATATTTTTGCTTTGAGTGTTTTTCCTCATGTGGCTTCACCCTTGATGAAAGATTTTATCAATGCAGGAAATGATGAATTTGAAAACATCAAAAAGAGTGGCAAGAAGTCGGTGGCCGATTTTATTATCAATTCAATTCGAATTGAAAAATAAAATAACCGAACCTCAATTGGTTTTTAAATCGGTGGGCAGTTCAAATACCTCCAATTCAAAATAGGGAACTGATGCAATGGCATAATCAAAGATGTCGGCCATGATATACTCATAATTTTCCCATCTTTTATCTTTACTGAATGCATAAATTTCTATTGGAATGCCCTGAGCCGTTGGTGCCAGTTGCCTGGTCATGATCATCATGTCTTTATTGATGGCAGAATGCTGCTCAACATAGGTTTCAAGAAACTTCCTGAATACGCCAATATTGGTCAGGTTCCTTCCGTTGATCAATAATTCTTTATTTACTTTGTGCTTATCATTATGAGCGTTGATATCTTCTGACCTGGTTTTTATGTAATCAGAGATGAGCTCAATTTTCATCAGGGATTCCACATTTTCCTTGGTCAGGTATTTGATACTGCTCTGTTTGATGATCACAGCGCGTTTGATCCTTCTACCATCCGAGTCTTCCATCCCCCTCCAGTTCTTGAAGGAGTCAGCGATCAGGGCATAGGTTGGGATGGTTGTAATGGTCTTGTCAAAGTTTTGGACCTTCACCGTAGCAAGGTTGATTTCTATGACATTGCCATCGGCCCCGAACTTTTCAAAGGTGATCCAGTCACCATTGCGGACCATATCATTGATCGATACCTGAAGGCTGGCGACAAAGCCCATAATTGTATCCTTGAATATCAAAATGATCACGGCTGAGGCTGCACCGAGGGTGGTGATGAACTTCAAAAAGGGGATCCCCGTAATGATGGCAAAGGCTGTCAGGAGGCCTATGGCCCAAATTACGATAAGAATGACCTGAGAATAACTGTTGATGGGCTTGTCCTTAAATTTTTCCTTGCTGTTAAAATAATCTCTGAGAGAATGAACGAAACTTCTGATCACCCAAATGGTCAGCAATACACTTAAGATCTCAAGTGCTTTTTCAATCATGCTTTCTGCGACATCAAAATCTGAGAATACCACTGAAATAAAGTTGAGTGCGAGCAACAGCGGTATGATATGAGCAATGTTCCTGTGCACCTTGTTCTTCACCATAAAATCATCAAGGTTGGTCTTTGTCCTTTGTGAAAGCTGGATAAAAAAATTCAACAGGAATTTCCTGATGATCAGGTCTACGATCAAAACGACAATGAGAAGCAGGAGCAACAATACAGCCATATTGAGGTATTTGGATGCGATATCCGAAAGACCAAATTTGATAAAATGGTCATAGAAAAAATGAGTGAACTGGTTCATATGAAATTTTAATTTAATCGTCGGTAAAAATACAACGAAATGCACAATATCTAAAAGGTTCTTATGGTAAATTATCTTTGGAAAAGCAATACTGCCAAGAGTTGGTATTCATGATGCATGGCTATGTTTTGATTTGTAAATGCTTTACAAGTATTTCAGTTGATCTTTTTTGGAAACTAATAGGAATCATGGTATTTTTGGTAGAACAGGCCAATATTCGAAAATGAACATATTTTGTAGATGAGGGAATGGAAAAGAATACATTGAAAATTTAAGACGGATCAGCATATAGCATTAAAAAGTTGCCTTTATGAAAAGATCAATCAAAGTAAAAAAATACTCGGGAGATATTGTTGATTACGATGAAAGTAAACTTATTGCTTCATTGAAAAATGCAAAGGCCGATCATGACCTGGCCGTACAAATTGTTCATGAGGTCCGCAATAGTCTTTATGACGGAATTTCGACCAAAGAAATTTATGAAAAGGCTTTCCGCATGCTCAAAAGCAGGCAAAGACCCAGTGCTGCACGGTATAAAATAAAAAGGGCCATCATGGAACTCGGTCCCTCCGGTTTTCCGTTTGAAAAATTTATCGGTCATATTTTGAAGAGTGAAGGCTTTGCTACAGAAGTTGGTATCATCATGCGAGGCAACTGCATTGATCATGAAGTTGATGTATTGGCTAAAAAAGAGGATATTTGCCACATTATAGAATGCAAATACCATAATTTGCAGGGAAAGCCGAATGATGTAAAAATACCTTTGTACATACAATCAAGATTCACCGATATTGGCAGACATCTTAAAAATTCTAAGCAGGATCAGCTGCAATACAAGGGCAGCATCTTTACCAATACTCGTTTTACAGCTGACGCCATCAGCTATGCCAAATGCATTGGTCTGGAACTTGTTAGTTGGGACTATCCTGAGAATAATAGTTTAAAGTACAGGATCAACAAATCGAAATTATTTCCAATCACCTCACTTACTTCTATTACGAAAAAAGAAAAGGTTGAATTTTTGGAAAGAGGAGTGGTGCTTTGTAAAGAAATTTATGAAAACCCTGCTCATATGGAAAAAATGAGGTTTTCAGATGTAAGGGTCAAAAAGATTTTGGCAGATATAACGGATCTGTGTGAAAATCATTAGATGGATTCCATTCAAATTTGATCAGGGTGTATGATCATTGTTACCGTATGATCTGTGGCCATCCCAAAAGTTATTCTAAGGGTGCTCATTAGAGAAGGATTTGCTGAATCATTCACATATAAAATTCTGCTCAATGACCGTAATGTCTGTGTTCTGACCATTTTATTCTTTTGGCGTTTCTAAAATTTGAAAATTGCACGTAGCGTCTGTCTTCTGATGCGAAGGAATTGATATCTGGTTTCATAATTTGATTTATTTATATGATTATACTGTATAGACGATTCCTTCTCCATAGTTGTTACGCATTTCATATCAGATTAACTTTAATTTAACTCATTTTTTGGGAATATGTTAATGATATGATAATTTAAATGAAAATAATTGAACAAAGACTGTATGGTCGACTTGTCATTTAACGGAAAGAACAGGTTTGTGTACTTCCTCATTAATGATTATGTTTATGTCATAATCCAAACTTCATAAGCACGTGGTCAAATACCCAGTCATTTTTTTACTGACTATTTTGTTGGTTGTTGAGAGCTTTAGTCAAAATCAAAAAGAAAATTTCAGTTATCTTGATGTGTTTGCCCTGCAATACGTTCAGGACCCTCAGATTGCTCCGGATGGAAAATCAATCGTATACAGAAGGTCGGGTTTTGATATCATGAAAGATAAGGCCAAAGGAGACTTATGGCTTATCAGTGTTGATGGCGGCATGCATCAGAAACTGAGCTCTAAGGAGGTCAATGAATCTTCGCCAAGATGGTCCCCGGGTGGTGATCGGATCGCTTTTATCAGTGCAACCAATGAAGGAGCCGAAATCTATATGTACTGGGTTAATTCTGGAAAAATGGCTAAAATTTCACAATTGCCTTACAGTCCTTCGTCCCTGACCTGGTCGCCGACCGGAAAACAACTGGCTTTTACAATGCACGTTCCGGTGGCCCCGCCAATCGCTGCGAAAATCCCTAAAAAACCCGAAGGGGCTGAATGGGCAGATGAACCGAGACTGACCGACAGGCTTAAGCACGAAGCTGATGGCAAAGGATATATCAAGACGGGTTTCCATCATATTTTTGTTCTTTCTGCCGATGGAGGCACAGCCAGACAGGTCACATCAGGAAATTATCAGCACAAAGGAAAACTTTCATGGTCACCGTCAGGAGAGCATATTTATTTTTCGGGAAACAGAATTGATGACTGGGAATACGATTTTAGAAATTCAGACATATACAGTGTGAATGTGAATACCGGGAAATTTGAAAAGCTGACAGACAGAAAAGGCCCTGATGAAGCTCCCATGGTTTCTCCGGACGGAAAATGGATCGCGTATACGGGCTATGAAGACAAAGTTCAGGCATATCAGGTCACCAAACTTCATTTGATGCACAGAGATGGAAGTGACAAAAGAGTCTTATCAGGTGATCTGGACAGAAGTGTTTCAAATGTTGTTTGGAATTCGAGTAGTGATGCCCTTTATTTTTCATATGATGACAAAGGCAATTCAAAAATAGCTCAGATCAATATGTCAGGAAAAGTAACAAAACTGACCGATGATCTAGGAGGAACGACCATAGGAAGACCCTATGCCTCAGGCTCTTTTTCAGTAGCAGAAAAGGGTCAGATCGCTTTTACCCTGAGCAGACCGGAATTTCCGGCTGAACTGGGAGTGGTACAAACAAAATCAGTCAAACAACTGACCCATTTGAATGCTGCCTTATTGGATTACAGGACCTTGGGAAAAGTCGAGGAGATATGGTACAAAAGCAGTGTTGACCAGAGAGACATACAAGGCTGGGTGGTTTACCCGCCTGCCTTTGACGAAAACAAGAAATATCCTTTGATGGTCGAGAACCACGGGGGGCCAATTCTGAACTATGGAGACAGATTTTCTGCCGAGATGCAGTTGTACGCTGCGTCTGGTTATGTAGTGTTTTATCCGAATCCGAGGGGGAGTACCAGTTATGGAGAAGAATTTGCCAACCTCCTGTTTAACAATTACCCTGGTGAGGATTACAATGATGTGATGGACGGGGTCGATGTACTCATTGAAAAAGGCCTCGCGCATGAAGATCAATTATACGTAGCCGGAGGAAGCGCAGGCGGCATAATGACAGCCTGGATCATAGGGAAAAACAACAGGTTTGAGGCTGCAGCTGTTGTAAAACCGGTCATGAACTGGATCAGCAAGACCCTGGTGGCAGACAATTATTTCTATTATGCGAATTCCAGGTATCCTGGCCAGCCCTGGGAGAATTTTGAAACCTACTGGAAATTTTCTCCTCTTTCCTTGGTTGGAAACATTGAAACACCAACTTTGGTCATGGTGGGCATGGATGATTTGAGGACCCCGCCAAGTGAAGCGAAACAGCTTTATCACGCTTTGAAATTGAGAAAGATTGAAACCCTGCTTATGGAAATTCCTGAAGCAGGTCACGGTATTGCAGCCAAACCGAGTAACCTGATACGAAAAGTGGCCAATACCCTGGCCTGGTTTGAAAAATATAATAAAATCAAATAATTATGATCCTCATTGTAAAAGTTGCGGCAGCCATGTTTGGTTTCTTTGGCATCATCTTCGGTGCTTTCGGGGCACACAGATTAAAAAGAGTATTACCGGCCGAAGTGCTGAATAGTTTTGAAACCGGTGTTAAGTACCAGTTGTTGCATGCTGTGGTCCTCATTGTGCTGGGCTTTCACTTTGAATTCATAGATTTTACGGAACGCATGATCGCTACCTGTCTCATTATTGGAGTTTTATTATTCTCTTTCAGTATCTATGGGTTATGCTACGCCAGGGTGAAGCAGGTCAATATGAAATTTCTTGGTCCAATCACGCCGGTAGGAGGGCTCTTGATGATGTCCGGATGGGGCCTTTTGCTTTATTATTTTATTGTGCATTAGCATTTTTGGCTTCGATCCATTTGGAAAGGTATTTGGTGCTCTGCATGGTGTGATGCGACAACAGGCTTCCAACAAAATTATTTTCTCTATGCTCCTTTAAGTTTTGCCTTGTATAATCAATGAGGTCTTTTAAGGCTTTCTCAAAAGGTTGTCTGTCAAAATTATGCTTCAGCAAAGCAAATCCGTTTATGCGGGACCTGTTCCAGGTGTCTTCATCCTGATATAACAGAACGGCCTTTTCAACAATGTCTTTGACGCGATCCGCAACGAAACCATTCCATGGAAGTTCCCCCTGCATGCCTTCGGCACCCAGACTGGTTGTAACACATGGGGTCCCAAACTGCATGGCATCAATCAATTTCCCCTTAAGCCCGGCTCCGAACCGAAGTGGTGCAAGACATACACGTGCGTTGAGGTATACTTTCTTTTTGTCAGCTGCCCATCCCTTTATTAAAAAACCCTCTTTGACATTGTTCAATTGCTGTAATTCTTCAGTAACATAAGCACCATAAACATGCATTTGTGCATCGGGCAATTCTTTCCTGATCAGGGGCCATATTTCTCGTTTCAGAAATAAGACGGCATCCCGGTTAGGCCTGTGTTTAAAGTTGCCCATCGTGATAAAATGCTGTCTGGCTTTAAAATTCGTTGAGGCAGATGCTTCCTGGGTGCGGGACTCAAGAAGAAAAGGCAGATAAAAGAGGAGGGAAGGATCAATTTTAAAAGTGTCCTTGAGCAGTCTTGATTCAAATTGAGAAATCACAAGGGTAAGATCAGATCTGTAAATACTTGCAATTTCTCGTTTGGCATCTTCATTATTGACAAGCGATGTAAGCTTTTTTTGCTCCTGGCTCAAAGCTTTTTCGCGCGCTTTCCTCAGGAAATGAAGATCCTCAGAATCAAGTATACAAAGGGCTGAAGGGCATACTTCCCTGACTCTCCATCCAAATTGTTCCTCGGTTATAAAGCGGTCAAAAACAACGATGCCAGGATTGAGATCAGAAATCAGGGCATCAAATCCTGAATCATTGAGTTTTATCGGCAAGGCTCGAACACATAGGGCTGAGAGGTCGTAAGACAAGGATGACCTCGCTGCTGCACAGGCAAAGGTCAATTCATAGTTCTGGTCCAAAAAGAAGCGGATCAGCTGCAACATCCTTGTACCTGCTGCGGTTGCATCCGGCTCAGGCCATACGAGTCCGATGATCAATACTCTATTATTCATTTTAATGCACTGCTGCCCTTGGTGAAGTACTTTAGCAGCTCATAATTTTGGTTAAAAATATGTTTTTTTAACCAAACAGGCCCCTCATTTTTTAAGATCGTCCCCAGTATGTAATTCTGTTGTAAGAAATGAAGTATATTGCCAAGACCAACATTTTTAACAATAAATAATAATACAGATTATTTTATGGAAGCAGTACTGGAATTTTTAGAGCGCTTAAAGAAGAACAACAACAGGGAGTGGTTCAGCCTTCATAAAGAAGAGTTTCAGGAGGTACAAAACCAAGTAAAAGATTTTTACAAAAAGGTACACCAAGGCCTGGAGACTCATGATAAAATCGAAAAATTTAAACTGTTCAGGATCTACCGGGACCTGCGCTTCTCTAAAGACAAAACACCTTACAAGCCTCATTTTGCAGGTTCCTACAGTCGAAAAGGGAAAGAGTTGCGAGGGGGTTATTATCTCAGGATCAGGCCCGGGGAATCTTTTCTTGCTGGAGGTTTCTGGGCGCCTAACAAGGAGGATCTGTTCAGGATCAGAAAAGAATTTGAGTTTGGAGATGAAGAGATCAGGCACATTCTGGATGATGCAAAATTCAAAAAATATTTTCGTGGCGAGTTGCAGGGGGATGAATTGAAAACAGCCCCCAAAGGATTTCAAAAAGATGATCCTGCCATAGACCTGATCAGAAAAAAGGGATTTATTGCAGTACGCAATTTTTCAGATGCCGAAGTCTTGTCTGAGAACTTTGAAATGGAGGTTTCTCATTCCTTTCAGGCCCTTCGCCCGTTTTTCGATTATATGAGTGAAGTGCTGACCACAGATCTCAACGGAGCCTCTTTGATTCGTTAGAATTCGTATTCTGAAATAAGCTTATAGACCAGTTTTTCTGTAAGCTTTTCACCCCTGGCAAGAGCTGTAATTTCGGTAAATGGAACTAAAAAATCACATCCATTATTGAAGTTACTGCATCCATAGGCCTGTCGCCCTTTTAGAATTTTTCCTTTGGCACATTTGGGACATGTTTTTTCCCTCTTTGAGCCCCGTTCTGCTTTTGGGGCAGGGTCTTTCAAAACCAGCTCATAATTTTCGTTCAGTTGCAGTTTTCCATTTGTATTTGATCCATTTTGCACAAAGCCTTTCAGAGTAACGGTTTCTCCTTTGCTGAGTAGTCTCAGGTATTGATTTTCAGATACTTTTTTACCCATAAACCGAAAGGGGAGCAGGAAATCGCAACCATCACCATAGCGGTTACAACCATAGGCCCTGATTCCTTTAAGCAAATTGCCTTTTCCGCATTTCGGGCATAAAGTACCCTCAACAAGCAGTTTCTTTTTTATTTTATGTACCGATGCTTTGGGTTCTGCAGGACTCACGGAACTTATGGTTCTGCCAGAATTTTCTGACCTCACTTCGTAAACCAATTGATCTACCATTTGCTTCATTTGCCTGATAAAAGAACCGGCTTTAAAATCACCTCGTTCAATTTCCTTTAATTTTTTCTCCCATTTGCCAGTCAATTCGGGTGATTTCAACAAATTATTCTGTATGGTTTCGATCAGGTCTATTCCAGTGGCTGTAGGCAGGATCTGCTTTTTATTTCGCATGATGTAATTTCTCCTGAAAAGTGTTTCGATGATATTGGCCCTTGTGGAAGGTCTGCCGATGCCATTTTCTTTCATCATGTCACTTAATTCTTCATCCTCGACTTCTTTACCAGCTGATTCCATGGATCTGAGTAAACTCGCTTCCGAATATTGATTGGGAGGTTTGGTTTCTTTTTCCATAAATGAGGGGAGGTGTATACCTTTTTCTCCTTTAATAAATTCAGGCAAAACGGACTTCTCCTGCTCAGATTCCTGATCCATGTTTTTCAGAACGACCCGCCAGCCCTGCACCATAATTTGTTTGCCACTTGTTTTGAAAACGATATCGCCTGTTTTCCCCAGGACATGGGTATGAGCAACCTGGCAATCCTCGTAAAATGATGCGATGAACCTTCGGGCAATGATGTCGTAAACCTTCAGGTTTTTCGGGGGCATTTTCATTTGCACTCCTGTTGGTATGATGGCATGATGGTCAGTGACCTTCCTGTCATTGAAAACTTTGGATGATTTTTTGATTTTTTTAGACAGAACGGGCGCCGTCAGACTTCCATAGTCGGTTAACCTGGAAAGGATTCCTTTTACTTTTGGAAACAGATCATTGGGCAAATAGGTCGTATCCACCCTCGGGTAAGTTATCAGCTTTTGTTCATACAATTTTTGGGCAATATTCAGTGTTTCTTCCGCAGTATAACCGAATCTGGTGTTACAATATACCTGCAGACCAGTCAGATCAAAAAGTTTCGGAGCATATTCTTTACCTTTCTTTCGCGTGATGCCAGTCACCTCAAAATCACTCAATTTTGATTTTTCCGCAAACTCCAGTCCCTCCTCCTTATTTAAAAATCTGCCTTCCTCATATTTAAACAAGGTATCGCGATACAGGGTCTGTAATTCCCAGTAGGGCTCTGGTTTGAATTCAGCAATGGTTTTATAGCGTTGCACCACCATGGCCAGCGTTGGCGTCTGTACCCTGCCTACTGATAAAACCTGCCTGCCTTTACCATATTTGAGGGTATACAATCGGGTAGCATTCATTCCGAGCAACCAGTCTCCGATAGCCCTGGAAAAACCGGCATGGAACAAGGAATCATAATCACTTGAAGGCTTGAGGGACGCAAAGCCCTCCTCAATGGCTTCTTCGGTCAGAGAAGATATCCAAAGTCTTTTCATGGCACCCTCATATCCTGATTCCTGTACAACCCATCTCTGAATCAATTCTCCTTCCTGACCGGCGTCACCGCAGTTGATCACAACACTGGCTTGCTCAAATAGTTTTTTGACAATTCCGAACTGCTTTTGAACACCTGCATTATTGTTTACTTTGATTTTAAATTTTTCAGGAAGCATCGGCAGACTGTTCAGATCCCATCTTTTCCAATGGGGTTTATAGTCATTGGGTTCCCATAAGGAGCATAAATGGCCGAAAGTATAGGTAACTGCATAACCATTCCCTTCAAAGTAGCCATCACGCTTGGTATTGGCTCCCAGTACTTTGGCAATTTCTTTTGCGACACTTGGCTTTTCGGCGATGCACACCTTCATAGAACCTTTGATTAATTTTGACGCAAAATAAATAAAATTGGCCGTTAAATGCTCAGGTTTTAAGGAAATATGAAGTCTGTAAATTGAAAAAAAAAAACTTACTCCAGTTTGGAATAAGTTTGCTGAGATGATGCTTTATAAGACATTCAGATCAAAATTCCGGCTGCCTCCTTTTTCTTTGAATACCAAAGTAAAAAAACACCAATGACGATCACCATTGCCGACATGATCAGGCTTGAGACTCCTATATTCGCCATGGCATCACTCATGAAAAAAGTATGGCTCATCTGGACAATGATCCCCAGGAGTGATACTTTAAATACAGTTGTAGCAAGTTTTTTTCTCAATAGAAGAAGGATGCAGGCCAGTGTGCCCCCAAATACCGCAATGGCAAAAGCAGCGGTAACCCAGGCAGGAATGTTTTCATATAAGGCTTGCTGCTGCTGAGGCAAGGCAGCAAGATCCTCATCGGTCATATATGCTTGCTGTAAATAGAAATAAACACCCATTAAATTCCAAATAAGTGCTGCAATACCGATAATCCAAAAATCAATTCCAGGTTTGTTAGTTGATTCAGACATAATGATAAAATTAAAAATGATTAGAAGAACAATATAGATAAATTATTTATAATGAGCAATATAAGGTATTTGATGTAAATAACTGGTGAAGATTCGCATTTCATTTGATTCATTCAGAACATAAAAAAAGCCTATTCAGTCGATTGAATAGGCTTTTAAGGTGCGGGGTTGTTTTTATAATCCATAGTGTCTGTGTGCTGACCATTGAACTCGTTTGGTTCTTTTTAGATTGCCAAAATAATGGCTTTCGCTGCCCGGAGTCTTTGATGTGTTAATAATAGTTCTCATGATATTAAATGTTTGATGTATTGAACAATAAGTTTGACATTAGTGACCAAAATTTCTGTATTCTGACCATCTGATTCTTTTTGTGTTTCTGAAAGTTGAAAAGTCGATATATTTTCTTGATTCAGATTCTGTTGGGGTGTTTAGGAACGTTTTCATAATAGTTATTTTAATGTGTTTGTATTATATAGACGCTACCAAACAATAAAATGTTACAGTACTATGTAAAACAAGGTACTATATTAACAATAATTTAACACTAAATACCTTAAAGTCAACAGCAAAAAAGGGGAGGGGAAGAAATTTATCGGGTATTGGTCAGTATGTTTAGATTTAATTTCCCTTTAAAATACCAGGCTGAAGCAATTCAAATTCCTCATCAGTTTTCGCCTTATCCACAATTTTTCTGACGTCCTTGAGCAGGCCTTTGGCATCATAAACGATGCCGTCTTTAATGGTGTATTTTACACCGCCAACACGTACTACTTCATTGTCATCCGTCAATTTAATGGCTCCCGTGCCATAAAGGGACTTCAAATTGATCAGGGGGTTTTCTTCTAAAATGACAAAATCAGCGAGTTTACCGATTTCAACCGACCCTATTTTCTCCTCCATATTGAGGGCTTCTGCACCATTAAGCGTAGCGGCACGAATGACCTCAAGCGGATGAAACCCGGCTTCTCTCAACAATTCCAGTTCTCTGATATACGCGAAACCATAAAGCTGGAATATATAACCGGAATCGGATCCGGCAGTCACCCTGCCACCCCGGTTTTTGAATTCATTGACGAAAGTCATCCAGAGGGCGTAATTCTTTTTCCATTCAATTTCCTGTTCAGTACCCCAGTAGTGCCAGTAGGAACCATGAGATATTTTGCTGGGCTGAAAGAATCTCCATAGGGATGGCAAGGTATAGTCTTCATGCCATTCGGCTCTTCTAGCTTTGTGCAGGTCACGGCTGGCTTCGTAAATATTAAAGGTCGGATCAAGGGTAAAATCGAGGGAAAGTAATTCATCCATAACTGCATTCCAATGGTCTGAATAGGGTTTGGCGGCCTGCTCCCACAGACGTCCGGCTTCCTCAAACCTGTTTTGCTCATTGTTGTAATTGTAATCCAACGGATAATGCTGTACCGTTCTGTCTTCAAACAAGGCTTCAGGTAAACCATACCAGTGTTCCATAGTCGTTAATCCTGCCCTGGCAGAGTGCAACACGTTCCATCTGGCCACACTCATCTGTGCATGATGGCAGGCAGAACCCAGGCCCAGTTTTTTATTTTCGTCCAGGGCTGCCTTCATGATCTCTGGCTCAGCTCCGAAAAACTTAATACCATCAGCACCCCTTTCAGCATTTGCTCTTACCCATTGCCTGGCCAGTTCCGGATTTGTTATTTCTTTGCCTTTGAGCGGATCAAAAGTCTTGCTTTTATGGCCAAAACCCGTGTAAGAAACAATTCTGGGAGCGATGATTTTATGTTGTTCGCTTTTTTTCTTGAGCTCCAGCGTAAAATCAATGCCCCGTCCGCTGGGTTCTCTAACGGTGGTGATGCCATGCGCCATCCAAAGTTTAAATACATAATCAGGTTGGGTACCTTGCGCATCACCACCGATATGACCGTGCATATCTATAAAACCAGGTAACAGGTACATTCCGTCACAAAGCAATTCTTTGCCACCCGATCTGAGTTGAGGCCTGTTTTCAGGATCTATGGCAACGCCCGGATAGCCCACCACCTTAATGTTGCTGATCTTGTTTTTCTCGACGACGATGTCGACGGGTCCGATTGGCGGAGCACCGTTGCCATTGATCAGGATAACACCCCTTATAATCAGCTGGTCAAAGGGGCCTTGGCTCAAAGGTTCATTTTTCTGTGCAATCATGGATGCCGATAAAACAAGGGTCAATAAGGCGACGAATACGTGGTGATTTTTCAAAGACATGTGTTTATTTTTAAATTAAAAATACGATTTAATCGATACGGTCTACCATGGGGCCGAGTTTATTTCCCCCGAGCAGGTGCATGTGAATATGAAAAACAGATTGTCCTGCATCTTCGTTTACATTGATTGACAGGCGATAGCCCGTTTCATCAATCCCATTCTCTTTGGCCAGAATTTTCGCCACCTGCATCATTTTTCCAAGGAGCATGGTATCGGTGTCTGCAATATCATTGATGGTATAGATCTCTTTTTTTGGCACGATCAGTAAATGTACCCGGGCCTGTTGCCTCAGAGGAACAAATGAAATGATATCATCGTCTTCATAGACGATCGTGGCCGGCAGTTCCCTGTTGATGATCTTTGTGAAAACCGAGCCATTTTTGATTTTTTCTAATTTATTATTTTGATATTCAGTACTTTGCCCTTGAATAAGTATTGTATTCAACAGGATCATAAAACAAATAATGCCGCTTTTTTTCATGGTATGGATATTTGGTTAACTTTGACAAAGTACTAATTAAATAATCATCTGACCAAAATGAAAATCAAGACGATCCTATTCACTTTGATCCTTATTGCAGGATTCACATCGGGCTCACAGGCTCAAAATAATGCCAACCCGGAAGACAGCGCCTCTATCAATGCATTAATCCTGACACTTTTTGATGGCATGCGGGAAGGTGACAGTGCTAAAGTATCTAAGGTATTCAGGAAGGACGTTAAAATGTTTAGCTCTTATACCTCCAAGGAAGGGGAAAAAGTACTCAGAGAAGGAAAACTTGAATCTTTTCTTAAAGCCATAGGAACCCCGCATGATGAAATCTGGGACGAGCGTATCTGGGACACTCAGATCACTGTGGACGGAGGAATTGCACAGGTCTGGACCCAATATGCATTTTATGTTGGTAGTCAATTCAGCCATTGTGGAGTTGATGCTTTTGATCTTGTCAAGGATGCCTCCGGACAATGGAAGATCATTCATTTGATGGATACCAGGAGAAAGGAAGGCTGCGATCCAGAAGAATAAACAACTTGCCCTTTCTTTTCAAGTTTTTCCTAACGTCGGCCCAGGGTGACTATTTTCCCACCTCTTAAAACCTCAATTTCAAGGGCTGCCTTCTCATTGTTGATCTCCATGATCTTTGCGATCCTCAATAGGGACTCATCTGTATTCTCAAACTTTACCCCATTGATCGATAGAATGATGTCTCCTCCCACGATCAGTTTTTCACCATTCATCGTCATTTCAATATCTCCATCCTGAATACCCAGTACGCCAAAGGGAGAAACCTTCACCACCCTTTGAACCAGCAAACCACTTTCCTGGGGCAAATTGAATACCCTTGCCATTTTTCCGGTTAAGGGAACGAGATCTGTTCCGTTCCAAAGGATCTTTTTTTCAAATAGCAGCTCTTGGGTAATATTGGAAGAAGAGGCAAAGCCAATGCCTTGAAATCCTCCTGATTGGGTTAATATATTGCTGACCACACCAATAACCTGACCTTTCATATTCATCATCGGGCCTCCTGAATTACCTGTATTGATAGCCGCATCGGTCTGGATGTATTCTGAGTTCGTAAACGGGTTTTTATCCTTTTTGTCTTTGATGATTCCACTCACATAACCTGAAGACAGAGAATGCCCCAATCCGTAGGGGGCTCCTACTACAAAAACCTGCTCTCCAATTTTTACCTCATCCGAATCGGCTAATTTCAGCGTTACAGCATTTTTTTTTGGCCATATGAGTTCAATCAGGGCCACATCAGCTTTTGCATAAGCAGAAATCACCTTCGCTGGAATGATCTCTCCATCCAAAAACTGAACGTTGACCTTTTCCGCCACTTGAACCACGTGGGCAGCAGTGATCAATTGTGTGTCTGAGATCATAAAGCCTGAGCCCAATCCACCTGCAGTCACGGTTTGGGTCTTTTTCCCGGAACTCACAAGTTCTTTTTGTTCCGTCAGAATTACCACGATGGCCGGATTTACTTTCTCATATATTTCAGATAATGACTGGGCTTTTGATAAGGAGCCGGAAAAAACAAAAAGTGAAATCAATATGATTTTCAATCGAATCGAATCAGGATAAAATGTAAGCATTGCATATTTTTTAGGAAGGCTAAAATAATCATTAATGGTTTAATTTATGCATGAGATTTTTAAAATAAAAATCGTCTTTGTTCATTTATTTTTAGTATAAATTGAACAAAATAAATTTTATTCAAATTGAATTTGACGTTTTTGGCAGAGAATATGGCTCTCAAACGACTCAATTTTTGATTGAAACAAGGTGAAAAGATAGAAATATGGGTTAAATAAATGTTAAATTTTAGTGTTTTAGGTAACATTACAATAGCTGAACAGTCATTTATATAATCATCAATTTAAGCGTTTTTTGTTAATATGGTTAAGGGCCCGTGAAGTATTTACGTCACGGGCCCTTACATTTGCTGCTATTAAGAAATTGTTAAATAGAAAATATCTATTTCATTATAAAATTTCTTGATAAAAAAAGATATGTTTCGGGTTCATTTATCTGCTATATTTAAATCAGTTTATTGAATTAAAATTTATGATGTGGTACATTTATTGTAAGCTATTCAAATAAATTGCCACAAGTTTATTAGTAATTTAAATAAGAATTAAAATTAAATCCCCCTGAGTATGGAAGTTATAGCCCAAGCACTTGAATTTGAAAATCGAAAATTATCCCTTAAATCCACAAATGACCGAATCCTGGCCTCCCGGGAAGTGAAGTCACTCATTCTGAATTTGAATGAGATCTACAAGGTCAACAAAGACCAGAGCATTATGGATCTTATGAAAAGATTGACCATGATCAAAAGAAAGGTAGAATCAAGACTCAAAACTAAAATTATCATCTGATCCGCGATTCTGTGAAGAGCAGATCTATGGGCACAGGTTCCATAGAAACAGTTATAGGGTTCTTTAGGATGATGTCATCAAGTTAGAGCATTGTACCTATCAGATTCAAAATTTATGCGTTTCGAAAAGCAAGGAAATATTTACCAATTATCCGCGTCCCTAAAATTACCCATTGGCATTGACAAAGCATGGGAATTTTTATCCGACCCCGCGAATCTTAAGATCATCACTCCTGATTATATGGGTTTTAACATCCTGTCGGGAGCTGGGGAAAAAATGTATGCTGGTCAGATCATCTCGTATCAAGTATCTCCCTTACTCGGTTTAAAATTGAATTGGGTCACAGAGATCACGCAAGTTGAACAACCTTATTATTTTATTGATGAACAACGTTTCGGCCCTTATTCTTTATGGCATCACAAGCACTTTTTAAAGGAAATTGACAATGGGGTTGAAATGACAGACATAGTGCATTATAAATTACCTGTTGCTATCATAGGAAATATGCTGCACCCATTTATGGTGAAACCGAAGCTGCAGGAAATTTTTGAGTACAGATCAAAGCAGCTGCATTCCATGTTTGGATATTACCCGGAGTAAGCCTGATCTGAAATTTGCGAATATTTCTATTGACCCGGTACCACTTTTTGTATGAAATTATAATCTACCTCGAACCTGTTAAATGAAAACCCTGATAATCTTATTAATTCTAACTACAATGAGTCCTTACATGACAATTTTTGATTTTAGAGATCATAAGGATGCTTTGGCCTGGACAATCATCAATGACGGTGTCATGGGAGGATTGTCAAAGGGCCAGATACTGCATCAGGACAATTCAGGTATTTTCAAGGGCAAGGTATCAACTGAAAATAATGGTGGATTTACCATGGCAATGCTTGGGTTGGATCAAAAGAACGTGCAGCAGTATTCCAGGTTCAGGATCAGTATCAAGGGTGATGGTAAAAGCTATCAGTTCAGATGCAAGTCTGATAGAAACCAGATGCACTCTTATGTCTACAGCTTTAAAACCAGCGGTGACTGGGAAGAAGTGACCATTCCTTTTGAGCAAATGATGCCCAGGTTCAGGGGCCGTGATCTTAACCAACCTGTTTATCAAGGGGATTACCTTGAGGAAATTGCTTTTCTAATAGGAAATAAAAAGGAGGAGAATTTTCAATTGATGATCAAATACATCAGGGTAGAATAAACCTTATTACATTTCTTTTTATCAAGACCCTTGAACACTTTTTCTTCCATGGGTATTTCAGTATATTTATCTCATGATTCAGATAGATCTCAGCCAACAGCATATCCTTGTCACCGGAGCTTCAGACGGAATAGGAAGGGAAATAGCCTTGTTTTTAATGGAAATGGGGGCAAAAGTTGCTGTACATTACCACAAGAACAAAACTTCTGCCCAGGAAATGGTCAAAATGTTTCCGGAAACAAATTCTCGAATATTCAAAGCCGATTTTACTGATCCGTCAGAGGTTCTTGAACTCTGGAGTGAAATGAGCAAGGAATTTAAAAGGATAGATGCCATTGTCTTAAATGCAGGGGTGTTTATGAAACAGCCCTCCAACGCAACTCATCAGGACTGGTTTGCCATTTGGAAAAAAACAATGAGCATCAATCTTGATGCAGCGGGTCTGCTCACAAAAATGGGTATCGGCCATTTTGAATCAAATCAAGGCGGAAGGTTCATCTATATCGCAAGCCGGGCCGTATTTAGAGGAGAAACAGAAGAGTATCTGGCCTATGCGGCCTCAAAAGGAGGGATGGTCTCCCTGGGAAGAAGTGTTGCCCGGTCTTTTGGCAAAAGCAATATCAAAGCCTTCATACTTGCACCGGGCTTTACAAAGACAAGAATGGCCGAACAGTTTATTGCCGATCATGGAGAAAAGCGCCTGCTGGATGAACTTGCGCTACCTGAATTAACCACCCCAAAAGACATTGCCCCCCTGGTAGGTTTTATGTGCAGCGGGATGATGGATCATGCCACAGGATCCACTATTGATGTAAATGCCGGCAGTCATATCCGTTAGATCTTATTTTAAACAATTATAAATTAATTGAAATGTGTCATAACGCTTCAATAAACCACAAAAATAATAGGGAGATTTGATTCAAATCCTTAATTTTAGCAGGTTTTAAAAATGCTGTGAAAATGTCACCCCGTTTACAACACCTCGTTTTTTTTTGCTTGTCCTTATATTCATTAATCAGTTGGGCTCAGGAAACTGAAACACCTGTAATAGTAGCTAAGGGGGATCAGTTCTATTGCCCCGGCAGTGAGATCAGGGTGGTGACTGATTTTGAGATTTCGGGACCGGATAATTTTGAATTGGAAGCTTTTTATATACAGATCTCGGCGGGATATGAAAGAGGAGAGGACCTGCTCAAATTGAATTCTGCTGTGCCTGATATTCTTGGAAGCTGGGATCCTGAAACGGGCAAACTGACGCTGGAAAAACGAGATGGTTTATTAAATTTTCAGGAAATCAATGATGCTGTAAAGAGCGTGACATATACGAGTAACAATCCTGAATTTATTGGTGAAAAACTGTTTTCATTCACGATGCACAGTTCTAATTTCCTTCCCTCAACCGGCCATTTTTATCAATACAGATCCTACCCCAATATTTCATGGAAAGTTGCAAAGGGACTTGCAGAGCAGCTGGAATACAATGGCTTGGAGGGTTATTTGGCCACAATCACCACAAGGGAAGAGGCAGTTTTGGTTGGGGAACAGGCAGAAGGCACAGGGTGGATCGGAGCCAGCGATGAAGAAGAAGAAGGTACCTGGAAATGGGTTACAGGGCCTGAAGCGGGTACAGCCGCTGAAATATTCTGGATCGGTGATGAAAATGGATATGCCCCAAACGGGGCATATGAAAACTGGAATACGGGAGAGCCCAATGATTTGAACGGTGAAGATTACGGCCATGTGATTGCAAATACTCAGATCGGTCCAAAAGGATCCTGGAATGACCTGCCCAATGAAGGAACAGAAGGGCTCTATGCGCCTCAGGGCTATATTGTGGAATACGGATACGGAGGGCCTGAGGACGCACCTGATTTTTCGGCTTCCACAAGGGTATACACCAATGGTATAGCAGAAGTGGTCGGCGGATCAAGTTGCGGGCCGGGCAGCGTGACTTTAAGTGCTACTGCATCAATGTTTGAAAACCAGGAAATTGCGTCGGAAGTACTTTGGTTCGCGTCGGCAACAGCAACTGTCCCCATTTCAAGGGGGAATAATTATACAACCGCCGGGCTCAATACGACAACAACTTATTACGTTCTGGCTTCTCAGGATGGATGTACAGAGGGCATAAGAAGTCCTGTGGTGGCTGAAATTTATGAAATACCGGATATCGTAAATGTGGTGACCTTAAAAAATTGCGATGCAGACGACATCCCCAACGACAGTTTTACCGATTTTAATTTAGATGAGGCCAGTGAGGTCATTGGGAAGGGGGATACAGATCTGACGATCAGCTATTATTTGACTGAAGCGGATGCGAAGGCAGGTACTGACCCGATAGACCCTCCTTATTTCAATAACAGTGAAGCATCACAGGTTTATGCAAGAGCTGAGAATCAGGATGGCTGCTTTGATATCGCCACAGTAAA
>JAHEHF010000134.1 GCA_024644745.1 Flavobacteriaceae bacterium
GGTTTTATGATGGAGTATTGAGGTTCCAATCTGAGCTTCCAGGGTGTTTTGCCCCATTTTACCGTTTTGGTAACTCCAAGCCCTATGGGAAAGGTTACTTTATTTCCCGAGGCAGCATTCCAATCGACAGAGATATTAGGTCCCATACCTATTGACATACCCTTGCCTTGGATTTGTTTTCTGAGAATATATTGTATATCGGTTCTGGTCACGTCCGGCCGATCTGAATCACCGCTTACAGAATTCCAATGCTGAATAATGGTCCCTAAGGTCCATTTTTTAGTAATGCTTAAGGCCATGACCGCTGGTCCCATTTGAAATTTTCCGCTGCCAAGGTAATCAGAAGATGCCGTGGGGAATACAAACGTCAGTCCTGCTCCCCAAATGAGGCCATCTTTTTTATCCGGACCATATAGGGAAAAGATATTCATGTCTCCCTGACCAGTTTCAGTATCGGTTTTTTCTCCGTTTTCATCAAACTTCGGTACGGTTACAATAGGAAAGACAGGTCTTACCAGAAGCATTTTTGATGTACCAATAGGAACCGGCAGTGAAGGCTGGAAATTAAGCACATTGGATACATGGGTGCCGCTGACGGCATCACCGGAGTTAAAACTTAAATTTTCTTGAAAAATAATAGACCAAAAGCGGGACAAGGGGTTCTCTAGTTGTCTGTTTAATTCGTCAATAGAAACCTCTTCAACAGTTTCATCTGGATTCATACTACCTTCGGTTTCATTTTCCTGGGCACTTAGAGAAAGGAAGTGAATCATGAAAAAACTCAAAAAAAGATATAGGTTTTTACGTGTCATATGAATTCAAAAAAAAACCTCCGGTTAAGGAGGTTTTTATTCATTTATTAATGTCCCCAGTCTCCATCGACCTTCATGTCAGAGCCGTCAAATTCAATGTATTTTTTAACATCGAACGGCATCAATTTGATTTGTTTCTCAACCATATCTTTTATGGCCTTGGTTTCTGGTCTGGCATTCGATATTCCGGTTAGAGGAATTCCTTTTCCGTTTTGTTTGTCAGGATATTCTTGTTTCATCAATTCATGTCTGATCTGCATTCTTGTAAACTGACCTTGGGTATGAATTAAAGGTACAAGATGTGGATTGTGTTCTTTTGGATCCTGGTATAAATCATAAAAGGAAGCGCCGATACCAGTAGCCACCCCTGGATCATCAGATTTCAAATGTCTTTTATACCTCCCTTTGACAATAGCGGCCAATTCATGTCCCTGGTATACAAAAACATAATCTCTTCTACCAAAAGTATCTCCGTTTAACAACACGGATCTTTGGTCTAAGCCATCAATAACCCTGTCTTTAGGAATATATTTGTCTGCATCAGCTAGTTTGGCAAAAGTGGTGAATAAATCAGAAACGTGAACAATATCACCTACCAATTGTCCTTCAGAAATGGTACCAGGCCAGTAAGCAATGGCCGGAACTCGTATACCTCCTTCAGTAAAATCTCCTTTACCACCCGTGAATAAGATTTCAGTCATACCCCATCCTGGAGGAGGATTATGTACCATAGGACCATTATCAGCCATGATTAAAAAGAGGGTGTTTTCTGCCACTCCTTCTTCATGAAGTGTTTCTTTTACCTTGCCAACAAAAGCATCTAGTCTCGCATAGGCATTCGGAACTTTACCGCCGTTTAACGTTGCTTTTTGAGGTTCCGGCATAAGGAAATTTAGAAAATTAGGCCAGTATTGAACGAAAAATGGTTTTTTGGCCTGTGCATTTTTTTTGATAAAGTCGATCGTTCTTTTTTCTGATTCAGCCTCCATTTTTTCATAACATTCATTGCTGTTACCACACCATTCTTCAGCTAATTCTCCTTTTTTAGCATCTAATATTTGAACCCATCCTTTTGGCAACAGTCCTGGATCGTCAAGTTTATAAGGGTCTTTTGGGTATTGTTCCGGATGCAATCCTAAAATTGCATTGGCAGCGTTTCCTTGCGGATTGTATAAGGAAGTAATCTGATTCATAGGTGTAAACAATGCTTCATCAAAACCTTGATTGTGCAGGTAACTTTGTTCGATATCTCCTAAGTGCCCTTTACCAAAATGTGCAGTGGCGTAACCGGCACTGGAAAGTACTTCTGCCAGGGTTACTTCTTCTCCTGCCAAACCTGAAAATTCATGTGGCATCCCCACAACACCCATGCCATTACGCACTGGGTGTCTACCAGTTAAGAATGCAGCTCTGGTAGGCGTACAGGCAGGCTCTGAATACATTCTTGTGAAATTAATTCCTTCATCTGCAAGTTGATTTATATTCGGTGTTTCATAGCCCAGGGCTTTCTGAATATGCGGGAAACCTACGGATCCATATTGTTGGTCATCCCATAAGATATACACAATATTTGGGGTTGTTCCATGTTCTTTTTTCAGTTCATCAAGACGTTTTTGAATGTCCTTGTCTTCACCTTTCCATCTTTCCCCGTTTTGAGATTCAAGGATGTAGTACTCTGCATCGTGAATTATTTTATCCTGAGCAACAGATACAGCTATTGTCCCGAATAAAATCACTAGAGTCAGTAAATAATTTTTCATGTATTGCATAATAAAAATCTAGTTATTTTGTGAGAATTATTCTTAATTAATGGTTCATTATTGAACGTTTAAACAGGTCAATAACGAGACTTTGAAATTAATGAATTTATGTCATTTCCCAAAATCTAATATTGATTGACATCTGAGGGGTTAAGTATCTCTATGTGGGTGATTTA
>JAHEHF010000094.1 GCA_024644745.1 Flavobacteriaceae bacterium
CAAAACTGTCTCCAGCATCTGTTGATTTATAAAAAAATGAGCTACTTACCGCATAAATGGTATTGGGATCATTTGGTTTCAATTTAAAATCCATGATATTCCCGCTACGGGTATTCACCCATGTATCTCCGGCATCGATAGATTTGTAAAAACCGGCATTGGTTGAAACCCATAAAATATTCGAATTTTCAGGGTGTATGTATATTTCATTCGAAATTCTGTTGTTCCCGGAAAAATCCAGGCCCGTTTTGTTCCAGGTGGCCCCTCCGTCGGTTGATTTCAAAACACCAACGCTGTAGGTATCCCTGGCATCATCATCACCCGTGGCGATATAAATGATGTTAGAATTATTTGGATCGATGGCAATTCCTGAAATCCCTATCTGAGGAAGCTGATCAGATAAAGGTGCCCAGTTGACTCCGGCATCCGTTGATTTCCAAAGGCCACCTGAAGGTGCTCCTACATAAAATGTACGGTCATTATTTGGATCTATGATGAAAGTATTGACCCTGCCTTGCCCCTGTTTTCTTTTTGTGGTGAAAGGTCCTCTGGAAACCCAGTTGCTGACGCTGCTCTTTGCCATGCTTTGTTTCTGTTCCCAGGCTTTCCACATGATGCTCGGTGTGGCAATCGAGCCATCTGCCATCACATAATGCTGCCAATGATTTTCCCATCGTTTGAAAGGTTTGAAACCAATTCCTTTGAGGTTATGGTCCTTGCTTTTCCAATAAGTGTTGAAGGCATCTGAAATGTCTTTGAATTCGGTCTTTGAGTTCGACTTTTTATACTGAATTGATTTCATCCAGGGGGCATTCTCGTTGTATTGCCCATTGGCAGTAATGAAAACTAAAAATAACAGGAAGGGTAAAATTTTTTTCATACGAGGGATTAAGGGTTTTATGATTTCCAAAGATACAAATTTCAGCCAATTCAAACCAATTGTATTTTGTTCAGGCATACATTTGATAAGAGGTCAAAAAAATAAACAAAATCTTGAATAGGGAGGTTGTTGTCGAAAAAATAATCCTTGGATTTTCTAAGGGGGGCCTTCATTTTCGGCAGGGACAGAATCTTGCTCTTCAATCACCTCATCAATAAAGGAGCTGATCTCTTCATTGAGCTTTTCAACACTGCTCATATTGTTGATCTTTAAATTCAGGGCAGAGAAGGCTTCAATCACATTGTTGTTTTCCGCTGATACCGCCTCTTCAGTGATCGTTGGGATGGTCGCCATATCCGACAGGCGCATTGTCTCACTGTGCAAGACATTGAGCCTCATTTTGATGGCAGGGATGTCCAGCCGCTCTATCCTGATGGAGTCCTTGAGTTGCCTGGCGAGTTCCTCTAATTCTTTACTGTTTAAAAGCGCATTGCTCATCGGTATTTCCTGGTACTGACTGATGAGATCAGCAAATTTATGGTATTCGGACCAGGGTGCCACAAGTTCTTTGGATTTGGCATTGAGCTGACTGATCGGTTTGTCAGATTTGATCGTGTTTAACCTTTCGGTGGACGATGGATACTCTTCAACCTTTTGTTCATCCCTTTTTTTACAGGAAGTCAATGATAGCATGATCAGGAAAAATACAACAACAATTTTTGACATCAAACATGAATTATAAGTTCAAAAATAAGAATTATTCATGAGGCGTGAGAATTCATTTTATAATAGTTTATTTATGGTTTAAAGTATATATTTGTGTCAGATCAAATCACGGATATGAATTCAAAAATTCTTATAATTGGCTCCAGCGGGCAGATAGGAACCGAGTTGGTTCTCAGCTTAAGAAAAATTTACGGCAATGAGAACGTGGTTGCCTCAGACATTCGGAAAGGCAATTATGAAGTGATGGAATCAGGTCCATTTGAGTTTCTTGATGTGACCAATAAAGAGGAGATCGGGAAAGTTATTGATAAATACCAGATCAAAGAGGTCTATTTGATGGTGGCCATCTTATCGGTGATAGCAGAACAAAACCCTAAAATGGCCTGGGACCTCAACATGAGCTCTCTTTTCAATATACTGGATCTGGCCAGAAGCGGGACGATCAAAAAGGTTTTTTGGCCCAGTTCGATCGCTGTGTTTGGCCCGGATACCCCGAAGCAAAACACGCCCCAGGATACGATTATTAAACCGTCCACAGTGTATGGAATAAGTAAACTCGCAGGTGAGAACTGGTGCGCGTACTATGCCAATAAATACGGGGTTGATGTCAGAAGTTTGCGTTATCCGGGATTGATTAGTTACAAAACCACCCCCGGGGGAGGAACCACCGATTATGCTGTCGAGATTTTTTATGAAGCGATCAGGCGAAAGTCCTACACAAGTTTTTTGAGTGAAAATACGACACTGCCAATGATGTATATGGACGATGCCATTAACGCAACCATATCTTTAATGCAAAAGGAAGAACTCGAGACCTATGTGTCCTACAATATAGGGGCCCTGAGTTTTTCACCTGCGGAACTGGCGGAGGCTATCAGGAAGCAGATTCCGGAATTTACCATTGGGTACAAACCAGATGCAAGACAACAGATCGCCGATTCATGGCCTCAAAGCATAGATGATTCCAGCGCCCGGGAAGATTGGGGGTGGGAGCCAAAAACGGACCTGGATGAAATGGTCAGAATTATGCTACTAGGGTTACATTACAGCATCTAGTTAGTTTCTATTTTTGTTACGTCTAAGACCTTAAAAACAAAAATAGATGGAACAGATCATTCACAACAGTTTGGCCACAGCCCAAAGTTATAAGGAGTACAAAGAAATGGTTTTAAGTCTGATCAAGGAAGGTAAGTCCACCGGGTCGGAACAGAATGAGAGCCGTTCTCATTTTTCAAAACTCAATAACCAGCGGATGAAACGTTTGGACAAACAGACCAAATTATCTGAAGAAACTTTGATAAAAACGCAAAGGATACAAAAGGATTTTACCTGGTTGGTGCTTACAGAAAGCTGGTGTGGTGATGCGGCCCAAACCCTGCCTGTGATCAATAAATTTGCCGAAGCGAACGAAAAGATTGATTTAAAAGTGGTTTTACGAGATGAAAACGAAGATCTTATGAATCAGTTTCTAACGAATGGCAGTAAATCCATACCCAAATTGATCGTCGTGGAAAATGAATCAAAAAAAGTTGTGGGATCATGGGGTCCGCGTTCTGAGAAAGCCGCCCAAATGGTCTTGGACTACAAGGAAAAACACGGTAAGATCGACGACAAATTTAAAATGGATCTCCAAAACTGGTACAATGCAGACAAAGGGGCAAACATTGAAAAGGAATTGCTCGATCTGATTAATGAATTGATTTAAAACATCATGAAGGTAACTTATGAATCACTGGCCGACGGTTCCAGAATTTTTATCTATCCGGCAAGCAGAAAATTTTACTCCGAGGAACTTCCGGTGATTCAGTTGAGACTGCAGGAATTTTGTGAGGCCTTTGATGGCGTAGATTTGACCTGCAAGATCGATTATGACAGGTTTCTGGTGTTCATCATTTCAGAGCAGACCCCGCTGGATCTGGATCAGCAGAATGTTTTGGTGGGTTTTGTGCAGGATCTGGAGAAAGAATTTGATCTTGTATTGCTCGACAAAGTAAATGTATTTTTCAAGCAGGGTCAGTATGTTCAACTAAAGGAGATTCCTGAATTCAAGAAACTGATCAGGAACAGAGGAGTTTCAAAAAAAACAATCGTTTTTGACCTGATGGTGAACAACAAATATGAATACGAACATTATTCAGAGGTGCCTGCCGGAGAGAGCTGGGTGTCTCATTTCTTTTGATCCGCATCTTTTGGCTCGAGTCTGTCCAGGAATTCCTCGAGTGAAACCGCCTGATCAAGATCAAAATCACCGCTTTTTGTGCGTACGAGTTCCGCAAGGTGACCCCCACTTTGAAGCATCTTGCCGAAATCATGTGCTATAGACCTGATATAGGTTCCTTTGCTGCACAGGATTTTAAAGTGTACATCGGGCATGTCAATTTTTGTTATTTCAAAAGAAAATATCTCAACCTGACGGGAATTGACTTTTGTTTCTTCACCCTTTCTGGCAATCTCATACAACCTGACTCCGTCTTGTTTGATGGCAGAGTACAGCGGAGGGGTCTGGGTTATTTTTCCTGTCAATTTTTCCGCCGTTTTAAGAATGGCTTCTTCTGTAATATGGGCAGTGTCAAAAGTTTTGTCTACAGTGGTCTCAAGATCATATGAAGGCGTTGTGGCCCCTAAAGTAATTTTGCCCGTGTATTGCTTGGCGGCAGCCTGGAATTCATTGAGTTTTTTCGTGAATTTTCCGGTGCATATGATCAAAAGGCCCGTCGCGAGAGGATCGAGCGTACCGGCATGACCTACTTTAATTTTTTTGATCCGAAATTTTTTTCTAATGGCCCACCGAATTTTATTGACCACCTGAAAGGAGGTCCAGTTCAAGGGTTTGTCGATAAAAAGAATTTGACCGTTTAAATAATCTTCAGCTTGCATCAAAGATAAAAATAAGCATAGGTGATAGCGATTGCTCCCACAAGGAAGCAATAAATTGAAAAATAATATAACTTACTGTTCCTGACCAGGGCGATCATCCATTGGCAGGCCAGTAAACCTGCAATAAAGGCAGCCAGAAATCCGGCCGACATCACACCAAAACTCTCATCCGAAAAATTAATGCTGCCACTGGCAAAATCTTTAGCGACCTTACCAAAAATCAAAGGCACCACCATCAAAAAGGAGAACCGTGCGGCACGCGTCCTGTCAACACCCAGGAGCACAGAAGTGGAAATCGTGGCTCCCGAGCGGGAAATACCCGGCAGCATGGCGATGGCTTGTGATATTCCAATAATGAAAGCATTATTGTAGGTTACATTCTTATTTGTGTTTTTGGCCTTGTCGGCTAAGAACAATAACAACCCGGTGATCAGCAGCATGAAGCCGACAAGCAGGACATTGCGGTTAAAAAATGCCTCAAGCTCTGCTTCGAATAACAATCCGATGATCACGGCAGGGATCATCGAGACAATGATTTTAACTGAAAATATGAATTCTTCATTCATCTTAAACTGAAATAGGCCTCTGATGATTTGCCATACATCTTTTCTAAAGATGACCAGGGTGCTCAGGGCCGTTGCAAAATGAAGGACCACGGTAAAGGTCAGGCTTTCTTTGGGTATTGAATTGTCTCCGAATAGTACCTTGGCAAGTTCGAGGTGACCGCTAGAGGAAACGGGTAAAAATTCGGTAAGTCCCTGAACGATGCCAAGGATAATTGCTTCAATATAATTCATAGGCTAAGCTAAGACAGGTAGTGAATACTATTCATCTTTATTTTTTCCTGGATTCGCCACGATGGCGTAAATTTCAATGGCAAGACCAACAAGCACCATGGTAGGCGCAAGTCGTATCCTTCGGAAATTATATATTTCCTCATTAAAGACATTAGGATCATCACTGCCTCCTCCAATCATCAGTGCAAATCCGATGAGTATGACCACAGCACCGAAGATCATGATCATATAATTTCTTTTACCAAAAAGAAATTCACCCTGGGTCTTCTCTTGTTCTTTTTTCTTTTTTGCCATTTTAATAATATAATTCGTCAGTTCTGAGGTTTAAAAATCTTTGTGTTGCCATAAATGTGCTCGCCCAGGTGATCAATATCCCCATCATAAAAACGATTCCAAATAGACCGGCCATCTCAATGCGATTGTCAACGACTCCAAATTCAGGGAAAGTTTTATTGAGGTAATACAGCAGTGCCGCCAGTTCAATAATGGCCAGCAAGGCGCCTATGATTCCAAGTTTGACACTGTTCCAGATGAATGGTTTTCTGATGAACCTTTTTGTTGCACCCACCATTTGCATGGTTTTGATGGTAAATCTTTTTGCGTAAACCGACAGTCTGATCGAACTGTTGATCAGAACAACCACGACCAATGTAGCCAGGCCACAAAATAAAAGGATGAAAAAACTGATCCTTCTCACGTTTTTGGTCAGCAAATCAATCAGCGGTTTGTCATAGGATACAGAGGAAACAAACTGATTGTTCTTGTACATATTTTCTATTTCTTCCATTTTTTCAGGAGAGACATAATCAGCTTTTACATAAATGTCAATGGAATTCTCCAAAGGATTGTAACCCAGAAAATCCATGAAATCTTCCCCATTTTCTTTTTTATAAACCTCAGCGGCCTCTTCTTTGGAAATAAACCTGGTACTTTTGGTAAAGGCCTGCTCATCAATTGAAACCTGAAGATTCAGAATGTTGTCTTTTTTGATCCCATTTTTGAGATAAAGGGTAATGGCTGCTTTTTCTTTGAAGTAATTCGAGACTTTCTTAGTGTTCAAAACAAGCAAACCCAGTACGCCCAGTAAAAACAATACCAGAGAAATGCTTACAATGACCGAAATATAAGAAGACCTGAGCCTTCTTTTCTGGTATTTTTCAAACGATTTACTCATAAAAAATGGATGCTTTTTGAGAATTGCAAGGTAATTATTTCTCGATAAAGGGCAAATAAAAATTCATCTTGAAAAATGACTAGCCTTCCATGTCTTCACAAAGTTCTATGAGCACTCCATTGGTAGATTTCGGGTGAAGAAAAACAATGCGCTTTTGATCAGCTCCTTTTTTCGGGGTTTCCTGCACGAATTTGAATCCCAGGTCCTTGAGTCTTTTGATCTCTTTTTCTATATCATCAACGGCAAAGGCGATGTGATGTATTCCTTCACCCTTTTTTTCAATGAATTTTGCAATGGGACTGTCTGGTGACTGTGCCTCCAGCAATTCTATCTTGTTCGGTCCCGTTTTGAAAAAAGAGGTTTTAACGCCTTCGCTCAAAACAAGCTCTGTTTTATAAGGGCCCTCGCCCAAAAGGGATTCAAAAAGGGCATTTGATGCTTCCATATTTTTGACGGCAATCCCGATGTGTTCTATTTTATTCATTTTTGAAGATCTTTGTATTCAAAAGTAAAGATTTTATACTAATTCTTTTTTACTGTCGCATTAACCCGAATAATGTTATTTTTGTACCCATGGAAACAAACAGACAGAAAAAAATTGCCGGCGTGATCCAAAAGGATCTCGTGGATATTCTGCAGGGTGCGGCAAGAGATGGGATGAAAGGAGTTGTGATCTCAGTGACCAAGGTAAGTGTAACCTCAGACCTGAGTCAGGCCAAAGCCTATTTGAGTATATTTCCTTCTGCAAAGAAAAATGAAATTTTGGAAGGAGTAAAAGCCAATTCGGTCATGATCAGACATGCCATGGCCATGCGAACCAGAAATCAATTGAGAAGAATGCCCGAGTTGCATTTTTTTATAGATGATTCACTCGATTACATAGAGAATATTGACGATGCCCTGAAAGGAATGGACGATCCCATTAAAAATCCGGAGTCATCGGATAAAAGGAAAAAAGATTGAATTTCCCTTTATACATAGCAAGGCGTTATTTGTTGTCTAAAAGCAGTAATAATGCGATCAACATCATTACCATTATCGCTACACTAGGTGTTATTGTGAGCACCATAGCCTTGTTTATTGTATTGTCGGTTTTTTCCGGACTCAAGGATTTTAGTCTGAGTTTTATCAAGACGGCCGATCCTGATCTGAAGGTCACTTCGACCGAGGGAAAATCATTTATGTTTGATAAAGCATTAGAAGAAAAACTGATTCATGAAAAGATTGAGGCCTTTACCAAAGTAATCGAGGAAAGGGTGTTTCTGAGTTATGGAGAAAAATCTCATGTGGCCAGTATAAAAGGGGTGGATGCCGACTATTTGCAAGTCAACAGGTTGGATACTGCCGTTTATTTTGGCAACTGGGTCAATTATGACGCCAAGCATACAGTTGTTGTTGGAAGCGCCATTTCCACGGCCCTTTCAATAGGAACCTATGATTTTCTGGAATCCCTCAAGATCTACGTTCCCAAACCCGGTAAGGGGTATATCACCAATCCGAAAACAGCTTTTAACCAGGTGAGTGCACAGACCATAGGAATTTACAGGCTTACCGACGATATTGATAAGAAGTTTGTCTATACCAATCTGGCCCTGGCACAGGACCTGCTGAATTACAAACCTGAACAGATCACTGCCCTTGAGTTGAAACTGAGGAAAGGGGCCAGTGCAGACGAAGTTCAGGAGGAGCTTCAAATGACTTTGGGGAACGATTATGTTGTGAAGACCAGACAACAGCTCAATTCAGTATTTTACAAAATGCTGAATACCGAAAACCTGGTTTCTTATCTGGTGTTTACACTGATCCTGATCATTGCCTTGTTTAATGTTATTGGGGCTATTGTCATGATGATCATAGACAAAAAGGAAAATTTGAAAACTTTGTTCCACCTGGGCTCCGGGGTTCGGGAAATCAGAAGGATCTTTGTTTTTCAGGGGTTTTTACTGACGCTTTTCGGATTATTTGTCGGCTTGCTTTGTGCCATGCCATTTGTGTTGCTGCAGAAAAAATATGGATTTATCATGATCACCCAGTCGCTGGCTTACCCTGTTGAATTCAGAGTGGTCAATGTTATGGTCGTGGTGTTGACCATCGTTGTACTCGGATACCTGTCAGCCAAAATTGCAAGTGCCAGGATCAATAAAAAATTAATTGAATAAAGCAGGACCCTTTTACAATTGGGGCTTTAAAAATTTTGTTCAGTTTTTAACCTGCCACAACCTGACCCTTTCATTCCTGCGCGTTTTACGGAAAACATATTGCAAGTTAATTTCGCTGGTTCCGGCAATGTTTCCAATATCTGAAACAGGAAAATCATAGGAAAATCCGATTTTAAAATTGTTGAACCGGACACCAAAAAGCGGATTGACAGACAGGAGCATATCAGATCCTGATACAAGTTCATAGGTTTGGGCAGAAG
>JAHEHF010000095.1 GCA_024644745.1 Flavobacteriaceae bacterium
GAAACCCAACTGCCATTGGGGATTTGGAGCAGCAAATGAAGAATTGCTATGCTGATTTGGAAAAGGTTTTAAAACACTATGGCTGTACCTTCGATGATGTTGTTGTGGAAAACATTTTCACAACCAATATGCCAATGTTTCTTGAAAAGGCGGCATATCGAAATGAAATTTACACCAAACAATTTCCAACGGGTTCCTGGATTGGGGTCAAAGAACTGGCCATACCCGAATTTATGATTGAAATTGAACTGGAAGTATATGTATCCAAATAAGATCAGCGCATAACAAGCTAAAAAAGAATTGATCATTGCCGTCCGGAGTTCAGGATCGTTTTACATAAAATCAAAATAAATGAAAAAATATACATGCATTTTTGTATTTCTGTCAATTTTACAACTGGCTTGTGACAGGTCTGAATCAAATGAGCCACTTGCGAGTGAAATTAAGTCGATCGAAAATGGCTTATTGAGACCCTTACGCATAAAAGGGGATTCGATTGAATCCTATTCCATTACCGATCGTATGGCCTTTCACAAAGTGCCGGGCGTCAGTATGGCGGTGGTTCGAAATGGTGCTGTTCAATGGGCCAAAGCTTACGGACTTGCCAACACAACAGATTCTACAGAGGTTACCACAAGTACCCTGTTTCAGGCGGCTTCGATCAGTAAACCAATAGCAGCACTGGCTGTCTTGAAATTATATGAAGAAAATAAAGTGGATCTGGATGCCGATGTAAATACGTATTTACAAGACTGGAAGGTAGAAGAAAACGAATTTACGAAGAAAGAAAAAGTTACCCTGAGAAGATTGCTTACGCATACGGCTGGAATGACAGTACATGGCTTTCCAGGTTATCAGCAAACTGATACTTTTCCAACGATTACCCAAGTGCTTGATGGAAATGGAAACACCTCGAGAATTTTTGTGGATACTCCTCCTGATTCCATATGGAGGTATTCGGGAGGAGGCTATACTGTCGTGGAAAAAGTGGTCGAAGACATCAGCGGTCTGCCTTTGGAAAAATATATGAAAACCAATATACTGCAACCGCTTGAAATGAATAACAGTACCTATGAGCAGCCGCTTCCCGAGAAATACCATGACAAAGCCAGTGCGGCGTATGATTCACAAGGAAAAATTATACAAGGATTATGGCACAATTATCCGGAACAGGCTGCAGCAGGTCTATGGACAACTCCTACTGACCTTGGCAGATATTGTATTGCAGTTCAGGAAATTGCAGCAGGGAAATCAGCATCTGTTCTGTCACAGGAAACGATAGGCATGATGCTAACAAAACACAAAAACGACTGGGGGCTGGGTCCTGCACTGGCTTCAAATGGTGATTCTTTGAGGTTTCAGCACGGCGGCAAAAATGAAGGGTTTACAAATAACATGATCGGATTTGCACATACAGGAGATGCGGTCATCATCATGACCAATGCCGACAATGGAGGAGCTCTTATTGGAGAGATACTGAGATCTGTATCAAATTATTATCATTGGGAGTTTGCTCGTCAAAGAATTATTGAATTGGCAGATCCAGAGACCTACAGTATCGAAAAGTTTTTGGGAAAGTATCTGTATTCGGAAAAGGTGCCCGGCATTGGAGATTATATTGTAGAGCTGACCCGAGAGGATAACAAGATTATCGTAACGGATCCCAACAATGGAGATAATAATATAATGCAGGCAATAGATTCTTTGAATTTTATTGATTTGGATAATGGGGATGAAATGTTTTTCAATATTGAGGAGGATCAAATCGAATTTACATGGAATCATAATTTTAAATTTCAAAAATTAGGCGAATAAGGCCAGAAACCTTGATATTATGAAGATAAAGTCCTTAAAAATAAATGCATCGAGATTTGACCGGCAGGTTGCTTTTTATTCGGAGGTAATGGGACTTCAACTGATCAATAAAACACAGCATGAGGCTGTTTTCGAGCTTGGAGCGTCTCAATTAATATTCAAAAGAAGCGAGGCGTTTGAACCCTACCATTTTGCGATAAATATTCCTTGCAATATGGAGCAGGAGGCATTGTCCTGGTTGAAAAAGCGCGTTGCAATTTTAAAAGATGGCGACAGCGAAATTCAAAATTTTGCATCCTGGAACGCCAGAGCCATTTATTTTTATGATGAGGACAGGAACATAGTCGAATTCATAGCCCGCAGGAATCTCAAGAATGCATATGAAGGTAATTTTGATCGCA
Organism: Flavobacteriaceae bacterium; assembly: GCA_024644745.1. Taxonomy (GTDB): domain Bacteria; phylum Bacteroidota; class Bacteroidia; order Flavobacteriales; family Flavobacteriaceae; genus Lutimonas. The sequence continues at coordinate 2,217 of JAHEHF010000095.1, forward strand.
ATTGTTTGTTGGAAATTTCTGAAATCGGAATTGCTACAGACAGCATAAAATCTGTTTACAGGTCCTTGACAAAAATTGTGACCCTTCAAAAATATGATGGCGGATGGGAAAGGTTTTGTGCCCTTGGGGATGAAAACGGACTTTTTATTTGTATCAACAAGCGAATAAAAAATTGGTTCCCAACTGATGACAAGGCTCATGCGTCACCTTTTGAAATTGAATTTCAGGAAAAAGGAAAGGGCTTCAAATTGAGATTCAAAAATGAACAGATAATGACTATGAATGCATATTGATAAAAATATTTTGGAATGTAAGTATCTTGTTTGATATACTTTAACTCCTGCAAAATAATTTTTTATGATCAAATTCTTTAGACACATCAGAAAGCAATTTTTCACTGAAAGACAGTCTGACCAATCCCATCGGGCAGGAAAGTTTAGTAGGTATCTGCTTTATGCCATTGGCGAAATCATTCTTGTCGTCATTGGAATATTAATTGCCTTGCAAATTAATACCTGGAATGAGGAGCGAAAATCAGCAGATCAGGAGGCCTTGTATATCAAAAGGTTGATCGCTGACAACAAACAGGATCTCCTCACTTTTTCAAAATTCATTAAAGAGTTAAATAAGGGAAAGCAGTCCGTTGAGTTGTTTTCAGCAGCATTAAAAAGCAATACAGTCAGTGATTCCTTGTTGATTCACAGGGCGAATGAATATTTTAAGTACGGCAGTATTTTTCCAATTTTCTCTTCTTCAAGATCAACCTTTGAAGATCTATCAAGCACTGGTAATCTTAATGTGATCAGAAACAGTGAATTACGCGATAAAATAGTTCAGCATTATGCGCTCCATGTGCAACTGGCAGAAAGAATTCAGGTTGCAACAGACTGGACACTTCCTTTAGACGGTCCCTTTACTCTGAAAAACAATATAATGAAGTTTGAACCATCGACTGACTTTCTTTTTCCCGAATCATCCCCTGGTGCCTTGGCCAAAGAGCTAAGAGAGAATAAAATAGATTATATTAGCAATGCCGCTGCACACTACTGGATCAATTCTGATGCGATCAGTGGTTTTGAAAAATTGAAAAACCTTACTTCATTGTTAATCGTGGAATTGGAAGATGAACTCACAGGGTCAAGTAAATAATAATTGGTGCCGGCCTTAGAATTTATGAGTTGAAAAAATTAAAAATTGAATCTGTATATGAAGAGAGTTGTCTTTTTTTTGTTCGTTCTTATCATTTATCCCGGTAATGTTTTAGTTCTGGCCCAGGAGTCAAAGGGCACAAGCGATGAAGAAAAAATAAAAGAAGAGGTATGGGAAGTGGTCAGAAAGCGAAATACAACCTGGCTTGAAAATGATTTTAGCGGTCATATGGATATTTACCACAAAGATTTCAGACGGTGGAGCCTTCATTCAAAAACCCTGATGACCAAAGAGATTTTTGCTTCATTCTGGGAGGGGATCAAAAAGAATGAAGCCGTCATTAAAATTGACATTGAAAGAAAGGAAATGCAGCTTCTTGATGAAGGAAGACTCGCCATTGCCCATTACACCGTTGATGAGGTTTATCAATGGATCGGTGAAAACAAATCAAATGATAAAGGCAAAACCATTAAGAAGGGTCAGGTGCTGAATGGTAAACTGAGATTTAGTGACATTTATTTAAAAGTCAATGACAATTGGAAGTATGTTGGAGGTCATAGGGACGGAGCGTTTCTTAATTAAAAACTTAATAAAGAGCTAATTGAAGTTTATTATTTAAAGCTTCAATAAAATAACAGATGGCAGCATTCACTAAAATGATCAGCTTCATTCATTTACAATTATAAATCAAAAATGGCTAAAATTAAAAAATTTACAGATGTTTCATCTTTATGGTCTGATTATAAAAGTGGATTGGAATTTTACATTTTAAAAAAGGTGAAGGATAAAGACATAGCTCATGATCTTTCTCATGAGGTGCTTATGAAGATTTATAATTCCTGTTGTTCTGATCGTGAGATCAAGAATGTAAGATCGTGGATGTTTCAAATTGCTCATAATACGACCATTGATTACCTAAAGGATAAGAATAAATTTATACATGAGCTTCCTGAAGAAATGGACTTAAACGAAAATAACACCTATAAAGACATTGAAAATTGGGTGAAACCACTTATTGACCTCTTGCCCGAGAAATATGCTTTACCACTGCGGTTATCTGACCTGGAAGACTTGAAACAGGCAGAAGTTTCAAAAAAAATAAATTTAAGTTTAACGGCTACCAAAAGTAGAATTCAGCGTGCCAGAAAGCTCTTAAAAGAGAAAATTATCGAATGCAGCAATTTGGAGACAAATTCAAGAGGAAACCTTGTTCATATTGAGATGAAGTCCGGTTGCATACCCTCACAGGACGACCTGAAAAAAAATAATGAATAAATTATGCGTCTTTTTTACTTCCATTTAGTCTTGGTTGGGAATATTAATTTAAAACCCAGAAAAAATGGAATCAAAAACGTATCAAAACACAACGATGAGTATAAAAAAAAATTACACATCTTATTCATCAAAATTAACATCGTGCAGACGAAGTTTTAATAGTGCTTTCGGATCACATAGAAGATTTTGTTGAAGACATCGTGTAGCTTAGATTGTCAACTGAAGGAACTTCCCATTTGGGAAGTTTTTTTTATGAAAGAATAAAGACTGGACCAAGCTTTGAAGATCAAATAATTTCGGTCAGAAGTGGTCTGAATTGCAATGAATCCTTGAAAATCCGGATGAAATTTTTATTCAGTTTTTATTTGCTAAATTAGATCCTGAACTCCTTGACTGTGATGTACAATATGCTTTTGAATCAAGGTTCCAATAATCAGGAAATTGCAGATCCAAAAAATGAAATTTGTATGAACAAAGAAACATGTATAAAATATCTTGACTTTGTGAACAAAGAATGTGACCGCTTTCTGGAAGACGGAAGGGTTACAGACGATGAATTGAACCAGCTCATTATTGAATTTCAAAGATTTCAGCAAGGGGTATCTGAGAGTGAATTGCCGGAGGATATAAAAAACAGAATTGCCGGTTTGACCGTTGATTACTCCAGGGCTCAAATTGAACGCGGATACTGGTATATGTTCGCGGTGCTTTTGTCTTTGGGCTTGATGGTTATATTTCTGGCGTATTGGAGACAATATAAACGAAAGCGGGCCCTGGTCAATCTGAAAAGTGAGGTTTCAAGCGCCCTGATGTTTATTAAAATGAATTATTGAAGCAAACCATGCAAGCTCAAACCATTAAACCTGAAAATGAAAATTAAAATGATATTTCCCGCTTTAATGGCAGTTCTGATGCTGCTGCCGGGGTTGGGTTTGGCACAGGACAAGACACGGCCCAACGTGATCATCATCATGACAGATGATCAGGGCTACGGAGACCTTGGAATCACGGGTAACCCGCACGTCAAAACCCCTGTGATTGATAAATTCGCATCCGAAAACATAAGATTTAACAATTTTTTTGTGTCTCCGGTATGTGCACCTACACGCGCCAGTTTGATGACAGGGCGCTATTCCTTGCGTACCGGTATTCGGGACACTTATAACGGAGGCGCGATGATGGCATCAAACGAGGTGACCCTTGCCGAGATGTTAAAGAAGGCAGGTTATAGAACAGGGGTTTTTGGAAAATGGCACCTGGGAGATAATTATCCGGGAAGACCCAGTGACCAGGGTTTTGATGAGTCCTTGATCCATCTTTCCGGGGGCATGGGACAAGTAGGTGATGTGACCACCTATTTTAAAGGAAACAAAAGTTATTTTGACCCCGTTCTTTGGCACAATAATAAAAAAGAAGCCTACCAGGGCTATTGCTCAGATATTTTCACGGACCAGGCCATCAATTTCATCGAAAAAAATAAAGATGAGACATTTTTATGTTATCTGGCCTTCAATGCGCCACACACCCCTTTGCAGGTTCCGGAAAAGTATTACCGGAAATACAAGGACATTGATCCTTCAGCTGGTTTCATTAAAAGTAGCCAACCCTTGGTGAAAATGACTGAGAAAGATAAGGAAGACGCCCGGAAAGTATATGCCATGGTCACCAACATCGATGACAATATCGGAAAGCTGTTGCATAAACTGGACGAGTTGGACATTGCCGAGAATACACTCATTATTTTCATGACCGATAATGGTCCGCAGCAAACAAGGTATGTAAGTGGTATGAGAGGTCTGAAAGGTACCGTATATCAAGGAGGTGTCAGGGTGCCTTTTTATATGAAATACCCTGCATCTATGGCCAGGAACCAGGACATTCAGACCATGGCGGCTCATATTGATCTCCTGCCTACTTTGGCTGAGGCCTGTAAGGTTGAATTACCCGACGACAGAATCATTGACGGCAAAAGTTTGCTTCCCCTGATAAAGGGCCAGGAGGTGGATTGGGCTGACAGGCCCCTGTTTTTTTACTGGACCAGGCGCTACCCTGAACCATATTACAATATGGCTTTGCAAAAAGGGAGCTATAAATTGGTTGGAATGACAGATTATGATGCATCCATTGAAGATTTTGAGCTATTCAACTTGCAAAAGGATCCCTATGAACAAGAAAATATTGTCAATGAAAATAAAAAGATTGCAAATGATATGAAAGTAATTCTCGATAGTACCTATAGTGAGCTGATAGCTTCCGAAAACCTCAAAGATCAACCTCGTATCATGGTGGGGAGTTCCTTTGAAAACCCCGTTATTTTAAATCGAAATGACGCCGGCGGACAACGCGGGATATGGGCCCAGGAAGAAGCCTATGGCAAGTGGGGCATCAGTATTGAAAAAGGATTTTACGATATTAAATTTAAATTCATAGAACCGGTTCAGGCCAACGGAAGGATGTGTATTGAGACCAATGCAAGGGTAAAACAAATGCTGAACCTGAAAGAGGGAACCGACATAATCGAGATGAAAAAGGTCTTTTTTCCGGAAATGGATTGTGATCTGATCCCCTTCTATTCGATTGGATCAAAAAGGATATTACCCTTCTGGGTGGAGATGAAAAAGCTGGAATGACCTGATTCCCAACCTAATGAGATTTAGAGGAGATTTTGTACCCTATCTATGTTATTTTTTGTCATTTAATGGTTGATATCACCTCAAACGAATGAAAAAAAGTTTTAAATTTATATAGTAGAAATTAGGCTAACTTAAAAACTAAAATTATGAGAACGTTTTTAATTACTGTTTGTTTATTTATAATAAATCAGGGATTCGCACAATACGCATCATTTCCAAATTTAACAAATGCGTTTGTGTATAATAGTAAGGATGGCTCTGATGATTTATTGAAACCTTCAAACACAAATTTCTCTAAATTCTCAACAGATAATATAGGGCAGTACACAGATTTATCAGATAAGGTACATTTAACCCCTCTTTATAAGCCTGTTTACAACAATCTTTATGATACAGATTCAACTCTGGTTAAAGAGAAATGGTATAAAACAGATACAGGGACGTCTCTACTTATTGCAGGCGGTTTAATCACTGCAGGTACCATTATGCATTTTAATACAGATTTTAAGTTAAACGTAAAGGATGAGATCAACAGGTACCTTCCTGATTTTCATAATCCTATTGATGATTATACCCAATATATTCCCTATGCGGCTGTATTTGCCTTAGATGCTGCCGGAATAAAAAGTAAACATAATACCATGAGGAAAATATCAACAATAGGCACCTCTATAGGGATCAGTTTAATAGTGGTTCAAGGTATGAAGTATAGTATTGCAGAACCAAGACCTGACGGTTCTAGTAATAATTCCTTTCCTTCAGGGCATACGGCAACAGCTTTTATGGGAGCGCATATATTTCATAAAGAGTACAAACATCGAAGTCCTTTTTATAGTATTGCCGCCTACACATTGGCGACATTTACAGGTGTGATGAGACAGCTAAATGATAGGCACTGGATATCAGATGTTTTTGCAGGAGCGGGTATTGGCATTGGAACCACGGAGCTTGCTTATTTTTTAAATGATGGCTGGTGGAAAGAAAAAGGTATTAATGAAATTGAAGAAACCAATAGGGTAATTAATGAAGCGAAACCTTCATTTTTAGGAGTTAAAGTAGGGTATGCAAGTTTGGTGAATTCAACTCACGGAAATGAACCAGGGTTGGAAGCAAAGAGAGGGTTTAAAATAGCCTTTGAAGGCGCCTATTTTTTTAACAGGCACTTTGGTGTGGGCGGTGAGATAGGATTTCAAAGTTTCCCGAATACAATAAGTGCTGTTTTAGAGCAAGAATTTGATGATCGTGGTGTTGAAGTAATCCCTGAATCTTCAGGTAATAGAATGTATTATTTTGGTCCGTACTATCAAATTCCTTTTCGAAAAAATGCTATAGGAGCCAAATTAAACATAGGAGTCATTTCAGGACCTAATACTAAAATTTATGTGAGAGAGAAACAGCAAACTTTAGACGTAAAAGATCAGCCCCTGGAATACGTTTATGCAGATTATGATCCTAAAAGTTCCTTTAGTTACGGGACTGGTGCTTATTACCGGAGAGTGCTTAGTAAAAACCTATCCATTGGTGCGTATTTTGATTATAATATCGCTGATTTGAGTTATGGCGTTACCTATATGGA
>JAHEHF010000044.1 GCA_024644745.1 Flavobacteriaceae bacterium
ATAAATGAAACGGTTCCTGAACCGCATCCTGCAACTCAATTTTGGATTACAAATATAGTAATCGCCTGAGATATTAGACCTCATCCCTGCTGCTAAACTTTTATGTGATCAAGATACCTTCCCATCTTGGCTTGAGTAGGGGGTCAAAGCAGACTGACGTTCATAAATAATTCAATAAAATAATCTGTATCTTTAAACTCAATAGTTCCATTTTAATCCGAATCAACTTGAAAAAAAGCATTCTTGCCTTTGCGAGATATTTACAGGAAATAACACCGTATGATTCAGAATATCTACCCTTCTTTTTAGATTGAATTATTTTGAAAAAAGGAAAGTAGATCTGATCTCAAAGGTATGCGTGTAAACCAAACAAATTTAATACCCATAAATAGAGTAGAATTTCATGTAACGCTCTAACAATAAAATCGTCATTATTAAGTATCAAACACAGTATTTGAAACACCATAGTACAACCTTTTTGACCAAATTATGCTATAGGTCACAAAATAAAAATTCAGACATGAACACAAAAACCAAACTCCTACTCCCCTTTTTTATCATTTTATCTCATCTGTCCCATGTTTTTGGACAAGACAATGTCTTTCGTTACGAACTTGACCTCACAAAAGACAATGATGCCTTCAATGTAAAGCTGAAAACGCCTCAACTCTCAGCAGATGATCAGGTCTACAGCTTTGTATCCTATGCGCCGGGCGTGCATCAGCCTCTTGATTTCGGAAGATTTATCAAAATGTTCAAGGTGTACGACAAAGATGGAAAGGAAATCATCACCAACAAAATCTCTACCAACGAGTTCAGGATTCTCGCGCCTGAAAGAGTAGCTGAAATCCAATATGAAATTGATGACAGCTTTGACATGAGTATTGCCTACCATCCTATCTACCCCATGAGCGGAACAGGTATTACGGAGAGCTATACCATTGTGAATACCCATGGTGTTTTTGGCTATTTTAAAAACCTCAAAAACAACCCCATTGAACTCAAGCTGAAATTGGAAGGGGATCCTAAGGTAGGTACCGCATTGAATAAGAACTCCAGTGGCGTATATGAAATTGATTCCTATTACCACTTTACAGATTCACCTTTGCTTATAGGAGACAACCTGACCTATGCCTCCATGATGATCGATGAAATAAAAGTGGAAGCCTATGTTCATTCAACCCAAAACATAAATGCGCAAATGGTCCTGGATCAGGCAGCTCCCATTTTAAACGCGGCAAAAGCCTATATTGGCTATTCCCCGGTAGAACGCTATACTTTTTTAATGTATTTTTCTGATAGAATAGATATTCAAAAAATGCCTGTGTTTCGCTTTGGAGGCGCTCTGGAGCATTCCCTGAGCTCAACCTATGCACTTTCCGCCAAACCCGAGCACCTGCCATTTTTAAAGGATATAATCGCCCATGAATTCATGCATATTCTTAGCCCCCTTCATTTGCACAGTAACGTCCTGGCAAATTTCGATTATTCTAATCCGGTTTCTGAAGATATGCACGTATGGCTTTATGAAGGAGTAACCGAGTGGGTCTCGTATATGATGCAGGTAAAAAGCGGTCTCGTAAGTTCAGCCGATTATCTCAATTATCTTTCTGAAAAGATAAACAACAGCATGACGTACAGTACCGATTACAGTTTGACAAGAATCAGCAGGGATTGGTCAACCGATGAAGGCAACAAGCAATACGGTAATATTTATCAGCTGGGTGCCCTGACAGCAGCGATGCTTGATATCAGGCTTTTAGAACTTTCCAGTGGGGAAAGAGGACTGCGGGAGGTGTATTTAGAACTGATAAAAAAATTCGGGAAAGAGAATCCTTTTGATAATGGCACGTTTTTTGAAACCTTCATCGCCATGACCTATCCTGAAATCAAAGACTTTATTGACATGCACATCAAAAAAAACACACCCTTTAATTTTAAGGATGAGATGAATAAAATTGGCGTATCTTATTTTGAAAAACAATTGAACCCGGATAATGTACCTACCATGGGGATAAATATAGGACCTGATGGACAAGGCAAAGGAATTATTGTTTCCCTGACTGATGACTATCAGGGCACCTTGCTGAAAAAGGGAGATAGAATTACCCATATAAATGATACGGAGCTCAACATGCACACCTATTCAAAAATAATGGAAGACATAAAGCAATCAACGGTGGGTGATACATATATGATAACGATTATAAGAGAAGGAGAAGAACTGAAGGTCTCAGAAAAATTATACCATAAACATGACACCAATGTACTGCTATTTGATCCGGATGCATCAAGCCGTGCCCTGGATCTAAGGCAAAAAGTAATGCCCCACGAACCCTATTAATTTATGCTTACAATGCCAACATTTTCCCTGAAAATGAAATAGGCTCGGTGCACTGAAAATTTGGCAATGCTGAATAAGCTCATAAAAAAAATCATTTAAACTGTTTCAAAAAACGCCTATGAACAGAAAAATCCTTGCCTTGCTCGTCATCGTAATATTCGGTATGGTTCAGAAAGACATGAACGCACAGGCATATGATGCATCCCGGTATTTATACAATATCGGCATACCAGACAGCCTTGATTCAAATATTTTACAGGAAAAAAGGGATTTTTGGGTTCAGCTTCCGGAGTCCTACACACCTGACCGCAAACTTAAATATCCTGTGGTTTTCATTTTAGATGGAGGCATGCATTTACCTGCTCTTCAGACTGTTTACAGTTATTACGTAGGGCACCATTTACCTGACATGATCCTGGTGGGTGTCTCAAATCGGGAAAACAGAACCAGGGACCTGACGATTTCAGAGATCAGCACCAGAAACGGGGGCCCTGTCAATGAAGCCAGTGGTGGGGCCGAATTGTTCACCAGCTTTATTGAAAAAGAGCTCATACCGTATGTTGAAAATAAATACAATTCGAGTACCTACAGAACATTGATCGGCTGGTCCTATGGTGGGCTTTTTACCATTAATACCCTCATCAACCACCCCGAACTTTTTACCAATTATATCGCCATTGACCCCAGCCTCGACTGGGACGATCAAAAACTGTTAAAAGAGGCCAAAATCAAACTTCAACAAGAAAATTTTAAGGGAAAATCCCTTTTCGTTTCTCTTGCAGCGGGGCAACTGCATATGCTTGACGAAAAAATAAATTTGAACAATGTCATGAAAGATACCAGTGAATTTACTTTGTTTGGCCGATCAATCATTGAATTTTCTGACTTTGCCGCAAAGCAGGAACAAAATGAACTGAATTTCTCTTACAAATATTACCCGGCAGATTACCACTGGACCATTACTTTGCCGTCAATAACCAATGCCCTTGTGGAACAATTTGAATGGTTTCAACTTAAATCACCCACCAAATACAGCAATCCTGAAACTTCTTTAGACGAATTGAAAAAACTTGTTCAGGAGCGAGAAAAAATCCTGAATACACATTATGGCTATCCATCACCGCCATTGCAGAAAGAGCTTTTAAATCAGACGGGGTATATGTATATGCAATTTGAACAATTCGACAAATCCTATGCTTTTTTTAAAATGTATATTGATTACTACCCTGATGATGCGAACGCATATGATTCCATGGCCGATTACTATGAATCTCAAAATGATTATCCAAATGCACTCAAATCCATTACCCGGGCTTATGAACTAAGCCAAAGTGAGTACCACAAAAGCAGAATGGAGGAATTGAAAAACAAAATCTGACTTTGCTGCGTTTTCCAGCAGGATCAAAATTATAAACATACAGTATGAAAAAAAAGTCCCGCGAATTGCGGGACTTTTTTTTTAATATTCCAATTTGTTCATATAGGAAATCTTTCTTTTCCAGAATTCAAGACCCTTTTTTTGATCCTCAATATTCTTGTAAACATTTTTTACCAGAGGATTGTCTTCACTGGCATTGGAAATAAAACTGATATTATTCTCCAGTTGTTTTATTTCTTTTGTAATGTCATCAATTTTTCTTCTAATGAATAACTGTTCATGATCAAGTCTTCTTGCATTCTTTTGTTCCAATAAGTGATCAACTGTAGTTTTGAACCTGATAAAATCTGCCTCATCCTGGTCCAAATTCATCTTTTTGAACGCAGTATCAAGAACTTTATTGAATTTAGCGTCCAGATGCTTCACCTTTTGAGGAAGCGATCCCAAGGCTTTCCAACTGTTTAAATTCTCCTGGATAAAATCAAGGGAAAGGTTTTTTTCTTTCTCTATGACCTGTTTTATTTCATCAATAAATGCCTTTTTCTTCTCAATAATTTCAGACTGATCCTTTCCAAAGTCATTTTTCTTTTCATGCAATCTGTCAAAATAATGGTTACAGGCTTCTTTGAAACGCTTCCATATCCTATCGGAATCACGCCTTGGCACATGTCCGATTTTTTTCCAATCTGCCTGAATCTTTTTGAATACTTCTGTGGCTTCGGCCCAGTCTTCACTATCCTTGAGTGATTCTGCCTGATCTACAAGCTGTAATTTCTTTTTTAAATTCTCTGTCTGCTCCTTTTTGATATTTTTATAAAATGTATTTTTGGCTGTATTGAAAGATTTGGTAGAATCTCTGAAAAGTTGCCAAATTTCTTCATTCTTTGATTTTGGAACCCTGCCAATCGCAAAGAATTCATCTCTGTACGATTCTAATTTCTTAATTTGCTCCTGCCATGCCCTGTGCGAATCGTTCTCTTCTGTTTTAATCGCTTTGATCTTTTCTATCACAGCAAGCTTAAGGTCTACATTTTCATTAAACTTCTCTTCAAGTTTATCCTGGTAATCATGCCTTTTCTTATGAATCTTCTTTGTTGCTTCACTGAAACGCTGCCAAATATCCTCTCTCAACTCCCTGGCAACAGGACCGATATCCTCCTTCCAAAGTTTATGCAGCAGTTGTAATTCCTTAAAAGCATAGTTGACGTCCTCGTTTTCAGCCAGGGCCTCTGCCCTTTCGATCAATTTGGTTTTCTCTTCAAGATTGTGCTTAAAATCCAAATCCCTGAAATCATTATTCAAATGAAGCAAATCATAAAACCTTTCAACATGATGATGATAGGTCCTCCAGACATCATTGTATTTTACATGGGGGATCTGACCTATTCTCCGCCACTTATCCTGAAGCACTTTAAAATTCTTGTACATCGTTGAGGCCTCTGCATTATCGATTAGAGCCTTGAGTTCATCAATCAATAAGAGCCTTGTCGCTAAATTTTCTTTTTGTTCCCGCTCAATATCCTTGAAAATCTGCTGTCTTTTTTTCTTATATTCTCTTAAAAGGGTATCAAATTTATTCTTGGTGGGTGAGGTGTAATAAAAATCGATCTCATTGCCCCCTTCCTGAAGGAAAGATGCTTTCTTCTCAGCCAAAACCGCTTTGAATTTCTTTTGAAACTGGATCTTTAAACTATCAATCTGATGCTTTACGTCTTTCAGGTCGAATGCATGAAGCAACACGGAAATGGCTTCAACGATTTCTTCTAAATTCAATTTGGACGCTTCATATACAGGAATTTCGCTTTTTTCAGCTTTCGGCTCTTCAACCTCAGCGACTGCTGTTTCTTCCTTATCAACATCCTTGTCTGTAACTTCTTCTGAAAGTTTAACTACTTCATTTTCAGATTCTTTAGACACATCACCTTCTTGGTCAATGGCATCCTGAGTTTCCAAACTTTCGGTCACAACAGCTGCTGCTGCTTCATCGGTGTTTACAATTTCACCTGTGGCATCTTCCGCTGCCTTTTCCGTATCTTCTTCTTTATCGATTTCGCCGCCAACCCCTAAATCTGTAACATTTTCGGTAACTTCTGCCTCATCTTTCTGCTTATCATCCGGCCCTGCAACTCCCTTTTCGGAAGATTCAACCTTACTTTCAGTCGATTCTTCTATCTTATCTGAAGGATGTACAGGTGATTTTTCATTACTCTCAATTGGTTTCTTCTTCTCTGATTCCGATGATAATTTATCATTATTTACGTCTAACATTGTTTCATGTTTAAGGTTCCTATAATTTTACTTTAAAAAAGTGTAGAAAGATACTAATAGCCCGGCAAAGCGCAAAACTATGTTAAAAATAAGATGGACAAATTAAATTTGGTTGCGTAACCGGATTTTCAGGAATTCCATATCATCCAGGCCCTTTCAGCCTGAAATTCAAGCATGGACCTTCCATTCATAATGGTAGCCCCTTTGCCTTCTCCCATTTTAAGAAAGGAGGTCTTTTCCGGATTGTAAATGAGATCGTATAGAAAATGCCTGTCAGTGATGAACTCATACGGAATATCCGGCTTTTCATCAAGGTGTGGGAAGGTCCCCACCGGGCTGCAATTAATGATCAATTGATGCTCCCTTATGATATTTTTATTTAGTGCCTCATAACTTATCATTCCAGAGCCGGATGGCTTTCTTGAAACAAACAAATATTCAATTTTCATGGCATCCAAAACGAATGCAACCGCCTTTGATGCCCCTCCGGTTCCCAAGATCAGGGCCTTTTTCTGGTGTTTTTTCCAGCCTGACCTCAAGGATTTTTCAAAGCCGTAAGCGTCTGAATTATATCCTTTCAATTTGTTGCCCTCAAGAATTTTGATTGTGTTTACTGCCCCAATTTGAGCTGCCTGCTCATCAATTTCATCCAAGTAGGGCATGATGCTCTCTTTATAAGGAATCGTGACGTTCAGGCCTCCGATATTTTCTATATCCGTAAGAACCTTTTCCGGAAATTCTTCTATGCTGCTCAGGTCATAATTCACATATTCATATTGAATGAGGTCCATGACCTTAAATTTTTCGTTAAAGTATTTCCGGGAAAATGAATAGGAAATTTGCTTTCCCAACAATCCGAATTTCTTCTTAATTTGACTCATGATCCATATTCCTTATGCCGATCAGGATCAGCGCTATCTCTAACAAGAACCCCGAACTCACCAATAATATTAAGCCTAATCATTCCTTTTATCATAATGATCTACGGCATTTCTAACACTTTTGTATTTCAGCAGTAATTCTTTGGCAAGTTTTTCATTTATCCCGAGTTCCTGGGCGACCATAAGGGTTCCCCGTTGCACCAGTTTTTCATTGGAAAGCTGCATGTCGACCATTTTGTTACCCTTGACCCTGCCCAGTTTGACCATTACAGAAGTTGAAATCATGTTCAACACAAGTTTTTGAGCCGTTCCGGACTTCATTCTCGTGCTGCCTGTTACAAATTCAGAACCCACAACGACTTCAATCGGATAGGTTGAGACTTCTGCCACTTTTGAATTGAGATTGCAGGTTACGCATCCGGTCAGTACCCCGTTTTTATTCGCTTCCATTAATCCTCCAATTACGTAAGGTGTTCTACCGGAGGCCGCTATACCAATGAGCACATCTTTTGAATTGATATTGAATTGCTTCAAATCTTTCCAGGCCAGTTCCATGTTGTCTTCGGCGTGCTCAACGGCTTTTCTCAGTGCCCCGTCACCTCCGGCAATAAGTCCGATGACCCAGTTATCAGGCACACCGTAAGTAGGAGGGCATTCTGAGGCATCAAGCACCCCTAACCTGCCACTTGTTCCGGCTCCTATATAAAAAAGCCTTCCGCCCTCTTTGAATCGTTTAACAATTTCAATGACCAGAGGTTCGATCTGGGGAATTGATTTTTCAACCGCCAAAGCCACCTTTTGGTCCTCCTTGTTCATATTGGAGAGTAAATCAAGAACACTCATGTGTTCCAGGTTGTCATAATAAGAGGCTTGCTCTGTTGTAGATTTAGTAGACATTGCCTATGCTTTTTTCTGAATTAAAATCAATCCCAGTATCGTTATGGCACCGTTAACGGCAATACTGATGAATCCGAAGTCAAAATTAAAAGAATTTTTCAGATAAATACTCATCAGGTACGTGATAATAGGAGCCGCTATGCACACGACAGGAACCCATTTGTCTTTTACCTTAACAGAAGTGAACATTCCGAATAAGTAAAGTCCCAGCAGAGGCCCATACGTATATCCCGCAACATTAAATATCAGTGAGATCACATCGCCCCTGCTCCCTGAAAACAACATGATAATGAGGAACACAACGACTGAAAACCCAAAAAGCACTCTGTTTTTTAATTTCTTTTTGTCTTCACTTGATCGTTTTGAGATATCCATAAAATCATAGGTGAAGGAAGTTGTCAGTGCCGTCAGTGCCGAGTCAACACTCGAAAATGACGCTGCAATGATACCAAGGAGAAAACTGATGCCTGTGACAAGGCCCAAATGATTCAGGGCCAGATTCGGAAAAAGGGTGTCAGTGTCTAAAAACTTTCCGTTTTCTCCTAAGGGAAGTGAAATATTGATGGAATCTGCATAGATATACAAGAGGATTCCAAGACCTAAAAAAAGAAACTGGGTCATTGCCAGAATCAGGCTGAATGTCAGGGTATTTTTCTGAGCATCCCACTGATTCTTGCAGGTAAGCGTTTTTTGCATCATGTTTTGATCGAGGCCCATCATGGCGATCGCAATCAGAATCCCTGCCACAAATTGCTTGTAAAAATTATTTCCCGACTTTCCGTTCCATTCAAAAACACGGAAATAATCGTTTCTGACAACCTGCTTTACCGATTCTCCAAAACTCAATTCCATGGAGGTTGTGATCGAATATATGGTCACCACCGCGGCGAGAATCAGAAAAAAGGTCTGCATGGTATCTGTCCAGACGATGGTCTTAATTCCCGATTTGTTGGTGTAAAGCCAGACCAGCAATAAAATAATGACAACGGTTACAAAAAAAGGAATTTGAAATTTGTCGAAAAATGCAAATTGCAAAATCTTGGCTGCCAACAGCAGCCTCAATGATGCCCCGAAAGACTGTGACACAAGGAAAAATAAAGATCCTGTTTTATAGGTATGGGATCCAAACCTCTCACTGAGATAAGCATATATTGAAACCAGTTTTAAACGATAGTACAAGGGTATCAATACAAATGTGATGAACAAATAGCCCACGACATTACCCAGTATAAATTGAAAAAAATAAAAATTATTGTTTCCCACCATACCTGGAACCGAAACAAAGGTCACTCCTGACAGGGCTGCCCCCACCATCCCAAAGGCAACCAGGAACCAGGGTGATTGACGGTCACCCGTAAAAAAGGATTCATCACTTCTGTTCCTTGAAGTGAAATATGAAATGGTCATAATCAAGCCAAAGTAAACAACGATGATAATAAAGATCAGTAAAGTACTCAAATCGAATCTTGCGGTTTTGCCTCAAAAATAGTTTTCCAATCTTGGATATAAAAATAAAAAGGGACAATTATTTTGATTCGTACAGTTAAGGAGTAGTTTCTCAGGCTACTCCTTGGTAACTATACTTACTCAAATAAAAAAATTGAAATCTGTTTACGATTTCAAGAGGGAACAGCACTTACCTGTTCCTTTGTTTTTACTTCCAGGACTTTATTTTATGTCCTTTGAAAGCATACAGGAAAATTATGATATAGGCCGGCAGCAAAATCCAGTAGCCCTGATTTGCTGCATGTGCGGTTGCTTCGAGCTCGTCTACGCCAGAAGCAAGGTAATTGGCTTCGAGATAATCAACAAGCTTGCCATACATGGGCGTTAAAATCGCCCCTCCTGAAATGGCCATGATTAAAAATGCTGCGCCTGTTTTTGTGAATTTACCCAATCCATCAATGGCCAAAGGCCAAACAGCTGGCCATACCAGTGCGTTTGCAATACCTAAGGAAGCCACCAGTAAAACAGAGGTGAAGCCCGTTGTATTGACAATGATCAAACTGATCACAATCCCAAGAAGACCACTGATCCTTAGGGCAGTAGTTTGTTTTAAATATTTTGGAATCAATATAACCCCCAACGCGTAGGTTCCTACCATCGCAAAGAGGGTGAAAGTCGTAAACCATTTTGCCTGTGACACCGGAAGACCCAGGGATAATCCGTAAGCGATGATGGAATCTCCGGCAATCACCTCGACCCCAACATACATAAAAAGTGCAATAACCCCCAATATCAATTGAGGAAACTGAAAGATACTAGTTTTTGCCGTTTTTCCGTCAGCAGATTCTTCCAGGGGTTCCGCCTCAACATGAGGAAGTGGTGCCTTGCGAATTAAAAAACCAAGCACCATCAGTACGATTGCCATGACCAGGTATGGAACAAAAACACTATCTGCCATGGTATCGAGCAATTGATTCTTTTCTTCACCGCTAACCATGGTAATTTTTTCATTCACCTCATCAATTCCCGATAGCAACAAGGCGCCAAAAATCAAAGAACCCAGTGCTCCGGCTACTTTATTGGCTATACCCATGACAGAAATTCTTTTTGCAGCACTTTCAATGGGTCCCAGTATAGTAACGTATGGGTTTGCAGCGGTTTGCAACAAGGTCATTCCCGCTCCCTGGATAAATATCCCCAATAAAAACAACCAGTAAGTACGGGCGTTGGCTGCCGGAATAAATACCAGTGCTCCTAAGGCCATTACAAACAGACCCAAGGACATTCCCTTTCTGTATCCGGTCTTTGCCAGAATAGCAGAGGCGGGAAGCGCCATGACCACAAAAGAAATATAAGAGGCGGAGGCCACCAGATAAGCCTGGGCCGCCGTTAGTTCATTGATCGTTTTCATAAATGGGATAAGTGCTCCATTGATCCAGGTGACAAATCCAAATATAAAAAATAAGGCTGCAATGATCATTAAAGGAACAAAGGAAGATGATTTTGTCATAAATAGAATTTTAATGGATAGATTTAAAATATTCGATTGATCAATGGGGGATGTTTGGAATAAAAATAATATTTATTCCCTTCTAACGATTCATTTTTCGTCGAAAAACAAAAATATTCAGATGGATGACAAAATTCAGCCAGCAAAAATTGATTTAAAGGTCTTAGTATAGGGATCCTATACATTAATCCTTTCCTCAGTTCTCAATTTTAGCTTCTTTCCTGATCACCTTTTGGTCCAAACGAACACTGTCTCTCTCGGCTTTGGTCATCGTTTTTTCTTCTGCTGTCTTTTTCAGGCCGAGTTTTTCTAAAAATTCACTTCCATTATTGAAATCAAATCGATAAGAAATTCCTACCCCTTGTGTATAACCTTCTCCTTCTACCACATCAAACTGGATCTCGTTCTGACGATTGTAAAACTTGGCCTGAAATGTCTCGGCAGTGTTCAAGGGTACTTTTACCTCAACCTCACCGATGACATTCGAATTTGTGTTGGACCCAACAGGTACCCCCACTTTTCCACTGACAATTACCTTATCGGCAATCCTCCCCGATACTTCAAGCCCGAGCTGGTCATCTGTTGTCACGTCCTGAACCGTGTTATCTGTTCCGATATCATAGGTTACCCCCACTTCAAAATTTTCATTTTCACTCTCCAGCATGTTAGACAGGAGCTGTGAGGCCTTTTGTGCAAGCGTTCCGGCGATCGCCGCGTTACCGTCAAAACCGGTTCTGTTGTTATCCGTTCTGGCAAAGGCACCCGTGGCAAGGAGCGAAAAAAACTGGGTCAATTTGTCATCTTCACTTCTCATTTTAAATTCGAGCTCACTGGCCACAACCGAACTGGCATTTGGAATTTTAACATCAAAATCCAGGTTCGGAGCAGATAATTTCCCCGTGATCATTGTATATAACTCCACGTCGATCTTTCTCGAACTGGCAATCTCATCAAGGAGCACTGAAGGATTTGCCCTGGTATAATTAATCGCGGTAATATCCATTTCAGCATCATACGGGTTTCCTTCCCATATAATCGTTCCCCCTTTTTGTACCTCAAAATCCTTATTCACTATATTTTTAAACTGGTATTCACCATTGTCCACTGTAATCTCCCCAAACATTTCAAACCTCCCGTTTGTATCTATATTAAGGGTCAGGTTACCGTCTCCGCTGCCCCTCAGGATACTTCCCGTTGCTTTATCCAGAACAATCTGAGCCACAGCATCCCGGGTAACATTCAAATTAAAATTCAAAGTAAGTCCTTTTAATTTTTCAAATACGATCACATCCTCTTTTTCTTCTTCGTCCTCACCCCCCCTGTTCAATTCAAAATGAATTAGTTTCGAACTGTTTACGGTGCTGACATTTCCCAGCGGAACAATAAATTCTGTACCTGGGTTGGTTGTACCCCGAACATTGATCACCAAATCGTCTGTATATCCCTTTAATGTTGTTCGACCGGCCATTAACCCTGTACCATAATACAAGGCTCCTTCATGATCCTCTGTATTCAAAACCAATAAATTATCAGTTGTCAGTGCAAGGTCCAACTCCCATTTTTTAAATTTTTCATGTTGAATCGTTCCACTGATGCGTCCTGTTGTGCTCATGGCCTTATCCATCACTTTAAAATCTTGAAAATCAAAGGTGTGGTCATATAACTTCACCACTGATTCCCCAAGGAAATCATAATTTACATTGAGATAAGGCAACTGAATCCCGGATTCGATCAGGGTGATTTCTCCATCAATATAAGGGTTGGAGAGATTACCGGATAAAGTGGCCTCACCTGAGGCAAACCCGCGAATCTGGGAAAGGACATTTTTTCCTAAAGGACTAAAGGCATTGATCCTGAATTTATCCAGCTTGACCGAAGAAAGAAGTGTGGGTTCACCGGATGTCATGTCAATTGATCCGTCTGCGCGAAGGGTTTTAAGACCGCTGTTGATCAGCTCCGCTTCAAAAATATAATTCCTGATATTCTGATCAGAAGACGCTTTGAAATTGAGGTCCCCGTAATAATCGTCGTTGATGCTAAAATAATTGATCGTAAGATCTGCATAAGGAAGGGTCGTTTTGTTGACCGTCTTCAAATTTACCGATCCGTTTACCTTTCCGTCAATGGCGACACTATCAATACTCGGGGTGATGTCAAATAAATTGACATTCTCCAATCGAAGATCAATATTTTTTTCAGACGCCCCATTGATGAGCCCTGCTAAATGAATCTCCTGTTCTTCATGGATCATGTTAAAGTCATCTATGGCATAGGTATCGATGTCTCTGTCAAAGACGATTTTATTTTGTTGGTTGTTATCGGGATTGATGTACCAGGAATTGTTTTTAAACAGCAATTCAGATCTTTTCATTCCGAGAACCGACTGATTCTGTTCATTGAAGGTATGGTAAAAACTCAAATTATATTTTTCCTCCTGTTTGTCTCCTCCCATCATATCAGCCCTCACGAACAAAGTGTCATTGAGCATGACATTGACCAGGGTGAGCTCTGAAACATTATAATATTTGGAATCAATTTCATCAATGCTTAACAGGGTATTGAACAAAGGGTTTTGATTGTCTACCTGCAAATTGATTCTGTCGATGGAAACATCATAGGCTTCAATCTTTGGTGATTTTACCGTTAATTTGAAAATGTCCTGATCAGAATCCACTGATCCACGGATCAATGATTCAGGCCCGAGTTCAAAATCTGGAATAAATACCTCTATTATTTTATTGTGGATATTGAATTTAAAATCAAGAAACTGGCCCTGTTCTACCACCTCCTTTTTGTAGTTAACAAATAAACTACCCAAAGAGTTCATGCCCAGTTTTTTAAGGTCCCTGAATTTAAAATTACCTTGAACATATCCATCGATAATATCCGTGGAATTCACCCGCAAACTCCTTATGGAATCCTTATTTTCACTGATAATGGTAAAATCCTTAAAGTAATAATCGTCGTTTTGATTCGAATAAGAAGCGTCTATAAAACTGAGTTTTCCTTCAATATTATCCAGATTATTTCCCGTAAGGTCAATATCAATGATTCCTTTAAGAATCGATTTCTCATCTCTGGTGAACAAATTGAGTTTTAAAAAATCGGCGTGTTCCACATCTGCGGAAAAATTAAAAGTGTACTCGCCTGACAATTCAGCCAGGCCTTTGAAGACAAGTTTCAAATTTGGATCATCGACACTTAAATAGCCATCAAATAGTTTGTCGCGAAGTTCCCCATTGATATCAATATTGGAATAAGTATATCCGCGATACTGGTGTTTCGAAATACGTCCTTTTACCCTGATGCTGATGTCATCAATCGCAAAGCCCCGCCCTTCCACTTCTCCAATCATAGAAAATTCTCCGATCAGGCTGTCCCTGACAAATTCACCCAACCGGAAATCAATAAGTTCTACTTTACCTTTGTAGGAGGCCTCGCTTCCTTTGTCTATATCTGTGAGTTTGAGATCAACCACCGACATCCCCATTTCGGCAATGGTCCTGAGTTGTATATCAAGGTCTGATTTAGAAATATTGACCTTTCCCCTACTCGAGAAATATCCGAGTTTTTCAAGTTCCTTCGGTATCTTGGTACCCAATAGATCCGGTAAAAGATTGATAAGATGATCATAATTTGAGCTGAGTTCCTTAATATCACCCTGTAAATTGAACTTCAGGGGATTCAATACATTTTTTAGTGCAATGGTTCCTCTCAAGGAAGAATGCCTGTCTGATTCAAGGTTGATATCCTCTAACACGAAATCATTAATCGTTCCTTTGGCCTTTGCAGAAAAGTGGATCACGTCGCGTTTACCAAACTGCCCATATAATTTTTTCAGGTCAGACAGCACTACATCCGCCTTTTTAAAATCTGCCTCAATCTGCACCTTGTTGGTAAAGTCAGACAAATCACCCTGTTCATAATGGAACACAATATCAGCTTCCAAATAGGATTTGTTCGTAGACAGCTCAGTCTTTAAAAACTGCATCCTGGTGTTCGAGTATTTGAAATGGGTGTTGAAATCGGTAATTTGAACCTCATGATTTTCAAGGGTACTCAAATCGTGAATTCTGGCGCTGACCTCCGGGCCATCGATATCAAAATCGTCAAAAATACCGTATATATTTTTGTAATATACGATGGGATCCAGTTTCTTGTTTTCATTGTACAAGGTAAAATCAACATTCTCAACCTGTATTGAAGATGATTTCATTTTAAAGACGTTGCCGCTTTTGGTACTGTCGGATCCGAACTTATTGACAAAAACCGAAAGATTGTTCAAGTCCTCATCTTTATGAGTCCTTAAATTAAATGTTCCGTCACGGAGCAGTATATCGCCAAAATCAAGTTCACTTCGAAAGAGATTTCTGTAATTCAGAATAGAGGTCGTCAGGTTTCCAACGGCAAATAGCGTGTCTCCATGATGGTCCTTGATCAGAATAGATTTCATTTCAACATTTCTGATCGAAGACAGGTCCAGCCTTTGAATCTCAATGGAAGTACCGTAATTGTTGTTGATGCGATTCGTCACAAATCCTGCCAGGCCAGTCTGTACAGTGGAAAAAGAGAGTATGATACTCAGCAATACCAGTATAAAACTGCCAATTAAAAAAAATCTAATTACTAATTTTTTAAACCGCTTGATAATAATTAATGTCTAAATTTGCATTTTTAAAAGTACAATTTTTGTGCCTAAAATTTAACAATGCCAAAAAAAACTATACACATACTTTCCATAGAATCATCTTGTGATGATACGAGTGCAGCGATCCTTGAGAACAAAAAAGTTCTTTCCAATGTTGTGTCGAGTCAAAAGATACACGCAGACTATGGAGGTGTTGTTCCTGAACTGGCATCAAGGGCCCATCAGCAAAATATTGTCCCGGTAGTCGACCAGGCGCTAAAAAAAGCCGGAATAGATAAAAAAGAACTCAATGCAATAGCATTTACCCAGGGCCCAGGGCTCATGGGTTCCCTTCTAGTCGGAACCTCCTTTGCCAAATCACTTGCCATTGCCCTTCAGGTTCCCCTGATGGCCATCAATCACATGCAAGCTCATGTCCTGGCGCATTTTATTGAAGACGAGCATCAGAACAGCCCTCCTTTTCCATTTCTTTGTTTGACGATTAGCGGTGGGCATACACAAATTTTGAAAGTCAGTTCTTATGATACTTTTGAAATTCTCGGAGAAACCATTGACGATGCCGTGGGCGAAGCTTTTGACAAAACGGCCAAATTACTGGGTTTGCCTTATCCCGGAGGACCTCTGATCGACAAGTATGCCAGAGAGGGAAACCCCCTGGCCTACAACTTTTCGGAACCCAAAACTGCAAATCCGCTTGACTTCAGTTTTAGCGGGCTTAAAACCGCAATTCTATATTTTCTGCAAAAAGAGCAAAAAAAAGACAGTGCATTCATCAAAAACAATCTCAAGGATATTTGCGCCTCAGTACAACGCACCATCGTGAACATCCTGATGGACAAATTAAAAAAAGCATCTCAGCTGTCCGGGATCAGGCACGTCGCAATTGCAGGAGGCGTTTCAGCAAATTCTGAAATCAGATCGACCCTGAAAGGCATGGAAAGTTCTTTGGGCTGGACGACCTACATCCCTAAATTTGAATATACCACAGACAACGCGGCCATGATCGGAATCGTGGGCTATTTCAAGTATTTGAACCAGGACTTTGACCTTACAGACACAGCAGCATCTTCAAGGCTCAACATCAATGCCTGAACAAAATTACCAAAAGTGAAAATACCATTTAAAATTTTTGAGCCATACCGTTCAGATGATACATTCTACGGGTCTTAAAACATCGGTTCATTGAAAATACTCAAACAAGCAAACAAAAAAACCGTTTGAACTCAGGTCCAAACGGTCGTGTATTTTGTTTACTGATTTTTTTACATCAGTGAGGCTGCTATTTTTTTATAGAAGCCTTTATTTAATTTTTCACGGATGGATGAAAAAGCAACAATGGTTTCGTTAACATCATCCAGGTTATGCGCCGCCGTCGGAATCAAACGGAGCAATATCATACCCTTGGGGATTACCGGATACACCACTATAGAACAAAATATCCTGTAATTTTCTCTTAGATCATTCACCATGGCCATCGCCTCTGGAATGTCACCTTCAAGAAACACAGGAGTCACACAGGTATTCGTCTTACCTATGTTAAACCCTTTTTCAACCAAACCATTTTGAAGGGCATTCACATTTTCCCATAATTTGGAACGCAATTCTGGCATGGTTCTGATCATATCCAGTCTTTTTAAAGCTCCTTTCACCATAGCCATGGGCAATGACTTGGCAAACATCTGGGAACGCATATTGTACTGAAGGTATTTGATCACGTCTTTATTTCCGGCAAAAAATGCACCAATACCTGCCATGGATTTGGCAAAAGTGGCAAAATAGACATCAATGCCATCCTGCACACCCTGCTCCTCGCCAGCACCGGCACCTGTTTTACCCAGCGTTCCGAAACCGTGAGCATCATCAACGAGCAATCTGAAATTATATTTTTCTTTTAAGGCTACGATCTCTTTTAATTTCCCCTGCTCCCCTCGCATACCAAAAACACCTTCCGAGATCACAAGAATCCCACCATTGGTTTCTTCAGCCTTGTTTGAGGCCCTGATCAGGTTCTTTTCAAAACTTTCCATATCATTATGGCGGAAGGTAAACCTTTTACCCTGATGCAGCCTTGCCCCGTCAATGATACAGGCATGAGAGTCCATGTCGTAAACCACAACATCGTTCTTGGTCACCAGTGCATCGATCGCAGATACCATACCCTGGTATCCGAAATTTACCAAATAAGCAGCTTCTTTTCCTACAAATTCAGCGCATTCCCTTTCAAGTTGCTCATGAAATTCGGTATGACCACTCATCATTCGGGCTCCCATCGGATAAGCCATTCCAAATTCTGAAGCAGCTTCCGCATCCACTTTCTTCACTTCAGGATGATTTGCCAGCCCCAGATAATCATTAATGCTCCAGGTAATGACTTCATTGCCGTTAAATTTCATACGATTAGATATCTGTCCCTCCAGTTTAGGGAATACATAATATCCTTCAGCCTGTTCCGCCCATTTGCCAAGAGGTCCTTTATCCTTTGTTATTCTGTCAAATAAGTCTTTCTTCATGGTTTTCTCATTTCACTAATCGCATTCAAGATCCGATTTGTTAAATTATTTGCAAAAATAGAAAATTTTACGATGTAACAATTTCTATGTTCATAGATTTTAACAAAAAAGCAAAAAGGTCATTTGAAATTCAAAATGACCTTTATACATTACTTTTATTTCTCTTACCTTATAATTTCCAAGGCACTTTTTTCCTGTTGTTTGGTATCAAAAAACCCTTGATCCCGCATCCATTCATCGCAATAGATTTTTTCCATATAACGGGATCCATGATCAGGCAGTAACAAGACCACCATACTGTTCTTATCAAAATAACCTTTTTCAGCATACTGAACTGTTGCCTGCATGACGGCACCACTGGTATAACCTGTAAACAGTCCTTCTTCCAAGGCAAGCTCTCTTGCCTTGTGGGCCGCCGATTCATCCGTGACCTTTTCAAAAACATCGATCACTTCAAAATTCGTAGCCGAAGGAATGAGGTTTTTTCCCAAGCCTTCAATTCTGTAAGGATAAATCTCCTTTGTATCGAAATCAGACGTTTCATGGAATTTTTTAAGAATCGATCCGTAGGCATCAACCCCTAAAATCTGTATGTTCGGATTTTTCTCTTTTAAATATTTCCCAACTCCAGAAATGGTTCCTCCCGTACCACTTGCCACAACAACATGCGTCACTTTCCCGTCTGTTTGTTCCCAAATTTCAGGTCCTGTAGAAAGATAGTGTGCCTCTGAATTAAGCTCATTGAAATACTGATTGATATAAACCGAATCAGCCGTTTCCTCATGGAGTCTTTTAGCCACCTGGTAATAAGATCTCGGATCATCGGCGCTTACATTCGCCGGACAAACATAGACTTTTGCGCCCATGGCCTTCAGCATATTGATCTTACCTTTAGAAGCTTTTGAATTAACGGCTAGAATACATTCATAACCCTTGATGATACATACCAGAGCTATACTGAAACCTGTATTTCCTGAAGTGGTTTCTATAACTTTACTGCCTTTTTTAAGGATCCCTCTCTTTTCAGCCTGCTCCACGATGTGGGAAGCAATTCTGTCTTTCATGGAGTGGCCCGGATTATAGGCTTCATATTTTGCTAAGAACTGACCGTCTAACTTTTTCGTAATATTATTTAATCTTATGAGTGGTGTGTCACCAACTAAATCTAATATATTATTAGTTATACCGTTATGTTTTTTCATAAAAATATAATGCTTTGATTATAAAAACCGGGCAAATTTAAGTATTTTTTTTAAACTACTAAAGTTAAACTTGACAGAATAACCCCATTATGATCCGTATAACAATATTACAAAAAAAATATTTATTTCGTAACCCCCTCTAAATCAAATAAAAAGGCGTAATCCCTGGCAACCTCCTTCAGCGCATCAAACCTGCCCGAAGCGCCACCGTGGCCCGTATCCATATTGGTGTAAAGAAATAACTTGTTCCGGTCTGTTTTAAACGTCCTGAGCTTGGCCACCCATTTGGCCGGTTCAAAATATTGTACCTGAGAATCATGCAAACCTGAAGTAACCAGCATATTCGGATAATCCTGTCGTTTGACATTGTCATATGGTGAATAGGACATCATGTATTTATAAGCCTCCTTTTCCTTCGGATTTCCCCATTCATCAAATTCACCAGTGGTCAGGGGTATACTTTCATCCAGCATTGTTGTCACCACATCAACAAAAGGAACTGCTGCAATGATCCCGTTAAAAAGCTGTGGATTCATATTGACCACGGCACCCATTAAAAGACCTCCTGCTGATCCGCCCTCCCCATACAAATGTGCCGGGGAAGTATAATTTGATTTAATAAGGAATTTCGCTGCATCTATATAATCGTAGAATGTGTTTTTCTTGCTCAGCATTTTTCCGTCATCATACCAGCTTCTGCCCAGGTACTCGCCGCCCCTGACATGAGCAACTGCATATACAAAGCCTCTGTCGAGCAAGCTCAACCTGATGGAACTAAATCTGTCACTCACGATGCTGCCGTATGAACCATAGGCATACAGCAATAAAGGGGTATGCTGGTTCAGTATGGTGTCTTTATGATGTACCAGGGAAATGGCAACTTTCCTGCCGTCTCTGGTTGGGGCCCAGGCCCTTTCGGACCTGTAATTTTCTTTAAAAAACTTACCTCCTAAAACTTCCTGCTCCTTCTGGATTTCAACTGAGTGGTCATCAACATTGAAATCGATCACAGAATTGGGCGTCGTCAATGAATTGTAGCTGTAACGTACCTTATTCGCATCAAAGTCTGTGTTGTTATATACCGATACCGAATAGGTTTCCTCCTCAAAAGGAAGATAATAATCTTCGCTGCCATCCCATTTTCTGATCCTGATTTTATTCAAACCATTATTTCTTTCCTCCAGGACCAAAAAATCCTTGAATATGGAAATATCTTCTAGTAAAGTATCTTCTCGATGGGGAATCATTTCCTGCCAGTGTTGCTTGCCCGTTTGGGTCACAGACGTTTTCATCAGTTTAAAATTCCTTGCCTTGTCCTTATTTGTGAGAATATAAAAATCTGATTCATAATGGGCGACGCTGTATTCCAGATGCCGCTCCCTTGGCTGAATGATTTTAAAACTGCCATCCGGATCATCTGCATCGAGGTATCTGTATTCCGTAGACAGGGTACTGTAAGAACCAATAATGATGAATTGTTTTGACTTGGACTTATAAACAAAGGTCCAGAATGCCTCGTCAGTTTCTTCAAAAATCAATTCATCAGATGTGATATCTGTACCCAGAACATGTTTATAGATCTTATCGCTCCTCAGCGTAACGGGGTCTTTTGTAGCATAATAAATCGTCTTATTGTCATTCGACCAGGCCGAGCTGCCGGTTGTGTTTTTTATAATTTCAGGATAGTGTTCGCCGGTTTCAATATTTTTAAAATGCAGATCGTATTGCCTTCTGCTCAGCGTATCCACCCCATAGGCTACAATGGTATTGTTCCTGTTGACATTAAGCCCTGTAAGCGCATAGTATTCATATCCTTCGGCAAGAACATTGACATCAACCAAAATACACTCCTCGGACGTCAAAGTCTCTTTCTTACGTGTGTAGATCGGGTATTGTTTACCTACTTCATAACGCGTGATATAATAGTATCCGTTTTTCTTGTAAGGAACGGATTCATCGTCTTCCTTGATTCGACCTTTCATTTCCTTGAACAATTCCTTTTGAAATGCCTTCGTGTGAGCGGTCAGGGATTCATAATATTCGTTTTCGGCATTCAAATAATCGATGACCTTAGGGTTTTCACGTTCATTCAACCAATAATAATCATCTACGCGCACATGATTGTGAATCTTCATCTCTTTAGGTATCCTTTCGGCAAGAGGTGCGGCAATATCCTTCTTCGGCATTTTTATATCTTTTGAATTTCAGGTCTGTTTCCTTTGACAGGAAAGTGCAAATTAAGTGATTTCACATTTAATTTATCCATTTCAAGGAATGAATTATTTTAATTAGTAAATTTGTTCACCCCCCCTAAGGAGGACAAAATCATTCAGTTAATTTATAAACAAAGGCTTATGTTTGGAGATATGGAAGGCATGATGGCAAAATTGAAAGAAGCTCAGGCTAAAATTGAAGAAACCAAAAAAAGATTGAATACTGTCATGGTAGACGGGGATTCCGGGAACGGGATGGTCATTGCCACCGTGACAGCGAACCGGGAGGTCAAAAACATAGCGATAGATGATACGCTCCTTGAAGACAAGGAGGCCCTGGAAGACTACCTGATCGTTGCCCTGAACAAGGCAATTGAAAAAGCCAATCAGATCAATGAAACTGAAATGGCTGCCGCTGCCAAGGGAGGACTGCCCGACATCCCCGGCATGGACATGTTCAAGTCTTAAAAAACCTAAGGAATTTGTGAAGGTTTCTGATCGGGATTTCTTAAACGGATCATATAAGTATATATAAGGTATTGAGCCAATATATAAGTGATCATGATGGCCGGGCCGTAAAAAGGTTTTTCCGCATAAAATTTGTTCAATGCAATCATGCTGTCTGAAGCTATAAATAACAAGGCTCCAGTTAGCAGGCCGATTGCGGGTTTATCTTTATGCTGCAAATAATTTAAAAAACTCACTACCCCAAAAACAGAAATCGCCAGGCCATATACAACCACGGGTATCAAAAAATCACCCAAACCCGCTTTTAAAATAGACATCAGTGTCAGAAAAAATATCAAAAAGGGCATCATGGCAATAAGCATAGTTCGCCCATCTGATTTCCTCAATGTTTTTGCAATGATAAAAACATAGAAAAGCTGGGTAAGCAAAAAAGATGCAATTCCGTATAGAAACAGATTATTTTTATCCATCAGCAGGACATCACCTGCAAAAGAAAAGAACAAAGCGAGTACATACAACCTGTTCCATGATTTTGAACCCGCCAAGTAGCAGGCTATCAAAGCAGGTATGATCAGGGGCTTGCTGATGCTTTGCCACAGGGTCTTTTCGAAAAGGATCCCGGATACATTCACAAGCGAAACCAGAACGAAAATCAATAAAAAGAACCTCGCCAAGCGACTTTTATTATTCATAAATCAGAATTCAGGCAAAAAAAATATTCCGTGAGTTTCAAAAGTAGTGGATTTATGCCAGTCTTTATGGATTCCCTCATCATTTTTGATTTCTCCTCGTGACTTTGCATGCAGGAACCTAACGTTAAAATCAAATAACTGTTCCTCTGCGTTAAAGGTCTGAGATCACTTCGTATAGAAAGCCTTTTTTACCCTTGTCTCGATTAAGAACGGGATCCATGTTTCCAAAGATGAACAGGATGTGCTGAGATTACCATCAGGACATGACTGATGATTTGAATGCCTCTAGGCTCATGGTCACAAAACTGAGGAAAAAACTTCTCAAGAAGGGAAACCATATTCCACTCGAAACAAAGTAAAGGCTTTAAAATTGTAAGGTCTATCATTGGACCATAGACATATAGTCTTGTTCTGAAATGATGGGAATCCCCAAAATGTCTGCCTTTTCTTTCTTGCTGGGTCCCATGTTATCTCCTGCAATGACATAGGTGGTTTTTTTGGAAATAGATCCTGTGACCTTTCCCCCGTTGTCTTCAATGGATTTTTTTAATTCATTCCTGGAAAGCAGGTGGAAAACTCCTGAAACCACAAAAACCAATCCTTTTAATTTATCCGTGTGGTCAGCATACAGGGATTCGTCTATCGATAAATTCAAGCCGTACATTTTCAAACGCTCCACCAGCAATCGATTTCCCGGATCTGCAAAATAATTGATGAGACTTGCTGCGATCTTTTCTCCGATTTCATCAACAAGAATCAGTTCTTCATAAGCAGCATTCATCAAAGCATCGATCCCCTTGTAATGCCTGGCCAGTTTTTTTGCCACTGTTTCTCCGACAAAACGAATTCCCAGCGCAAACAAAACCTTTTCAAAGGAAATCTGTTTGGAAGCTTCAATTCCCTTTATCATATTATTTGCTGATCTTTCTGCCATTCTCTCCAAGGGAATGATCTGCTCTTCTTTCAGCTCATAGAGATCTGCAAAATTCCTGATCAATCCATTTTTATACAACAATTCAACGGTCTCTGCACCCAGTCCTTCTATATTCATTGCCTTTCTGCTAATAAAATGCTGTATTTTACCTGTAATCTGTGTGGGGCAACCGAATTCATTCGGACAATAATGTTTGGCATCTCCATCTTTTCTTACCAGAGCCGTACCACAGTCCGGGCATTGAGTGATATATCTGATGGGCATGGCATCAGGGCTCCGCCTGGTCAGATCAACGCCAACAATCTTTGGAATGATCTCACCTCCTTTTTCCACATAAACTGTA
The DNA here is from genome assembly GCA_024644745.1 of Flavobacteriaceae bacterium. Classification (GTDB taxonomy): domain Bacteria; phylum Bacteroidota; class Bacteroidia; order Flavobacteriales; family Flavobacteriaceae; genus Lutimonas. The sequence continues at coordinate 23,735 of JAHEHF010000044.1, forward strand.
TCATTCAGTCGCAAGCCCAATTTCTCGATCTGGTCCGCATTGTGCAAAGATGCTCTTTTAACAATGGTTCCGGCAAGGTCAACCGGGCTTAAATTCGCCACCGGCGTAATGGCTCCTGTCCTGCCTACCTGATATGTAACTTCTTGTAGAATGGTAACCGCCTGCTCAGCTTTAAACTTGTAGGCAAGGGCCCATCTCGGAGATTTGGCTGTATATCCAAGTTCATCCTGAAGGGCCAGGGAATTGACCTTGATCACAACCCCGTCTGTTTCATAAGGCAGTTCTTGCCGCTTTTTATCCCAATGATCCAAAAACGCATATATTTCTCCTGTGGTCCTGCAGCGTTTTATCGTATCTGGTACCTTAAATCCTATTTCCCCGGCAAATTTCAAGGTTTCATAATGCGTATTGAACTCCAGGTCATCAGCAACCACCTGGTAAAGTAAACAATCCAGTGGACGGCTGGCGACTTCAGCGCTATCCTGTAATTTCAAACTCCCGCTCGCCGTATTCCTGGGGTTTCTGTAAGGATCTTCACCTGCCTCAATTCGTTCTTCATTCATTTTGGCAAACCCTGCAAGGGGCAAAACGATCTCTCCCCTGATTTCAAAATAATTTCTGACGGGCTTTTTCAGGACCAGTGGTATCGAACGAATCGTTTTCACATTGGCAGTGACGTCATCTCCCATAAAGCCGTCTCCTCTGGTCACTGCCTTATCAAGCTTTCCATCAACATAGGTCAGATTAATCGAAGCGCCGTCATATTTCAATTCACAGGTATATTCAAGGGGTACGTCTCCCAGAATCTTTTGGTTCCTCACCTCCCAATCTTCAATATCTTTTTTTGAATAAGAATTATCAAGGGAGTACATCCTGTTCTTGTGAACCACCGTGTTAAAATTCTTGGTCACCTGACCTCCTACCCTCTGGGTGGGTGAGTTCGGGTCAAAATATTCAGGATGCTGTTGCTCAAGAATCTGAAGCTCCTTCAATCTGTGATCAAACTCAAAATCTGAAATCGTCGGGGCATCCAATACATAATACCTGTAATTATGTTCTCTCAGCTCATCCCGCAGGTCCTCAATCCTTGATTTAATATCTGTCATGTACTTTAATGATTTGGAAATTTAAAAATAACCATTTTTTTTACATGGAGACTTTGAACTTCACGGCTATAATGATTTATTTCAATCTTTTGTGTCACATAAGTTACTGAAAATATTGACTTTACGAGCAAAAATATGATTTAAGTCACATTATGAAATATTAAGCCACTTTATCTTTGTCCTATAATTAACAACGATAAAAATTATGAAAAAACTAGTAATACTAGGAGCCGGAACAGCAGGAACAATGATGTTGAATAAATTACATCACGAACTTGATAAAGAGGAATGGGAAATCACCATTGTCGACCAATACAAAACACATTACTATCAACCTGGATTCTTGTTTATTCCTTTTGGGATTTACAGTAAAAAAGATGTTGTCAAACCGAAATATGACTTCTTTCCTTCAGGTGTCAATGTAATTTTCAGCCCTATTGATAAAATTGTTGGTGAAGAAAATAAAGTATTGCTTGAGGATGGAAAAGTCTTGAATTATGATTTTCTGATCATCGCAACGGGAACTGAAACAAGACCCTCAGAGACAGAAGGATTAAAAGACAAACTATGGTACAAGGATATTTTTGATTTTTATACGGTTGAAGGTGCCGTTGCATTGCACAAGCGGTTTAAAGACTGGGAGGGTGGCAAACTGGTGATGTGTATTCCTGAATTACCCTATAAATGTCCGGTAGCTCCTATAGAGTTTGTTTGCCTGGCAGAAGCCTATTTCGCAGAACGAGGAATGAGAGACAAAGTTGACATCAGCTATGTCACCTTAATGTCGGGAGCATTTACCAAACCGGTGGCATCAAAAGTTTTAGGTGATTTGCTGGAAGAAAAAAACATCAAGGTTGAAGCTGATTTTTATCTCAGCCATGTTGACAACGAGAATAAAAAAATTGTTTCATTTGACGACCGTGAAATCGACTTTGACATATTGACCATTGTTCCCGTGAATATGGGTTCAGACATGATTGAAAGAAGTGGTTTGGGTGACGACATGAACTATGTACCGACAGACAAACACACGCTTCAGTCAAAACAATTTGAAAATATCTTTGTCATAGGAGATGCATCGAACATCCCAACTTCAAAAGCTGGTTCGGTGGCCCATTTTGCGGCAGAGATACTTACGGAAAATATCCTCGCAGCCATCGAGGGAAGAGCCTTACCAGCAAAATTTGACGGTCACGCCAACTGTTATATCGAAACCGGTTATGGGAAAGGTGCCCTGATCGATTTTAATTATGAGACAGAGCCCCTTCCAGGAACATTCCCTTTGCCGGGAATAGGACCCTTCGACCTGTTAAAAAACACGAAAATGAACCATTACGGAAAATTATTGTTCAGGTGGATCTATTGGCATATTTTATTGAAAGGAAAAGAATTACCTGTTGAGGCAGACATGACCATGGCCGGTAAAAAAAGAGTGACAGCATGAAAACGATAGAAGCAGATACAAATATTCAACTGCAGATTGATGCACTTGATAAAAAAATGGACAGGATACTGGGCTATGTCCAGCAGCAAAACCAACAATCGGAAATGATTGGTGACCTTGTCAATGACCTCAGCATTATAGGCAAAGATGCTTATGACTCAACGGTGAGAGAACTCGACAACAGACAAGTCGAAATCGATTCTTCAGAATTAACAGGTCTGGCCGTTTCATTTATCAGAAACATTGGAAACATAAGAATGATCATGGATTCGATTGAAATGGCTGTTGATCTTGGAAAAGATGTAGGACCGATAGCCAATGAGATGATCATTGACTTCACCAAGCAAATGAACGAGTTTGATAAAAAGGGCTATTTCGAATTCATAAGGGAAATAGGACCGGTGTTTGACAACATTATTAAAGGATTCACCCCGGAAGACATCAAAGAACTCGCAAACAATATCGTTTCGATATTGAATATTGTGAAAGAAATGACACAGCCCGAGGTTTTGAGTACGATGCAGAATGCCATCAAGGCCTTTAACAGCATGGAAACGGAAAGCGTTCCTTCCTATTCGGTATGGAAACTGATGAGGGAAATGAACAGTCCCGAGATCAAAAAAGCACTGGGATATGGTGTTACCTTTATGAAAAACGTATCAAA
>JAHEHF010000045.1:0-22200 GCA_024644745.1 Flavobacteriaceae bacterium
TGGCATTTTTACAGCTGCCTATCGTTCTGATCGTATCGATCCTCTTTAAATGATTTTCTAAAATCTCTCGTGCAATGGGTTCGTCATCCACGATGATACAGTTGATAGGCTTCGACATTATTGTGGGTTAAAGTTAAACAGGGTCAAGCTGACCGAAAACCAGCCATGATCACTTTTGATGTCCAGGCTATGACTTTCCGGATATATTAAATCTAAGCGTTTCTTTATATTCTCAAGTCCAATTCCTTGCCTGCTGGTCAGATCTTCATCATTTTTTATAGAATTTTTAATGGTGAACTGAAGTTGACCCTTTTCTTGTCTGATCTGTATATCCACCGTTAAATACCCGTTTACAATTTGACCGTGTTTGAAGGCGTTTTCGACAAAGGGAAGAAAAAGCATGGGGGCAATTTGCTGTTCACCAGCATCATGAAGGGGTTGAATGGAGACTTTCAAAGTATCCTGAAACCTTATTTTTTCGAGTGCTATATATTCTTGTATGTGCATCATTTCTTCCTTTAAACTGACCATGGGCTGGTTGACCTGATACAGAATATAATCAAGCAGGTTTGAAAGTTTTAAAATGATGTCTGGTGTGGTTTTGGACCGCTTTAAGGCAAAACCATAGATTGTATTTAATGTATTGAAGAGAAAATGAGGGTGAATTTGTTTTTTCAAATACTGTAGTTCCTGATCTTTAATCTGAAGTTGTGTTTCCAGTATTTTGTTTTGCAGGGCTTTGTTTTCCGATTCGGTTTTGAAATTATGGTTGAGCAAATACACAAAACTCACGATAAAGACCACCAGATAGACCAAAATAAGAATGAATACGTAATTCTTGCTCATAGGCGGCATTTGCCTGATATTTAAATTGGACAAAAAGATCAGGCTGGCAAAAATCGTCATCAGGATCAGATAGGTGGATATGACTAGGGTGTAGATGCAATAGAGTATGAAGAGGCCGTACCTTTTCATAAGGAGGTATTTTGGAATCAAATAATACACTACAAAATAAGTTGTCAACATGGTTACAGGAAGCAGAAAACTTGAGAACCAGGTCACATAATTGGTATCTTCAGCATTGTAACTGAAAAAGTAAACGTAAAAAAACCATACCCCTGTCCAGAACAACAGGTGCAAAGGAATAAATGAAGAATTTATCAATCTGGATATATTCATGCCTGCAATTTGCATAAATTATTTCATATTGCCGGCTTTCTGGGATGGATTACAGATTTTATGATGGATTCAGCAAAATGAAACACCCAAACAGTTTTAATGATGCTTAAATTCGTTAAAAAGCCATGAAAGAAGTCCAAACATCGCAAAATAATTCATGAGATGATGGTTTGAATTATCTTTGGCTTATAATTTTAAAACTAAAACTTATGTTATTTGATCGTTTAAACGAAGGTGGCCCTTTCTTCATGTATCCACTGTTATTTATTTTGATTTTGATCATCGTCCTGATCGCAAAGGGATTCTTACAAAAAGGATCAGTTGAAAAAACCATGAGCCTGATCAGTTCTATTGCCCTGTTCGCTATTGTCTGGGGCTTCCTGGGCCAGATCATCGGCTTGATTATGGCATTTGACAGTATCGAGGCTGTTGGAGATGTTTCACCAGCGGTATTGGCAGGAGGCCTGAAAGTTGCATTTCTCGCACCGGTATTTGGTATGTTCGATTTTCTTGTAGGCAGACTAGGTATCATTGTACTTACCTGGATCAAAAAAGACTGATTAACAAATAAGCTGGAGGTAGTATAAACTAAAAATCAAAAAATAGCGACATGCAGCATTTAGAATTGGTATTGATCATAACGTCAACAGGCTACATAATTTTTAATCAGTTCATTCATCAAAAACTCAATAAAACTTATGTGATCGGCCTGTTGGTATTTATACTGAGCCTTCACCTTGTTTTCAATGGCCCCCGATGGCAAATGATTCCTGGATACCTACTTTGGCTTATTGCTTTGATCACAGCGATTGTTCGATCGGACAGGAAGCCCTCCATTATCCTTAAAGTATCTAAAATTATCGGGATACTTTTACTATTGACGCTGTCTGTTTCGCTGCCCTCGGCATTACCGGTATTTGAAATTCCTGAAGCTTCCGGCCCCTACACTGTGGGCACGATGAATATGTTACTTGAATTAGAAAGGGAGGAAGTCATTACTGCTGATACAGAAGATACAAGAAACTTCATGATAAAAGTTTGGTATCCGTCAAAAGAAAAAGGTGTTGAAATGGACCCCTACGTGGATCTAGCAGGTAGAAATGGCTTCGCTCAAAAATATGGGCTGCTACCTTCTATGCTTAATTATTTAGACAAAGTAGAAACCAATGTTTTTAGAAATATTCAGGTTGCTGATGAAACTTTTCCGGTTCTGATATTTTCACATGGCTACAATTCAAAAGCCAACGGTTATTACGCCTTACTGAAAGAACTGGTAAGTCATGGATATATCATATTTGCTATCAACCATACCTATGAAAGTACAGGATCAACCTTCCCTGATGGTAGGTTGACATATTTTGATTACGAATATGCTAAACAGATTCAGACAAACACATGGAGTATCATGGAACCTGTAATTGAGGCCTTTAAGAGTGATCTTTCATTCGAGGATAGACACCCAATCGTGCAAAAGGGCCTTAACACATATTTTGTAAGGGATATGGTTGAGCGCTGGGCCCAGGACATGGTGGATGTGGTGAACAAATTAGATGATTGGAACAATTCAGGTTTTTTGAAAGGAAAGCTGGATTTGTCAAATGTTGGTACTTTTGGGCATTCCAGAGGAGGAGGGCCCGCAGGAGAGACTTTACTGATTGATAACAGGATCAAGGCGGCGGCCAATATCGACGGTGTCCAATGGGGACGGATAGTTGATACGATTTTTCAGAAGCCCTTTCTCTTTCTGTCGGCAGACTGGCCTGAAGAGCATGAAGATCTAAATCAGCATGCTTATATAAATAAGAGTACATCGATATTTTATGAGGGTACTGTTCTTCAATCGGGCCATAGTAATTTTATGGATATTCCTTTTATGATCCCGATACGAACCTTAAGTCAGGCAGGTAATATTGATCCTTATTTATCTATGGAAATTACGACTAAAGTTGTTACTTCCTTTTTTGATAAACATTTAAAGCAAAAGGACATTGATCTAAACGATCTGGGTGCTGAATATGATATGCTTGAGCTAAATGTTTTTAAGGGAGATTCGTTAAAATAATGACTCTAAAATTGTGACATCAGATTTTTATACTTATCGATATAAAAGATATCCATTTTGATTCCAGAATGGATATCTTTGGCTAAAACAGACTTTATTTTGAACAGAAAAATCAAACTGATCTGGGATTTTAGAGGCCCTGAGGCCCTTGAGATCGCAAAACACCACGTGATTCACCTTGAAGAATTTGCACTTAAGGAGGAACTTTATTTTTTTGAAACAAATTTTAAGGCGGTGAATGACTTGTATTGCATGGCATATATTACTGTTAAAGAGGAAGATATGATAACGTATCGCGATGCTTTGGTACCTCACAGAGGTGAGGTGGCCCAATAAAAAAGCATAAATTTCTTTTTTATTTAAATATTCATCGTATATTTGCGATGAACAATTAATGAAATAATGAAACGATCAGCACAGGTATTCGAATACTCAAAAGACACAGAACAATTGGCCAAATTTGCGAAGGCGCTGGGCCATCCGGCAAGAATCATTATCCTAAAGCATTTGAGCAATCAGAGCTGTTGTTTTACCGGCGATCTGCTTGAGGTGCTGCCTCTTGCCCAATCTACGGTATCGCAACATTTGAAAGAATTAAAAGATGCAGGACTCATACTGGGTGAAGTCAATCCTCCCAAGGTGAAGTATTGCATTGACATGGAGAACTGGAAAATCGCCCAGCAATTATTTTCGACACTTTTCAGGGAAGATTTTTCCAAAATAGATTGTTGTTGAGTATGTCGGACACAATAAAAATCAGAACTATGGACCCTGCTGACTGGAAGGCTGTGTCAGAAATATACAGGGAAGGAATTCAAACAGGTTACGCCACATTTGAGACCGAAGTCCCTACATGGGATGAATGGAACTCAAATCATGTTACCTCTTGCAGATTGGTGGCCGGGACCGATAAAAAAGTCACGGGATGGGCCGCACTGTCGGCAGTTTCTTCCCGGTGTGTGTATGGAGGAGTAGGAGAAGTAAGTATTTACGTGGCCGAGAAAGCGCGTGGAACGGGCTTGGGAATGGCGCTTTTGAGGCGCTTGATATCAGAAAGTGAGAAAGAGGGATACTGGACACTACAATCCGGAATATTCCCGGAAAATACGACCAGTATCAAATTACACGAAAAGGCGGGATTCAGGATCATCGGAATCCGTGAAAGGATAGGACAACTGGGCGGGGTTTGGAAAGACAATGTGCTGATGGAAAGAAGAAGTAAAAAAACGGGCCTTTGAGATCCAAGGATGTTTTTTAAGACTGTATGGAAATTTATATGAATTAATTTAAAAATCAAGAAGATGAAAGTAAAAGAATTTATTAAAGTACTGGAGCAAAATACAGGTAAGGAATTATTATTTGCTTATACCCGAGATCAATTTGCAGGTGCCAATTATCATTTGACAGAAGTTAAAAATGTAACGTTTGACACAACTGATTGCGGAGGAAAAACCAATTATTGGGAGGAAACACATTTTCAACTTTGGGAGAGTCCCAAAGAATTGGGAAAAAGAAGCTATATGACAACAGATAAGATATTGGCTATCCTCAGGAGGGTAGATGGGATCAAACCCATCAGACAGGAAACTGAATTAAAAATCGAATACGGTAATGTAGATTTTCCCACATCGGTGATGCCCGTTGACAAGATAGACAAGGATGAAAGAAGGGTATATGTAAATTTATTTTCAGAAGCAACCAGATGCAAGGCAAATGATGTTTGTGAATTAACGGCCTTAGAGGTTCAAGGTGAAAAAGAGGCAGCAGCCTGCTGTTCCTGAGCAGACATTCGGACCTTGTCAATTGACTTCAAATACGAATGCAGATGACCAGAGAAATTGTAAAAATAGTTTTTAGTATTTCAATATTCATCGTAATATTGCAATTAAACAATTAAAAAATGGGATTGACCAAAACCGAAATATTTACAGACGAACAAAACAAGATTGCATTGTTTGCCAAAGTATTTGGGAATCCGGCACGAGTGGCCATCTTACAGCATTTATTCAAAATAGATGCCTGTGTTTGCGGAGATCTGGTAGAGGAAATAGGACTGGCGCAACCCACTATTTCACAACACTTAAAAGAATTGAAACACCTGGGTCTGATCAAAGGAAATGTTGAAGGAACAAGTGTATGTTATTGTATAGACCCAAAGAATTGGACCAGCATGAAAGAATTAATGACTGCATTTTTAAATACAGATTTACCTGAACCCGATTGCTGTTAAAAAGATAAATAAGATGAAAAAAGAACTGGAATTAAAGAATATCGTCAAAGAGCGCTATTCAACAATTGCTGAACGTGGAAAAGCAGAAAATGCGGCATCATGTTGCGGCGCTACCGTGTCTTCCAGCAAGATTTACAATATTATGATGGATGATTATACGGGTACCAATGGCTATAACGAAGCTGCTGATCTGGGACTGGGTTGCGGGCTTCCCACCAAGTTCGCTAAAATAAACAAAGGTGATACGGTTATAGACTTAGGGTCAGGTGCCGGAAACGATTGCTTTGTAGCCAGACATGAAACAGGTCAGAAAGGAAAGGTCATCGGCATAGACTTTACGCCTGCCATGATTCAAAAGGCCCGATCAAATGCCGAAAAGTTGGGATATAACAATGTTGAATTCAGGGAAGGAGACATTGATGATATGCCTGTGAACAATGATGTTGCAGATGTCATGGTCAGCAATTGCGTTTTGAACTTAGTGCCTGATAAAACAAAGGTACTCAGTGAAATATTCAGGGTCCTCAAACCTGGTGGACATTTTAGCATAGCCGATATCGTACTGGTTGGAAACCTTCCGGAAGCACTTAAACAGGATGCTGAAATGTATGCAGGATGTGTGGCAGGCGCCATACAAAAATCGGATTACCTGCAGTTGATTGAAGGTCAAGGGTTTCAAAACATAAGCTTGCAAAAAGAAAAGCCAATTGGAATTCCTGAAGATATACTCGAAAAATATCTGAGTAAAACTGAAATGGCTAAATTCAACAAATCGGGTATCGGAATTTTCTCTGTTACGGTATATGCCGAAAAACCTGAAACTGATCAGCGAAAACCAAAACTTAAACTTTCCGACTTGCAAGACCGTTCTTCTTGTGACCCAAACAGCGGTTGTTGTTAAAACCAAAACATAATAATGGCATTATTTACAAAACTAGGGGCCTTCATTTCAAGTTTGAATGTTGAAAGCATTGCCCAAGACAGAAAACAAACCCTGCAATTGCTCATAGACTTTATATACGATAAAGTGGCTAGCCAGGAAGAGGTTCGTCTTAATTTTATTTGCACGCACAATTCCCGCAGAAGTCATTTGTCTCAGGTCTGGGCGCAAATGCTGGCATATCATTTTAAAATAAAAAATGTTTTTTGTTATTCCGGCGGAACCGAAGCAACTGCTTTGTTTCCTGTTGTGGCTGCCACATTAAAAAACACCGGTTTTAAAATTGAAAAACTGTCGGAAGGTGAAAATCCTGTTTATAGTATTAAATATGCTGCAAATGAACATCCTATTATAGGGTTTTCTAAAAAACTGGAAGATCAATTCAATCCCCAATCAGGTTTTGCCGCGGTCATGACCTGTTCCCAGGCCGATGAGGCTTGTCCTTTTGTCTCGGGCGCCGAAAAGAGAATTCCAATCACTTTTGACGATCCAAAAGCCTATGACAACACTCCTGTTCAGTTTGAAAAATACCATGAAAGAAGTGTTCAGATTGCAACTGAAATGTGCTACGTTTTTTCTAAAATTAAATCATAATGGCATCAAAAAAATTAAGTTTTCTTGACAGAAACCTGACCTTATGGATTTTTGTGGCAATGGCTGTCGGAGTGGGTGTGGGTTATTTTTTTCCGGGCTTCCCGGACTTCGTCAATTCATTCAGCAGCGGGACAACGAATATCCCTATTGCCATCGGATTGATATTAATGATGTATCCGCCTCTGGCAAAAGTTAAATATTCCCTGCTGCCGGAGGTTTTCAAAAACACAAAAATCCTTTCGATCTCCTTATTGCTAAACTGGATCATTGGACCCGTTTTGATGTTTGTTTTGGCCATAACCTTTTTAAGGGATTATCCGGAATATATGGTAGGGCTGATCCTGATCGGTCTTGCCCGTTGTATTGCCATGGTGCTGGTTTGGAACGACCTCGCAGATGGCAGCAGTGAATACGGTGCCGGGTTGGTGGCACTAAACAGTATTTTTCAGGTTTTTGCCTATAGTTTTTATGCCTGGATCTTTATCACTGTTCTGCCCCCTTATTTTGGATTTGAAGGAGCCATAGTTGACATTTCAATAAGAACAATCGCCGAAAGTGTGGCCATTTATCTGGGCATTCCATTCTTGGCTGGAATAATGAGCCGTTTGATTTTGGTAAAAATCAAAGGTGAAAAATGGTATACCGAAAAGTTCATCCCCACCATTTCACCAATGACACTGATCGCCTTATTGTTTACCATAGTGATCATGTTTTCACTGAAGGGAGAACTGATCGTCGAAATCCCAATGGATGTGCTCATCATTGCCATCCCGCTGCTTGTTTATTTTACGGTGATGTTTGTTATCGGATTTTTTGTCACCAGGTCCGTAGGCGCTGAATACGACAAAACAGCTTCTGTGGCATTTACGGCCGCGGGAAATAATTTTGAGTTGGCCATTGCCGTTGCCATAGCTGTCTTCGGATTGAGTTCGGGTCAGGCATTCGCAGGAGTCATTGGTCCCCTTGTAGAGGTACCTGCATTGATTTTACTGGTAAAGGTCTCGTTCTGGCTGAAAAGGAAATATTACTAAATATAAGTTTCAGAAAACACGGTTAATAGGTCTTTGATTAAATTGATCCTGATTGACCGGAAAATGTTTACGTAATGACTGCAGATAGCGAGTGTTTCATCCCTTTGCCATGGCCATTGCCGCCAGGAAAGCCCCGGTCCATGCGTTTTGAAAGTTAAAGCCCCCTGTGACCCCGTCTATGTCGAGGATTTCTCCGGCAAAGAACAAGTTCGGATGCAATTTGCTTTCAAAGCGTTTGAAATTGACCTCCTTTAAATCGACTCCTCCTGCGGTGACAAATTCTTCCTTGAATGTCGTTTTGCCATGTGACCGAAATCGATTTTGGGTAAGCTGCCTGGCTATTGCTTCAATTTGTTGGTGAGATAGGTCCGACCAGTTTTGATCTCTTTTGATGCCGGCAGCTGTGAGTAATTTGGCCCACAGTCTTTTAGGAATTTCGGGATAAACTGATCTGAGAAACACTTGCTTTTTAGGAGCACTTTTCTTTTGATCTATAAGGAATTTGGTTACTGCCTCAAGTGGAATTCCCGGCCAATTGACAAGCAGGTCGAACTCATAATTCTTTTCGGCAAGAAATCGGGCGCTAAAGGCAGACAATTTAAGAATTGCAGGTCCGCTGAGCCCCCAGTGGGTAATCAGCAAAGGGCCTTGGCTCGGTTCTTTGAAACCCACGATCTGCACGATGGCCTTGGGAACAGAGAGTCCCGGAATATCACTGATGACATGATCCTTTATATTGAAAGTAAACAGTGAGGGGACAGGTTCTGTGATTTGGTGGCCCAGTTTTTTGAGTAATTGCCAGATTTTCGGGTTTCCACCGGAGCATATGAGCAACTTGTCTGCGAGGTGGTTGTCTGTTTCGGTCTTTATATCAAATTGTCCCTCTTTGATCATGATGTCTTGTACATTTTGACCAAGTTTAACAATAACTCCTGCTTTTTGGGCACTAGAGACAAAACAATCAATGATGCTTTGCGAAGAGTCCGACTGCGGAAAGATGCGGTTATCAGCTTCTATCTTTAAAGGGATTCCGCGATTTTCAAACCACTCCATGGTATCACCTGTCATAAATTTATGGAAAGGGCCCAGGAGTTCTTTTTTACCTCGTGGATAATACTCAACCAGTTCTCTGGGATCGAAACAGGCGTGCGTCACATTGCACCGGCCTCCTCCTGAAACTTTCACCTTTTGAAGTACTTTGTTACTTTTTTCTAAAATAGTCACACGGATTTCAGAATTGGACTCGGCAAGGTTTATTGCCGCAAAAAAACCAGCTGCGCCGCCTCCGATAATGATCACTTCTTTTGGCCTGTTCATATTTTTTTGATCATCGAATTGTAACTCATTACAGTTTCAAACCCTTTATCAGTAAAATATGCCGGGGTAGATTCATCTCCCGTGGCAAGTACAAAATCACCTCCCCATGCTCCAAGACTCTTGATCTGCCCGAAAAAATCAGGAAATAATTTGCTTTGAACGGGATTTGTTTCAAGAATTCCGGCAATGATGGATTCGTGTTCCCTAAGCAGGTCGTTAAAGTCATTGATGTGCTTACAAGTCAGCATCAGCTTAGATATTTCTGATACGGATTCGATCAATCCGGATTCAACTTTTTTTGTCCTGTAATCCTTGATACTGTCGCTGCTTACCTGCTTTTTATTGAGATGAACAAAATAAAGCTGATCCCTGAAAGGAGGATCAAATAGAACAGGTTCTGACAAGGGTATCCCGTTTTTTAATGAATACAAAATGGCAGAATCGTTTTGCGCGCAAGCAATATCATAGCCACTTCCCCCGAAACTTTCGAAGAGCAGGCGAAAGGCATCTGTAGCCGACCATTGGGCTATATTATTGATGAGGGTGGAAGAACTGCCAAGGCCCCAGTTCCTGGGAAAATCGAGGTTCGTTGTGGTTTTGAATCCCTTCTGATCCCCCAGAAAATCAGGATTCATGGATCTGGCCTTCAACAGGATTCTTTTCAGGGTGTGGCCAATATTTCTATCACCTGCCATATGACTGATCTTGAGGTCTGGAAGGCTGAAATCTGCTTTGAACCAGATATTTTCTTTATGATCCAGACTTTCCCAGGTCAAAAAATTATTCGAATTTTCTATGACTTCCATGTGCTGTCCGAATGAAGAGGGCAGGGCCAGTCCTACTGCTCCGTCAAGAATCAGGTATTCGGCACTGAGGAGTAATTTTCCGTTACTATGATATTGTTGCATTGCCACTTCTGGGTTCAGATTTAAGATGAAACCATTTCTTCCTGCTCTTTGTTGTACAAGGGTAAGATCAGGAATGAAAGCCCTCCAAACAAGAGGACCATAACGGTTTGTGCCGTCCACATGATCCAGCCAAATGCCAGAGCAGGATTTTCATCAATACCGTATAATGTGAGTGCGCTTGCCACAAATACAGGGTAAGTACCCAGGCCGCCATTGGTCAGGGCCATACTCAGGCCACCCACCACAAAGCCTACAATGATGGCACTAAAAGGCATGTGTTTTGTTTCGGGAAGTGCAAAAGTCACAGCATAAAACATCAATACGTACATGGTCCATATAAACAGGGTATGAAATATAAAGGCCCACTTTTTTTTCATTTTAAAAATACTCGCCACACCCTGTATCAGACCATAGACAAAACTCTGAATTTTTTTTACAACAGGATTTTCAGACTTCCTGATCAATCTGAATAGTAAAAACCCTAAAATGGCAAGTACGATCAGCACATAAAAACTGTAATTTGTTCCTGAGCCCTCCTGATCATCAAAAAAATAGGAGGAGAGAAGTTCTGTCTGAAAAAAGAATGCCAGCCCAATAATGCTTAAAAGCATGATCACATCTGCCACGCGTTCTGAAACAATGGTACCAAAGGCTTTTTCAAAAGGAATGTGTTCGTATTTTGAAATGGCAGTGGCTCTGGCAAACTCTCCGGCTCTTGGGACGATCAGATTCACAAGATAAGCCACCAGGACCGCCATGACATTATTGGCAAACTTGGGCCTGTAACCCAGGGGCTCAAGCATGAATTGCCATCTGTAGGCTCTTGATAAATGACTCAGTATTCCAAGAAAGAGAGAGCAGGCAACCCACCAGTAATTTGCAGTTTTGAAAGAGTTTTGGATCGATTCTATGTCATTTGGTTTCAGCTTTGAAAGTGAATACCAAATTAAAAATACCCCTAAGGCAATTGGGAGTATCGTGAAAGTTATTTTTTTAAAATTGAATTTCAAAAACTAGGTCAATGAATTATCTTTTTCATTCGGGAATATGATGGCTGGTTTGAAAGCTTTTGCTTCCTCCATGTCAAGCATCGCATAGCAAATGATAATGATGATATCATCTTTGGCAACTTTTCTCGCCGCAGGACCATTCAGCACAATATCACCACTTTTTCTATCCCCTCTTATGGCATATGTTATAAATCTTTCCCCATTGTTAATATTAACAATATGAACCTTTTCTCCTTCAATAATATTGGCGGCATCCATCAGATCTTCATCTATGGTAATACTTCCAATATAGTTCAAATCAGATCCCGTTATCCTGACGCGATGTATTTTTGATTTTACAACTTCAATATTCATTATTAGCTTTAAATTTTAACGGTGCAAAGTTACTCAATTTAGAGCTATGTTATCTATTAATCTTACCTGCCCTGCGAACACAGCGATAAAAGCGTGGTATTTTTTGTCGGGTAAAATGCTATCGGATATTGTAAGTGTCTCTTTATCAGATATTTCAAAATATTCCAGATCAAGTTCCTTGTTTTGAACAAACTCATTTTTAACAAAACTTTTAATCGATGGGAGATCGTGATCTTCGAATAATTTTTTGCTTTTCAACAAGGTTTGATAGATTTCCGGAGCGGCCTTTCTTTGTTCAGGAGTCAGTCTTGTGTTCCTTGAACTCATGGCCAAACCGTCTTTTTCGCGGTATATTTCGCAAGGAATGATCTCTATGGGAAGCTTTTCGCTGGCAACCATTTTTTTAATGATCAGCAATTGCTGGAAATCTTTTTCCCCAAAATAAGCTTTATCCGGATTCGTGATCAAAAACAGCTTTTTTACGATCGTCGCCACACCGTTAAAATGTCCTGACCGGAATTTTCCTTCCATTACCAGATCAAGCCCGTTGAATTCGAAGACATCAGCGCTGAGTTTCTGTTTATATATCTCTTCAACTGATGGGGTGAAAACAAAATCACATTCCATGGCTTCAAGAGCCTCAAGGTCTGTTTTCAAGGTATTCGGATAGTTTGCAAGATCCTCTTTATTATCGAACTGCGTAGGGTTGACAAAGATGCTTGCCAGCACATAATCATTCTCTTTTTTGGCCCTTTTGATGATAGATAAATGGCCCTCGTGAAGTGCACCCATAGTCGGTACCAGGCCCAAAGATTTTTTCGGGTTGAGGCCCGATAAGGTTTGCTGAAGAGATTTTATGGTTTTAAAAACCTCCATGTGGCTGTTAAATATTGTTAATGTAGGATTCAAACTTAAGATTTTAATTCGAATTTCGCATATATTTTCGTAATTTTGCACCTATCCAAAACAGAATGATACATGAAAGATAAGAGAATCCTTTACATTTCGTCAGAATTAACCCCTTATTTACCGGAGAATGAAGTGTCAAAAATGGCATTTGAAGTTCCGAAGGAAATGCACCACCAGGGTGCCCAAATAAGGATGTTCATGCCGAGATTTGGAGTGATCAATGAAAGAAGGCATCAACTTCATGAGGTAATCAGATTATCAGGTATGAATTTGATCATTAACGACATGGACATGCCCCTGATTATAAAAGTAGCTTCTGTTCCGAAGGAAAGAATGCAGGTATATTTTATAGACAATGACGAGTATTTCAGAAGAAAGGCCGTTTTTACAGACGAAGACGGGAATCTTTTTGCAGATAATGATGAAAGGGCGATTTTTTTCGCCAAGGGTGTCGTTGAAACTGTTAAGAAACTGAACTGGGCTCCTGATATTATCCATATCCACGGGTGGATGGCTTCATTATTGCCATTATACCTGAAAGAATATTATAAAAATGATCCTTTATTTGCCGAAAGCAAGATCGTGACATCAGCTTTTAATGACGGCACTTCAGGTGTTTTAGATAAAAATGAGCTGATCGATAAGATTAAATTTGATCAAATTGATGAAGAGAAATTGAATTGCTTTAAAAATGGCAATGGAGAATCATTTGCCAGGATCGCCATCGAAAATTCTGATGCTGTGATCATGGGCGCTGAAAATCTGAGTGATGAGATTTCAGAAATGATCCACAATCTAGATATTCCTGTTCTGGAATATCAACCAATCGAAGGGTTTACCGAAGCGTATTCCGACTTTTATCTCAATAAAGTTTTAGAATAAGATTGCTTAAAAAAATCAGGAATTGTTTATGGCCTTGAAAAATACGACCATTTTTAGAAATATTGGTTTAGGATTCATATTACTATTGGGAATAGTAGCTTGTGAAAAGGATTTGGAAGATATAGGGGTAGATCTTACAGATCAAAGGCCTTTCGATATTGGAGATACTGTTTTTGAAGTGATCGCCTATCATCGTAACATCGATTCTTCCAGGGTTGATAATAACAATGCGGATAAAATACCCTTATACTTACTGGGTGTGAACGCCAATGGAACATTTGGCTCCATAAAAAGTGACCTGGTCACGCAATTGATCTTACCTGTTGGCGGGGTTGATTTTGGTGACAACGTCATCATAGATAGGGTGGTGCTGGATATTCCCTACTTTTCAACAAGAGACGGAGATCAGGATGCCAAGGATCCGGTTACAGGAGCACCTATAAAAGATGAAGGAGGAGATACCCTGCAGGTACCTAATTTTAAACTGGATTCCATCTACGGAAATACTGATCTGCCCTATACGATATCTGTTTTTGAACTGGGAACATTTCTGAATACGCTTGACCCGGAAGACCCCACCAAGGCCAAATCCTATTATTCTGATAAGGAATACGACCTTGAAAGCAGTTTGTTTCAGGGAGATTTCAAACCGAACAGAAATGACACCGTTCTTTATGTGGAAAGGGTTTATCTTGACGGAGATCCTGAAACGGTCAATGATATAGATACCATCAAAAAGGAAAATTCGATCCCATCGATGAAGTTTGACCTTGACAAGCAATTCTTTGCCGATCGATTCGTCAACCACAACAATCCTTCAGATTTTGACAGCAATGATAATTTTGTGCGGTATTTCAGAGGCTTGTACATTGATGCCGAAGGGCTAGACGGATCCTTGATGAATCTGCTCACCACAAATGCCACCGTCTCCATTTATTACACAAATGAAGCCGTGGTGGATGAACCTGATGATGAAGATCTCAATTACAACGGAATTGAAGGAGAAGAAGATGTCCTGGTCAAAACCAAGCAGACCATGATTTTCAGATTTGGCGGCGTTCGAACCGGAAAGTATGAAAGGGTTTACGGAGGATCAGTGATTGAGCCTGTGCTGGTCAATCCTGACAAAGTCAATGGAGAGGCAAAATTATACGTACAGGGAGCCGGCGGATCTGAAGTGATCATTGAATTGTTAGATCAGGAAACGCTCGATCGTTTAAGAGCAGAAAGATTTTTGATCAACGAAGCCAAACTAATACTCTATGTTGACGGGGATCAGCAGGAATTGCCTGAACGATTGTTCTTATACAAATACGATTTCGATTCCTTTTTATCTGATTATTACAACCCGAGATTTGGAGATGAGGTATTGGGCGGAAGACTGCAATACGATGATGACGGAAACCCTGAGAAATATATCTTCAGGATCACAGATTATTTGACCCGTGTGCTTAAATCGGAAGAACCGGTAAAATTGTCGAAACTCGCCCTGAAGAACTACCTCAGTACCGATGCCCTGAACGCAACGGTTTTTGATACCATTGTTCCGGACTACAACTGGGATCCAAAAGGTGTAGTCATTTACGGAAACAGACCCCTTTCCAATGACAAAAGGTTAAAACTGGAACTGTTTTATTCCAAATAATTTATTAACTTTCCGACAAATTAAGATCCTGATAATGTATAGGAATTCTCAACCTAGACACTAAATTATCAGGATTTTCGTTTGAATCAATACTGAAAACTCAAATAAATGTGTGGAATAACTGGTTATATTGGTTATCGAGAAGCTTATCCGATAATCATTAACGGCTTGAAAAGATTGGAGTACAGGGGCTATGACAGCGCTGGCGTCATGTTGTTTGACGGTGAACAGATCAACCTTTCAAAGACCAAAGGAAAGGTATCAAGCCTTGAAGAAAAGGTAAATATTGAAATTTCTGATAAAGGAAACATAGGTGTGGGCCATACGCGTTGGGCCACCCATGGTATTCCGAATGATGTGAACTCACATCCGCACAGGTCCCAAAGCGGTGACCTGGTCATTGTGCACAACGGGATCATCGAGAATTATGATTCGTTGAAACAGGAACTCGTAAGGAGGGGATATGAATTTCAAAGTGATACAGATACAGAAGTCCTGATCAATCTGATTGAGGAGATCAAATTAACTGAAAATGTAAAATTGGGTAAGGCGGTTCAAATCGCCCTGAACCAGGTGGTGGGAGCCTACGCCATTGCTGTTTTTGACAAAGCCAAGCCCGACGAGATGGTGGTTGCCAAACTGGGAAGTCCGATCGCGATAGGTGTAGGAAAAGACTTTAAGGAATTTTTTGTTGCATCTGATGCCTCACCGTTTATTGAGTATACAAAAAATGCCATTTATCTTGAAGATGAGGAAATGGCCATCATAAAAAAAGGCAGAGAGGTAAGGGTCCGTAAAATAAAGGATGATAGTATGATCGATCCGAAAATTCAGGAACTGAAGATGAATCTTGAGCAGATTGAAAAAGGCGGATATGAACATTTCATGTTAAAAGAGATCCATGAGCAGCCACGTGCGATCAGAGATACCTTGAGAGGAAGAATTCTGGTGAACGAAGCCATTATAAAGCTGTCAGGACTTGAAAACAATATGAAGAAGTTTCTCAATGCAGAGCGAATCATTATTGTTGCCTGCGGAACTTCGTGGCATGCCGGACTTGTTGGCGAATATATATTTGAAGATTTTGCCAGGATACCCGTTGAAGTGGAGTATGCCTCCGAATTCAGGTACAGAAACCCAGTGATTTCTGAAAAAGATGTGGTCATCGCAATTTCACAGTCAGGAGAAACCGCAGACACCCTGGCCGCTGTGAAGTTAGCCAGATCAAAAGGCGCCTTTGTATTTGGTATTTGTAATGTGGTGGGATCTTCCATTGCCAGAGAAAATGATACGGGTGCCTATACACATGCCGGTCCTGAGATCGGTGTTGCCTCTACCAAGGCTTTCACAACTCAAATCACAGTGTTGCTGATGATGGCACTAAGGCTGGCAAGAGCCAAAGGAACCATTTCAAGCGCAGATTACAGGTTACGCCTGCAGGAGCTGGAACTGATTCCTGATAAAGTGGAGCGTCTTTTGAATATCGATGAACACGTCAGAGAAATAGCCAGAGAATACTTATTGTCTACCAACTGCCTGTATTTGGGCAGGGGATATAATTTTCCGGTTGCCCTGGAAGGTGCATTGAAACTGAAAGAGATTTCTTATATCCACGCCGAAGGATATCCTGCGGCAGAGATGAAACACGGACCGATCGCCCTGATTGACGACAGAATGCCCGTAATTGTTATTGCAACAAATAAAGGCCATTATGAAAAAGTAGTGAGCAATATTCAGGAAATCAAATCGAGGAAGGCCAAAATCATTGCCGTTGTAACCGAAGGAGATACAACAGTAAAGGACATTGCTGACCACATCATTGAAATTCCGGAAGTTGACGAGGCATTTTCACCCTTGTTGACAACAATTCCGCTTCAGCTGTTGTCTTATCATATTGCGGTCATGCGCAATTGCAATGTTGATCAGCCGAGAAACCTGGCAAAATCGGTAACGGTGGAGTAAAGCTATGTGACAATTATTCTTATCCCTGTAGGTAGAAAAATGTCTCAATTATTTATCGAGAAAAGGTTGTTGATGCCCTGATGTAAAATCTTTTCGAACTCAAAGGTCGATTCGATTCTTTGGAGGCTTTTAAAAAAAAATGGCACCGATAAGCACCTTTTTATTTTTCTTCTTGTTTTGAAAGAAGAAAATATCCCCCAAGAAAAAAACAACAGCATAAGAGATGCTCAGAAATAAGGGTTTAATTAAAATTTGCGTCTCTTTATTCATAAAGCTTTCAGCTACTTGTTTTGATTAAAGAGGCTGATCCCGAACTGTGATTGGGCTCACCGAGCATTACTATTTCAGCATCACCATTTACCTGTTTTAATACATTCAAATCGGTGAATTCAGGATCTTGCTTATTTTTCAGATTCAGCTTTATGGCATTTTTCTTCAAAAAGTCGATCTTTTTGGCTTCATCATCAATGTTCGTTTGACATGCTGTAAGAAAAATATACACGATCAGGACAAGAAGACTAAAAGCTGATGATTTCTTGCGCTGTGTTTTCATAAGATATTTTTTGTACTAACCGGCTATCAATGTCATCAAATTGTCTATTTCAATACACTATGCCTCTTGGGATACAAGAGCTTATTTTAAATAATCATTTGTAGAAACCAATTCGTATTCGGGGGATGCATCAAATAATGTATTCAAGATATTCATGTGGCCGGATCCATAGATAACCAATATTTTATCATCAGGTCTGGTTGGGATTTTTTGAATGTTCCTGAAAATTCGCAGATTGCGATTGTACCACCACCCTGTTGTAAAGTCTACACCAAAAAACGCATTATCAGCTGTCTCATATTTAAAAATACTAATCAGATAGTTTCCTAAATCCTTTTTCAAAAACTCTTCACTGTTTCTGTTTCTCAACTCTGCCAGGATTCCTTCCTTTTTATACAGGATTTCGTCCTCAACAATCAACAACGAGTCAGGATTATTATAGAAAAAATCCATAAACTTCTGTTTTTCAATAGTGTCATTCCCGTATACAACATTATTGATTTTTGATGGAAGATATCCCCAGTCATTCACACAGAAGAGTGATTTTAAATTAAACTGTTTCGCCAATCGAAATCCAATTTGCTGAGATTCACTCCTTTCCAACTCATGTTTACCATTGAGGTAAGCTTTATACAGCGAGTCAGTTTTAGACTGTTGATCCGGATCAACTTCTATAGCGATTATCGTAGGTCTAAATTTGGAAATCATGCCTGAAATTTTTTCAATTTCTTTTTGATATCGAGGCTCTAATACATCAATCTGATCTTCAGTGTTCGTTTTTTGAATATCTTTATTGTAAAACGCAAAATGAAATGTACCAAGTGTCATCACCTTAACTTTTTGAGCATTTGCAGAAGAAAAAGATTGAATGAATAGCAATATTATAATGAAATGCAGCTTCATGACTGTTTTATTATATAACGAATCAAGGAATATCTTGTTACAAATTATTGCAATCGTCGGGGATAATAAAGACAGAAGATTACAAGGGGCTGACCTCTTAAAGAACGAAAGGATGAACCGGGCCACAGACTTAATTACGGTGTTACCTCGGTCATTAATTTTAAGATTTCTCTTGATTGTTCAAAGTGCCTTTGTTCGTGAGTCACAATAATGTCAAACGCATGTGCTAACTTGTAAACTATATTTTTATTTGCCGGAGAAGAAATTATTGTTCCTTTTTCAATCAGATTCTTCGAAGCTTCAATCTTGCTTTTCAGCTCAGACTGATGTGCTTTGAATCTGTCAAGAATTCCAGTTGAAATATCACTTTTTGCAGGTTCCCAAATTGAAAATGTTTTCATTTTCTTTTTTCTGTCAGGTTGTACTGCTTTTAGAATCGTTTTACCGAAAAAGGAAGTTAAAAATCCAATTTTCGCAATAAATGGAGTTTTGTAAGTTTGATTCTGTAAAGAATCGATCACCGGAAAATAGCTTTTATTGATGACCATTATATGGTCTATATTTTGGGCGATACTCCATGTTTCCGGGTCGGGCTTCCAATTCAACTGTTCGGTATTTAGGTCGCCAAAAGTTTGAACAAAATTTTGAGTATTCTTATCTATTTGCCCACTCCAGTTTTCCATATCTACAAGGATTTTTGTTTTATGTCAGGGTTGATCACCATTGAATTTTTTCACCTGAAATGAGACCCAAATTTATTTCTTGTAAACGGAAATCCCTTCTTTAATCGTTTCTAAGACTGTAATATTTTTAATCTCTTCTTCCGAGACCTTTAAAGGGTTTTTGTCCAGAATTACCATATCTGCCAATTTTCCTTCTTCCAAAGTTCCTTTAATATCTTCTTCGAAATGTTGAAATGCCGACCAAATTGTGATCGCCTGAAGGGCTTCATAAGCCGTTAATTTTTCTTTGGCCCCAATCACCTGACCAGACCGTGATTTGCGCTCTACAGAAATGCCCACCATACGCATTAAATTGGGTAATGCCACTGGTGCATCTGTATGAATAGTAAGCCTTAAACCCTTGTTCAGTGCCGTTCTGGTGGGGCTTATTTTATTTCCCAAACTGTCGCCAATGATTTCCTTGTGCCAGTCACCCCAATAGAATGTATGCAAAGGAAACAAAGATGCAATAACATCTAATTCCTTGAAGGCATCGAGTTGGTCTTCCCGAACATACTGACCATGTACCAATACATTTCTTCTTTTCTCATTACCATATTCAGCAGCTGCCACTTTCATGGCCCTTATCATTTGATCCATAGCCGCATCTCCATTGGCATGTGTCAGGATTTGCCAATTATTTTTAAATGCCTTTTCATAAATTGAAATTACGGTACTGTCCTCCGGAACTGCCGGATATCCCTTGTACCCCTTTTCGGAACCATCAGGTGGGATTAAATAAGGTAGTGTTCTCCAGGCGGTTCTCCCTTGGGGGGAACCATCCAGCGTAAGTTTCATTCCTCCAATTCGATAGTGATCCTCATAGGTTTTGCTATTCCATTTAGAATCCATGTATTTGTCGACAAACATGTAATCGACGTAGCTTACTACATCCAGTTTGAGATTCCCGGCCTCAGCCCGGCGTACTAATTCTTCGTGGTTCTGCATGGCTCTGCCTTCCTGGGCAGTGGTATAGCCATATGAAAGTGCCATTTTTTGGCCGGCCTCGAAAAATAGATCTGCAGAATGATTGTCTTTAGGTTCCAATGCCTTGAGCATATGAGGTATTGCCGCCAACTCTTCCAGGACTCCATTAGGTTCATTGTTTTTTTCTCTTCTTATGATTCCTCCATCAGGGTCTTGGGTAGAAGCGTCAATGTTCAATACCTCGAGGCCTTTTGAATTGACCACAGAAAAATGCCCGGATATATGAATGATCATAATGGGATGTTCTGTAGACACCTGGTCGAGATCGTGTTTAGTGGGGAAACGATTTTCCTTGAGCACCGAGTCATCAAAACCCACACCAAAAATCCAACCGGTCATAGCTCTGTTTTCAGGAGTATTCCATTCTTTTAAGATCTTGATAAGGGTTGGGATATCCTTTGCTGTTGCATCGGGGGGAGGTAGGATTTTGGCACCGATCCCTTGAGCAGAAAAGGCAGCAAAATGGGCGTGTCCGTCAATAAAACCGGGGAGAAGGGTATTGCCTTTCAGATCAATGAATTGATGACCTTTGCCTGCTTTTTCTTTTGCTTCGGACAAGTCTCCTGCAAAAGAGATAATTCCTTCATTGACAACTACGGACTCTACGTATTTTGGAGAATTGCTTTCCATAGTGATGATGTCCCCTCCGGAATAAATTATTGTATTGGAGCTGCTTTCAGGCTTTTGGTCAAACTTGCATGAGACCAGTGAAATTATTCCCAGGGTAATAATAACGGATGATAAGATTTTCATATTTATAATTTAAATGATTGCCAATAAGTCTGTATAGGCTTAGCAGAATATTTAATACAACTGATTTGACAAATATAAAGAAAAACTGTCTGCCGGGAGGCAGGAAGACTAGGGGTGGGAATAACTTTGAAGGGCAGATTACTTATAGACATTGTTGTGCTTTGCCTCATCCTGTACAAAATCAATTGAAATTTTCATTGAGATAATTGTCAATGTGCTTTATTAAATCCCGGGAATAAATTAAAGAAAATTCGAGCTCTTCTTTGGTTTCAGTAAATAGAATCCTTTTAAAATTACTTATGCCCTGAAATGTCGCTGCAAGATGGCTGAAGTTGATATCACTCCAAACAAGGGAATCGATCAATGCGCCTTGGTCGTGTATTTTTGTTACACCGAAAGTATAGGTGTTCACATAAGAAGTTACTTTCCCCTGATAGTCATTCGTGGTTTTCTCTACCCTGTCTGTAAGTGAAGTTTTTGTATTGTAAAAATTCTTTATGTCAGTTTTTAAAGAGTCTGACAAATTTTCGATCAGTCCTGTCTGAATTAGACTATTATAAGAGTTTATATTGTAAGGAATTTGAACAACCCAGTTTGGATTAAATTCAAATCGCATTATTTGGATCAGTGTATCCACAGTCGCAATTGGTTTGGCCACCCTTGTCCTCAAAGACTCATTCAAATCATATTGTTCATTAATGAACGGAAGCCTTTCTCTGATCAATAATGTGTCTTGTATCAAGTCATTTCTCAATGCAACTAGCGAATCTTTAATTTTTATTTCTGTTTTGCGATTCTCATTCCAGTTATTTACTTGAAGTGCCAAAAGAATTCCGATCATTACCAACAGTATCTCACCAACTGCATAGACTACATATTTTTTTAGACTGCTTTTCTCAATTAATTCTTGACGTGTTCTTCGAAAGAATTTTATCATTGATTTTACTTTTTTTTAATGACAACCAAGCTGATTGTATGATTATTTGTGCTGTTCATCACGTAATGTAGCAAATAAATGACAAATCAAAATACCTAAGAATTCACTTTAAAAGTCAGTTACCAGGTAAGGAAATATAATCCTTTATAATAAAAGTGTTATTTTTTCATTTCCATTTACCCGGTATTTATTGTTATTCCAAGGTATCTAAATCATTCATTGTAAAATCCGAATTTGCTTTGTAATTGGCTTTGCAATATTCCAGCGCTTTATTCCCTTTTTGAATGTCAACATTATTCTCAAGAGATAGATTGGCGATGTA
>JAHEHF010000045.1:22300-26592 GCA_024644745.1 Flavobacteriaceae bacterium
CAAAAGTGAATTTCCAATCAATGGAAGCATATTGATCAGAACAATGAAAACATATTATTTAGGATTAGACATCGGAAGTTCTTCTATCAAGGCGGCTCTTGTTGAAATTGAATCGGGGAAAAGCATTGGGGTTGTCAAGGAGCCTGAACAAGAAATGGAGATGATGGCTTTGCAGAATGGATGGGCCGAGCAAAATCCTGAAGAATGGTGGCTACATGTGTGTCGGGCCATTTCAAGTCTTACAAAACGACATAAGGTTTTCCCAGCCCAGATAAAGGGGATCGGCATATCGTATCAGATGCACGGTCTGGTGCTCGTTGATAAAAATGGTGAATCACTGAGAAATTCCATTATTTGGTGCGATAGCAGGGCCGTGGAAATCGGAGAAACAGCTTTTGATGAAATTGGCAAAACGGTTTGTAACAGGCAATTTTTGAACTCCCCTTCTAATTTTACGGCATCTAAATTGAAATGGGTCAAAATGAACGAGCCGGACCTGTACAGGAAGATCCATAAATTCATGCTTCCAGGTGATTATATTGCCTTCAGGTTGACAAATAAGATCCGTACCACTATTTCAGGTTTATCTGAGGGGATTTTTTGGGATTTTGAACATGATACCATAGCCCAAACCCTGCTTGATTATTATGAAATTGACAAATCTTTGATCCCCGATCTCGTGGATACCTTCGGGATACAGGGGCGGGTAGATGAAAAGGGAGAGCATGAAAGTGGTATAGCAGCAGGAACGCCAATTTTTTACCGTGCCGGTGACCAGCCAAATAATGCCCTGTCTCTCAATGTTTTTGAGCCGGGAGAAGTCGCTGCTACGGGGGGCACATCAGGGGTGGTTTATGCCATAACAAATAATTTATCCGTCAAAGAAAGTTCAAGAGTGAATAATTTTGCCCATGTGAATTACACAATAGGTCAGGACCCCAGAATTGGAAAATTATTATGCATCAATGGCGCAGGTATTCAATACAGGTGGTTGCTCAACAATCTTGATGTTGCTTCTTATGAAGAAATGAATCATCTCGCCGCAGCTGTTGCTGTAGGCTCAGATGGTGTATGCCTGATCCCTTTTGGAAACGGTGCCGAGCGCATGCTTGATAACATAGATGTGGGAACCCGCTTATTGAATGTCAACCTGAATAATCATACCAGGGCTCACATTTGCAGGGCTGCACTCGAAGGAATTGCTTTCTCATTTGTATATGGCATGGAAATATTAAAGTCTGATGGTATTGAAGTAAAAGTGATCAGGGCCGGAAACGACAATTTGTTCCGATCGGAAATCTTTGCAAGTACAGTGTCTACACTAATTGAGCATGAAATTGAGATTTACAATACCACAGGAGCGATCGGAGCAGCACGTGCCGGGTACCTGGTAAAAGGTGACCTGAATTCATTTAGACAGCATGTCATGGACAATGATTACGTGATGACTCATATTCCCATTAAAAATAAGAAGCCTTACCTGGAGGCCTATAAAAACTGGAAAAAAGAACTGAATTTAATATTAAAATAAACCTTTTATGATCACATTAGGAGATAAAACATACTTTAAGGGAATCGATGAAATAAAATTTGAAGGTAAAGAATCAGATAACCCAATGGCCTTTAAATATTACAATCCGGAGCAATTGGTAGCCGGAAAATCCATGCGTGACCATTTCAAATTCGCCGTTGCTTATTGGCATACTTTCTGTGGACAGGGTGGTGATCCTTTCGGCCCGGGCACTCAGTCATTTGAATGGGACAAGAGTAACGATCCGTTTCAGGCGGCAAAAGACAAGGCAGACGCAGCCTTTGAGTTCATAGGTAAAATGGGTTTCGATTATTACTGTTTTCACGACTTTGACCTGATTCAGGAAGGTGCAACTTTTGCTGAATCCGAAAAAAGACTGAAGGTCATGACTGATTACCTGCAACAAAAACAAGCTGCATCCGGAATCAAGCTCCTGTGGGGAACTTCCAACTGTTTCTCTCATCCCAGGTTTATGAACGGGGCTGCATCAAATCCTGATTTTAAGGTATTGGCAAGGGCAGGTGGACAGATAAAACTGGCCCTGGATGCGACCATGGCCCTGAACGGAGAAAACTATGTTTTTTGGGGTGGGCGAGAAGGCTATATGTCTTTACTGAACACGGATATGGGAAGAGAGCAGGAGCATATCGGAAGATTCCTTATGATGGCCAGAGATTATGCAAGGGCCCAAGGTTTTAAAGGCACCTTTTTCATTGAACCCAAACCCATGGAGCCCATGAAGCATCAATATGATTTTGATGCGGCTACTTCAATTGCTTTCCTAAGAGAATATGGTCTTGAAAAGGATTTTAAGATGAATATTGAGGTCAATCATGCCACCCTCGCGCAACACACTTTCCAGCACGAGCTGGCTGTGGCTGCCAATGCAGGCTTACTGGGCAGTATCGATGCCAACCGGGGCGATTATCAAAACGGCTGGGATACAGACCAGTTTCCCAACAATATTTTGGAAGTGACCGAAGCGATGCTTGTATTTTTGAAAACAGGTGGCTTGCAGGGTGGAGGTGTAAATTTCGACGCCAAGATCAGAAGGAACTCCACCGATATGGAGGATCTATTCTATGCCCATATTGGAGGAGCAGATGTTTTTGCGAGAGCTTTGCTCATTGCTGATAAAATCATCTCCGATTCTCCTTATGAAGCACTGAGGGAAGAGCGGTACAGTTCATTTGACGAGGGTCATGGAAAGGACTTCGAACAGGGAAAACTGAACCTGACCGATCTGTATGACCTGGCCAAAACAAACGGTGAGATAAAATTGCAAAGCGGAAAACAAGAGCTTTTCGAAAACATTATAAACCAGTACATATAAGATCGTGGAAAAGTCAAACCGTAAATATTTAATGACACTGACGCTCACCGCCACCTTGGGGGGATTGTTGTTCGGGTATGATACAGCTGTGATATCAGGTACTGTTGGATCATTGGAGGAATTCTTTATACTTCCCTTTGGACTGGATGAGTTGTCAAGCAATACGCGACTTGGATTTGTTGTGTCAAGTGCCCTGATAGGATGTGTTTTAGGAGGTATCAGCGGAGGGCTCATCAGCAAGAAAATGGGAAGGAGAAACGGACTGATTTTGGCCGCATTGCTTTTTCTGATCAGTGCGATGGGTTCAGCCATGCCCGAAATTTTCATCAAACCTGTCGGGGAGGCAGACCATACTTTTTTCATTATTTTTATTGTCTATCGGATCATTGGCGGTATCGGAGTTGGACTGGCATCCATGCTTTCTCCACTTTATATTGCTGAAATCGCACCAGCTGCATCAAGAGGTAAACTGGTCTCCATGAATCAGTTTGCCATTATTTTTGGGATGCTGGTGGTATATTTTGTGAATTACTTCATCGCCTTGCAGGGAGACGAGACCTGGCTCAACCAAACAGGCTGGAGATGGATGTTTGCCTCAGAAGTAATTCCGGCCAGCCTATTTTTACTCTTTTTGCTATTTGTGCCTGATACGCCTCGTTCACTGGTCATGAAAGGGAAACCAAAGAAGGCTCTTGATGTTCTTGAAAAAGTAAATGGCAGTGCAGCAGCCAAAGCAATCCTGGAAGAAATCAAAGGCAGTTTTGAGCAACATTCCGGAAAGTTGTTCTCTTTTGGGTTTTCAGTGATTATCATAGGCATCTTATTATCAGTATTTCAACAATTTGTAGGGATCAACGTGGTTTTATACTACGCTCCTGAAATTTTCAAGAGTATGGGATCTGCTACTGATACAGCGCTCTTACAAACCATTGTTGTGGGTGCCGTCAATTTGCTTTTTACGGTACTGGCTATCCAAACCGTTGACAGATTTGGCCGCAAACCCCTGATGCTTTTGGGAGCAGCGGGAATGGCAATCTCAATGTTTGCTCTGGGCACGGCATTTTTTTCGAAGGCCATGGGTTTATTCAGCCTGATTTGCATGCTGGTATATGTGGCGAGTTTTGCCATGAGCTGGGGTCCAGTGACCTGGGTGCTTTTGTCAGAAATTTTCCCTAATAAAATAAGGGGAAGAGCGATGGCTCTGGCCGTAACCGCCCAATGGGTTTCCAATTATTTGGTGTCCTGGACCTTTCCCATGATGGATAAGAACTCGTTTCTGATCGAAAAGTTCAATCATGGTTTTTCTTATTGGATCTATGGCGTTATGGGACTTCTTGCACTCTTCGTGGTTTGGAAGTTTGTTCCTGAGACCAAGGGCAAAACTTTGGAAGAGATGGAACACATCTGGTCTGTTAAAAGGAAATGACC
>JAHEHF010000135.1 GCA_024644745.1 Flavobacteriaceae bacterium
CTAAGCATACTTGCTTCTGAGCCAAAGATCTTCATACTTGGCGGAGGAGAGGTTTTCAGACAATCTCTTAGCATCGCCAACTATATATATCTTACCCTTATTCATGCTAATATCCAGGGTGATACTTATTTCCCTGAGATTGATAAAAATCAATGGAATATGATCAGCGAAGAATTCCATGAAAGTGATAATCTGAATCCATATGATTTTAGTTTTCTGGAATTTGCAAGACGTTGATTTAAATAGGGCGCAAAACTGAAATTATGCTTAATATTTTTTATTTTTAATGCCCGTTAAACTTTTAATTTTCAGATGTCAAATTTTTTATTAGGACTTGATATAGGCAGTTCCTCTATTAAAGCTTCCCTGCTGGAAACTGAAACAGGGAAGGTTATTTTTTCTGCAATCTCACCTGAACAGGAAATGGAAATCAGGAGTGATCATCCTGGATGGGCAGAACAGGATCCGGATACCTGGTGGCATCACATCAAAGAGGCAATTGCTAAAGTCAGGAAAAATGTAAAAATTCATCCAGGTGATATTGGAGCGATCGGAATTTCTTATCAAATGCATGGACTTGTTTTAGTTGACAAGAATCATGATGTGCTGAGGCCTTCGATTATATGGTGTGATAGCCGTTCGGTTGAAATTGGGGCCAGAGCATTTGATTCTATAGGAGAAGATTTATGTTTGGGACATATGCTGAATTCACCGGGAAATTTTACAGCTTCCAAACTTAAATGGGTCAAGGAAAATGAACCTGAAGTTTACGATAAGGTATACAAATTTATGCTGCCGGGTGATTATATTGCCATGAAACTGACAGGCGATATCCGGACAACTGCCTCGGGGCTTTCTGAAGGGATATTATGGGATTTTAAGGAAAAGGGATTATCCTCTCTGGTTATGAACCAGTATGGACTTAACAAAGACCATGTGCCAGAATTGGTATCCACCTTTTCAGTTCAGGGGAGAGTATCAGCTATCGCCGCACAGGAATTGGGACTTTCCGAAGGCATACCAGTCGGGTACAGGGCAGGGGATCAACCCAATAATGCATTTTCATTGAATGTGTTAAATGCCGGGGAAGTAGCAGCGACAGCCGGCACATCAGGTGTCGTATACGGAATCATCGAAGATGCAAATTATGATCCCAAATCAAGGGTCAATACATTTGTTCATGTAAACCATCGTCCGGAAAACCCAAAGTATGGTGTCCTTTTGTGCATTAATGGTACGGGTATACAAAATAGTTGGCTTAAGCATAATACTGGAGACGATGATTATCCTGAAATGAATAAACTCGCATCAGATATTCCCGTTGGATCTAACGGATTGTATACTTTCCCTTTTGGAAACGGTGCAGAACGTGTTCTTGGAAATATAGACATAGGAGGCAGCACATACGGACTTAATTTCAACCGGCATACAAGAGGACATATGCTCAGGTCAGCCCAGGAAGGGATAGTTTTTGCTCTCCGGTTTGGCTTTGATATAATCAAAGATATGGGGATGGAGATCAATATAGTCAGGGCTGGTGAAGCCAATATGTTCTTAAGTCCCATTTTCAGGGAAGGTTTTGTAAACACCAATAATGTTGTAGTAGAATTGTATAATACTGACGGAAGTCAGGGGGCTGCAAGGGCTGCGGGTGTTGGTGCAGGATTATACAGGAACTTTGATGAAGCATTTCAGGGTTTGCAGGTTAAAAATCGTTATGAACCTGATCAAAAATTAGTTGATCAATATGAAGAAAAATATCAAGAGTGGTTAATTATATTAAATCAAAAAATATTATGAGTATTACATATTTCAAAGGTGTCGGTAAAATAGAATTTGAAGGGAAACAATCTGATAACCCATTGGCATTTAAATATTATGATCCTGAAAAGTTGGTTGCAGGTAAGAAGATGAAAGACCATTTCAGGTTTGCCATTGCCTATTGGCATTCATTCTGTGGAACAGGCAATGATCCATTTGGGCCAGGCACAAAAGTGTTTCCCTGGGATGCGGATGCAGATCCTGTAATCCGGGCTAAATATAAAATGGATGCAGCCTTTGAGTTTATAAGTAAAATTGGAGCTCCTTACTATTGTTTCCATGATTTTGACCTGATCGATGAAGGGGTTTCCCTTTCCGAATCCGGGAAGCAATTGCAGACAATAATTGATTATGCGAAACAAAAACAGCAGGACACAGGAGTGAAATTGCTATGGGGCACTTCAAACTTGTTCTCTAACCCGAGATATATGAACGGAGCAGCTTCAAACCCGGATTTTTCTGTCCTAGCCTATGCGGGAGCGCAATTAAAGAATGCTTTGGATGCCACCATTGAACTGAAAGGTGAAAACTATGTTTTCTGGGGAGGTCGAGAAGGTTATATGAGTTTGCTGAATACAGATATGGGCAGAGAGCAGGATCATATCGCCCGGTTTTTTCATATGGCAAGAGATTATGCCCGCAAACAGGGATTTAAAGGCAACTTTTTCATTGAACCAAAACCAATGGAGCCCACAAAGCATCAGTATGATTATGACGTAGCTACCGTGATTGGATTCTTAAGGAAATATGACCTGCTTGATGATTTTAAATTGAATATAGAGGTCAATCATGCAACTTTGGCCGGACATACCTTCCAGCATGAACTA
>JAHEHF010000046.1 GCA_024644745.1 Flavobacteriaceae bacterium
CATCATTTGTGCCTGTTACATCCTTTGACATTCCAAAAAATAGTACCTTTATTATCACCATTGTTTTTTTACAAATTTAACCAATAAAATCGGGCAAAAAAATTAATGGTTTGCAATGATTAGACGGATGAAAAAAGTTTGATTTTTAAGTAACTAATGTTACAGGAGGAAACAGGCATTTCATTAAATTTGATACTGATACCCAAAATCAATCTTTTAGCCCATTTGGAAAAGTTCTTTTATTTCCTTGGATAAGGAAATCAACCCAATCAAGAATCAACAACACCTATGAAATACGGATTTATCATTGATAATAGAAAATGTATTGGTTGTCACGCCTGTACAACTGCCTGTAAAAGCGAACATGATGTTCCTGTCGGGGTTAACAGAACCTATGTAAAACAAGTTGAAAAAGGAGAATTTCCTCATACCAGAAGAATCTTTTCGGTCATGCGATGCAATCACTGTTCGGATGCCCCCTGTGTGGAAATATGCCCGGTTGAGGCCTTGTACACCAGAGAAGATGGAATTGTTGATTTTGATAACAATCGCTGTATCGGATGTAAATCATGTATGCAGGCCTGCCCATATGATGCCTTGTACATAGATCCCGACAATAAAACTGCAGCCAAATGTAATTATTGTGCCCACAGAGTTGAAGTAGGAAGGGCTCCGGCCTGTGTTGATGTTTGCCCGGAGCACGCGATCATTGCAGGCGATATGGACAATGCTGAAACAGAGATTTCTATGTTGCTGGCAAGAGAACAGGTCATGGTGAGAAAACCTGAAAAAGGAACGCAACCTAATTTATTTTACATTGACGGAGACTACCAGTCTCTCGACCCTGACGCAACAGGCAAGTCGGGCCCCGGCCTTTGGAATTCACAGGCCCGTGGCGTTGGTCATTATGCCAAAGCAGCAGAAAAAATGATGCATACAAACGATGATCTCAACCTGCTTCAAATGAGCATTGATAACGAACTTCAGGCTGCTTATCAAAAGAAAGAAAGTGAAAATCCAAATTATATCGATGTGCTTAACGGAAAAGCCCGACGCGTATACGACACTCCTGATAAAGGAATATTGTGGGGCTGGGAGGTAGCTGCCTATGTAACGACCAAAGCAATTGCTGCGGGAGCTTTTCTTGTCCCATTCATTGCTATTTTGCTGGGCTATGACATTTCAAGCCAGACAAAACTTCTGGCTGTAGGCATTTCTTTACTTGCCTTAGGACTAACCGGTCTGTTCCTTGTTATGGATCTGGACAGGCCCGACAGGTTCTTAAACGTATTGTTGAGGCCTCAATGGAATTCCTGGCTGGTAAAAGGAGGTTATACCATTACGGTTTTTGGTCTGCTGATGACCGTTTGGGGTGCTGTTACTTTCTTTGAATGGCAGGTCCCGGAAAACATTTTATTATGGCTTACCGCATTTTTTGGTGTCATTTTGGCTATTTACACGGCATTCTTGTTTGCTCAGGCAAAAGGAAGGGATTTCTGGCAGAGCCCTACACTTCCGTTGCATATGCTTGTCCACAGTATGATGGCAGGAGCTGCAGTTTTCTCGATCATTGCCCTTTTCATTGAGGCTGAAAACTGGATGGGATTGTTAGGCAATGTAATTTCTATCGCCCTGATCGTGAATTTACTGACCCTGGTGAGCGAGCTTACCATAACACATCCTACAAAAGCCGCCAAAAAAGTAGTTCGCATGATCCTGAAAGAGCGCTATCAGGGCTTGTTTTGGGGAGGTACAATCATTGTCGGAAACTTATTGCCATTGATTCTGATACAGTTCATGCCGGGCGCCTATACGCTGGCTGCGGCTGGGGTCCTCATCCTTATCGGGATATATGTGACAGAGAAAATATGGGTAGAAGCTCCACAGCGAATACCCTTGGCATAATGGATTTAAAAAAAATAACGAACCTGGGATCCGGTTTTAACTTTTAAATAAAATAGCATGGGCTATAAAAAAGCATCGTTTATAGAAAACATAGCAGAAAAAATTGGCATCATTCCGAATCTGCATAAAGAAGGCTACCAACACGAGGACAAAGACATGAGGCACTTCACGGATGAAGAGGTGGCCGCCATGTATGAGAATTTTCCACCCCCTGAAAAATGGGATAATTGGGTGGAATACGATCCTTCGGCATGGCCAAGGAAGCAAAAGAAAACCTATCAGATTGTTCCCACAACCTGCTTCAATTGTGAAAGTGCCTGTGGGTTAACTGCATTTATCGATAAGGAGTCAGGTGAGATCAAAAAATTTGAAGGAAATCCATATCATCCGGGCAGCAGGGGAAGAAACTGTGCCAAGGGACCGGCTACGATCAACCAGGTAACGGATCCTGACAGGATCATGTTTCCCTTAAAGCGAAAAGGCAAAAGAGGGGACGGGGAATGGGAACGCATCTCATGGGATGAGGCCTTAGACACCATTGCCGACAGAATACGCAAAGCCTTAAAAGAAGACCGTCACAATGAAATTGCCTATCACGTGGGCAGACCCGGACATGAAGGATTTATGAATTGGGTACTTCCCTCCTGGGGGATCGACGGGCATAATTCACACACCAATATCTGCTCCTCGGGAGCAAGGTTTGGATATAACCTTTGGTATGGTTATGACAGACCCTCTCCAGATCACGCTGAAGCCAAATTTATTTTGCTCGTATCAGCTCACCTGGAATCGGGCCATTATTTCAATCCGCACGCTCAAAGGATCATTGAAGGAAAAATGAAGGGTGCCAAACTGGCCACCATGGACCCGCGCTTGTCAAATACAGCTTCCATGAGTGATTACTGGATGCCTTCGTATCCCGGAACTGAGGCTGCAGTGCTTTTGGCCATGGCCCTGATCATCCTGCAAGAAAAACTATACAACCGGCCTTATCTGGAAAACTGGACGAACTGGCAGGAGTACCTTAAAGCAAGGCATGCCGACAAAGAAGTTACTTTTGAAAATTATATCGAGGCAATGAAGGAGGAATACAAGGAATTCACTCCTGAATTTGCAGAAAAAGAATCAGGTGTAAAAGCCGAAATGATACGGGAGATCGCCATTAAGATCGGAGAGGCCGGAGAACGTTTCGCTTCGCACAACTGGCGTAGTGCAGGAGCCTCTAATCTAGGGGGATGGGCCGTTGCCAGGTGCCTGCATTTTTTGACGGTCCTTACCGGAGCCGTTGGAGCTAAAGGAGGAACCTCTCCGAATTCCTGGAATAAATTTAAACCTGAGGTTCCGAACCCTCCAAGCCCTCAGAAAAAATGGAACGAATTGCACTTCCCGAAAGAATACCCTTTGGCTTTCTTTGAAATGAGCCAGCTGCTTCCCCATTTTCTAAAAGAAGGGCGCGGAAAAATGGATGTTTATTTCTCCAGGGTCTTCAATCCTGTCTGGACCTATCCGGATGGTTTTACCTGGATGGAGATGTTTATGGACGAGTCGAAATTCGGGCTGCATACAGCCCTGACCCCGACCTGGAACGAAACAGCTTTTTTTGCGGATCTCGTTCTGCCTATGGGTCTTGCTGCCGAAAGGCATGATATCAATTCATATGCCACACACGGCGGTACCTGGGTTGCGTTCAGACAGCCGGTTTTAAGGGAAGCTGCCAGAAGAAACGGAAATCCTGTTGAGTACACTTATGAGGCCAATCCGGGTGAAGTCTGGGAGGAAGATGAATTCTGGATCGAACTGAGCTGGAGAATTGATCCTGACGGCAGTATGGGCATCAGGAAGCATTTCGAATCCCCTGTAAGACCCGGTAAAAAAATAACCATTGAGGAATATTACCAATACATCTTCGAAAGGATAAAAGGACTTCCGGCAGCAGCAAAAAAAGAAGGTCTTACCGAATTCGAGTATATGGCAAAATACGGGGCCTTTGAAATAGAAAAAGGAGAATCGTATAAAAAGAACGAAACCCCGCTGAGTGAAGCCCAATTGAAAGGATCAGTTGTTGATAAAACAAATGGTGTGATCAGAAAAAACGGCAAGGACATCGGGGTGATGATCAACGGAAAGGCCTTGGTTGGCTTTCCAACACCTTCAAGAAAGAATGAGTTCTATTCTCAAACCATGAAAGATTGGAACTGGCCCGAGTATACCATACCGACCTATATCAAAAGTCATATTCACAATGAGGTTCTTGACAAATCAAAAGGTGAATACGTACTTGTACCTACTTTCAGGCTTCCGACCCTGATCCACTCCAGGTCTGGAAATGCAAAATGGCTGGTGGAAATCTCAAACAGAAATCCTATCTGGATGCATCCTGAAGATGCAGCCAAATGGGGTTTTAAAACAGGTGATCTTGTTAAAATGAACACAGACATTGGCTATTTTGTAGACAAAGTTTGGGTAACACAATCTATGAAACCAGGAGTAGTAGCCTGTTCTCACCATATTGGAAGATGGAGAAGGGAGCAGGATAAAATTGGGAACAGATGGGCGACCAATACGGTCAACATAGAAAATAAAGCCAAGGGTAAATGGAAAATGAGCACAAAAAGTGGCATCAAGCCATTTGATTCTGGTGATAAAGATTCAAAAAGGATTTTCTGGAAAGATGGCGGGGTACATCAAAATATTACCCATGCTGTCCATCCCGACCCTATCAGCGGGATGCATACCTGGCACCAACGGGTCAGGATCGAAAAACCCGGACCCGAGGATAAATATGGTGACATTTTTGTGGATACCGATAAATCTCATGAGGTCTACAAGGAATGGCTTGCCATGACGCGCCCGGCACCGGGACCTGATGGCTTGAGACGTCCCCTTTGGTTTAAAAGAGCTTTTACTCCTGATGTTTCCACTTACTATGTTAAGGACTCAAAAAAAGGCCCTGAAAAGTAAAATAAATTTTATCTTTGACCTTAAAGTAAAATATTACACATGAGAATAAAATTATTTACCATTTTTATGGTAGCACTGGCCATTGTTTCCTGTAATAATGAGCCGAGGGATTATGCAACGATTTCTGGTCAGATAACACATAAAAACAGTGATTCAGTGACCATCAGAGGCACATCATATTCCAAAACCATCCCGGTGAATGAAGACGGTTCCTTTAAAGACACCCTGAAGGTTGAGACCGGATTCTATTCCCTTTTTGATGGGGTGGAATATGCTTCTCTTTTTTTAAAAAACGGATTTGACATACATCTCGAACTGGACACAAAAAGGTTTGATCAATCACTGGAATTCTCAGGAATAGGTGCCGAACACAGCAATTTCCTTGCCGAGAAAATCAGATTGAACGAGAAGCTCTTCAATCTTGATCAGCTCATCAGTATGGATTCCCTTGAACTGGAATCAGAATTCACGCAGATCAGGAATCAGCTTGTCAATTTTTACGAGGCCAATAACAATGTAGACAGCTCCATTATTAATGCAGGACCGAAAAGTATTGACCGCACAATTGCCTCCTATAAAAGATACATTGGCAATATCAATGAGGTAAAGCGTCAACTTCCTGAGGGAATGGAATCTCCGGTTTTTAATGATTACGAAAATTTCAATGGAGAAAGAACCTCCATGTCGGATCTCAGAGGCAAATATGTATACGTGGATATCTGGGCTACCTGGTGCGGACCTTGTAAAGTTGAAATACCTTATCTGAAATCTTTGGAAAAAAAATATGAAGACAGTAATATCGCTTTTGTCAGTATTTCAGTAGACAGTGCTAAACGCAGCGGATCCTGGGAAAAAGCCAGAGAAAAATGGAAAAAAATGGTTGACGAAGAGTCAATGGGAGGGGTTCAATTGTTTGCGCCGGAAGGGCCTAAATCCAAGTTTGTCGAGGATTACATAAATATTGGAATTCCCCGTTTTATCTTGATTGATCCTGAAGGAAAGATCGTAAGTGCGGTTGCTCCACGTCCGTCAAGCGATGAATTGATCAAATTATTTGAAGACAAAAATATATAGGTATATATTAAAAGGATGAACATAACATCCTTTTTTCTTTTGTGACCGAATCTGCGAAAGGATCATCGTTCGTGAAACCGAACATAAAAATGCTTGTGTATGCCTGCAGAATTCAATCGATAGTAAATCTAAAATTGCACGCAATGCTGCAAAGAATATTTCCTTTTATAGACTGGTTGCCCCTGGTAAAAAAAACCTGGAAAGATGATTTAATTGCGGGGTTAACAGGTACCATCATCGTCATACCCCAGGCGGTAGCCTTCGCCATCATTGCGGGCCTGCCACCTGTTTATGGTTTTTACACGGCCATGGTCACCCCGGTCATCGCTGCTTTATTCGGCTCTTCTTACCACCTGATCTCAGGCCCTACTACCGCAATTTCCATTGTTGTCTTTGCCACCGTTAGTGAGATGGTGGATGTGACAACAGAACTTGAAAGCTATATCTCCCTCACACTGGTACTTACTTTTATGGCAGGTGTGATACAATTTGCCATGGGTCTGGCAAGGATGGGAAGACTGGTAAATTTTGTGTCCCATTCAGTGATCATAGGATTTACGGCAGGGGCCGGAATATTA
The DNA here is from genome assembly GCA_024644745.1 of Flavobacteriaceae bacterium. Taxonomy (GTDB): domain Bacteria; phylum Bacteroidota; class Bacteroidia; order Flavobacteriales; family Flavobacteriaceae; genus Lutimonas. The sequence continues at coordinate 6,519 of JAHEHF010000046.1, forward strand.
ATCGGTTTCAAACAGCTCAAACACGTTTTTGGGATGGAGATGCCCCAGGGGATTTCCTTTTATGATATTGTTAAAAACATAGTTCTCAATATTGATCAAACCAACTGGTATGTATTTATTGTTGCGATGAGTACCATGCTTGTTGCCATATTGATTCAAAAATTTGTCAAACCGCTTTCAAGGTTTTACATGCTTATTGCCATGGTTTTTGGCAGCATACTGGCCATTTTGCTCGGAGGGGAAACACATGGTATTGAAAATGTAGGCGAGGTCCCGTCAAGGCTTCCACCATTCGAAGTGCCAAACGTTACCTTCAACAATATCCGTAAACTAAGCAGTGGGGCAATAACCCTGGCACTGCTTGGGTTGATCGAAGCAGTAGCCATTGCAAGATCCATAGCCCTGTCTTCGAATCAACGTATTGATGGCAATCAGGAATTTAAAGGGCAGGGTCTGTCAAATCTTATCGCCAGTTTCTTTTCAAGTTATATGGGATCGGGTTCCTTTACACGATCAGGAGTGAATTACCAGGCCGGAGCAAAGACCCCTTTGTCTGCTATTTTTGCAGCTTTCTTTTTGATGATCGTATTGTTGCTGTTTTCTAATTATGCCTCCTATTTACCTAAATCGGCGATGGGTGGGATCATCCTGCTCGTAGGCTATAATTTGATAGACTTTCACCATATCAGGCAAGTCATTAATAGCAGTGGCAGGGAACTGATTGTGCTGGGAGCAACCCTGTTTGGTGCCCTCTTTTTCGAGCTGGAAACCGCCTTGTTCACGGGCATCGGCCTGTCTTTATTTTTCTATTTGGAAAAAACTGCCAAGCCCAATATTGCTATTTTAGGAACAACCAAGGTTCATCGTTTTATCAACATCATTAGAAATCCGGAAGTCAAGGAATGCCCGCAGTTAAAAATCGTAAGAATTGACGGATCCATATATTTCGGGGCACTTGAAGTTGTGTCCGATTTTTTCAATAATCTTTATGAACAGGGAGAAGTAAAACATGTACTGGTCGTCGCCAAAGGCATCAATTTCATAGATCTAGCAGGTGCGACCTGGCTGGCCTATGAAGTCAAAAGGTGGCAGGATAGAGGCGGCGGTATTTATTTTAGCGGTCTCAAGATCGTTAGCCAGCAGATCATGATCAAAGGAGGTTTTATGGAAAAAATCGGGAAGGAGCATTTTTACGTAGACAAACCTACTGCCATCAGCCAATTGTTTCTTAAGCTGGATAAAGAGATTTGTGCCAATTGTAAAGTTCGTATCTTTCACGAGTGTTAATTGTTTTAGGCAAATCAACACAACACGCTTAAAATCAGTTATTTAATTTACTTTATGGATATAAAGAACCATATCCCCATCTTGCTTTGGCTGCCAAACTATAAAAAATCCTGGTTCAAAAGCGACCTTTTTGCAGGTCTCACGGTTGGTGTTATCCTCATCCCTCAGGGAATTGCCTATGCCATCATTGCAGGGCTTCCCCCGATTTACGGACTGTACACCGCCATGATCCCGCAAGTTGTTTACGCGATCATGGGTACCTCAAGACAATTATCCGTCGGACCTGCAGCCATGGATTCACTCATTGTGGCATCGGGAATTGGCATGCTGGCCTCTATAGGATCGGAACACTTCATTGTACTTGCGGTTTTACTGGCATTTATGGTTGGTTTTTTTCAATTTCTTTTCGGAATTTTTCGACTTGGGTTCCTGGTTAATTTTCTGTCTAAACCCGTTATCAGTGGTTTTACTTCGGGTTCCGCCATCATCATTGGCATGAATCAAATCGGTAATCTAATGGGAATAAAAGTTGACCGCAGCAATCAAGTCCATTCCTTATTCATGGAGGTCATTGACAAGTTGGCTGATATACACTGGGCCTCTGCACTTATAGGCCTTATGGCCATTATTTTCATCATTATAGTCAAAAAAATAAACAGAAAAATACCGGGGTCTCTGGTAGTTGTTGTCCTTGGAATTCTGTCGGCGTACCTCTTCAAGCTGGAGCTCAAAGGCGTGATCATATTGGGTGACATCCCTCAGGGTTTACCTGAATTTATCATCCCGACCTTTGACATGGCTTTTATAGAAGAATTGTCAGGTCTTGCTTTAACTTTAGGACTCATTGGCTTTATGGAAGCCATATCGATTGCAAAATCCATTGAGGTCAAACACAACAGTTACAGGGTCGAACCCAACAAGGAACTGGTCGCATTGGGCTTCAGCAACATGATCGGATCATTTTTCCAAACCTATCCGGCTACAGGCGGATTTGCAAGAACAGCCGTAAACGATCAGTCAGGGGCCAAGACACCCTTGTCATCCCTGATCGCAGCGCTTGTCATTGCCCTGTCCTTATTATTTCTGACCCCGGCCTTTTCCTTTTTGCCAAAATCAATTCTAGCCGCTATTATTATCGTCGCCGCCTATGGCTTACTCGATTTTTCCCTGCCAAAAGACCTTTTGATCTATAACATCAGAGACCTGATCATTCTCAACAGCACCATGCTTATGACCCTTTTCATAGGAATCAAGGAAGGCATTCTTTTTGGTATTGTTCTTTCCCTGATCATGCTGATCTATAAATCAACGAAACCTCATATCGCGGTACTGGGGCAGGTCCCCGGAACCCATTTTTACAGGAACATTAAAAGATTTGATGATGTGATCATCCAGGAAAAAGTGCTCATTGTCAGGTTTGATGCACAGTTGTATTTTGCCAACACACAATACTTCAAAGATAAGCTCAAAGAATTCGCCAGTGAAAAAGGCAGGGCACTTGAATTGCTTATCATTGACGGAGAAAGCCTTAACGCCCTTGACAGCAGTGCAATATTCGCACTTGAAGAAATTCATGACTATTTCACATCAAGAAATATTAGCGTAGTATTCACCGGCCTGAAAGGTCCTGTCAGGGATACCATGGTAAAATCAAAACTGATGAAAAAAATTCGGTACGATCATTGCTTTATGAGTATACAGGAAGCAGTGGATTGCTACGAAAGCAATTGTTTTGAAACAGGCCAAAACTATAGTTTTCAAGAGTATACAAAACAATCCAATCGCTAGTTCATGTTGACGGTCAGGTAACAAGTGTTACATATGATAAATCATCAATGATTAACTTTGAGTAAATTAAGTCTAAATAAATTATAATATATTATGAAAGTTGAACAGTTGTTTACAGGATGTCTTGCGGAAATGGCTTATTATATTGAGTCAGATGGCGAAGCAGCGATCATTGATCCCTTGAGGGAAACGGAACCGTATATTAGAATGGCAGAAGCCAATAATGCGAAAATAAAATATGTTTTTTTAACACATTTTCACGCTGATTTTGTTTCTGGTCAGTATGACCTGGCACAGAAAACAGGAGCCAAGATCATATTTGGCCCCAATGCCACAGCAGAATACGAAATTTATAATGGAAAAGACGGGGAAGTGTTCCCTCTTGGAAAAGGTAAAATCACCTTGCTCCATACCCCCGGTCATACCATGGAATCTTCATCATACCTTATTACTGATGAAGATGGAAATACACCTTATGTATGTACAGGAGATTGTTTGTTTATCGGAGACGTAGGTCGTCCTGACCTGGCGGTAAAATCTAATATGACACAAGCTGATCTTGCGGGTCACCTGTTTGATTCTTTAAGAAACAAGATCATGACCCTGCCTGATGATATCATTGTTTATCCGAATCACGGTGCAGGATCTGCCTGCGGAAAAAATATGAGTTCGGAGACCTTTGATACCCTTGGCAACCAGAAAAAAACGAACTATGCCCTTCGTGCAGACATGACAAAAGAGGAATTTATCAAAGAAGTTACCACAGGACTCAAAGCACCGCCACAATATTTTCCGAATAATGTGAGGATGAACAAATCAATCAACAAAAATATTGATGAGGTTATCCACAGAGGATCAACGCCTCTTGATGCTGAGACATTTCATGAAATGAGCCTGCAAAAGGATATCCTTGTGGTCGATACCCGCTCAAAAGAAAGTTATACCGAAGAGGGTACTGTTCCAGGAGCCTGGTATATAGGATTAGATGGCAGTTTTGCCCCGTGGGTGGGTGCGCTGATCTCTGATATCAATCAAAAAATCATTTTTATCGCAGAAGATGAAACACGAGTGAATGAAATCGCTACACGCTTTTCAAGAGTAGGATACGACAATACACTGGGTTACTTGTTCGGTGGTATTAAAAACTGGATCGACCATGGGTACGAAGTGGATAAAATTAATTCCATATCCGGTCATGAATTTTCAGGAATGCTCAAGGCAGGTCTTATGGAAAAACCTATGGACGTAAGAAAAGAATCTGAGTATTTGTCGGAGCACGTCGAAGGTGTTGAAAATTTCCCATTAGATTTTATCCATGATAATTTTGCAGAAATTGATCCTAAAAAACATTACTATTTGCATTGTGCAAGCGGATACAGATCACTGGTAGCTGCTTCCATTTTCAAAGCCAACGGGGTTGAAAATGTGACCGATGTGAGAGGTGGTTTCAAAGACATAAAAGAAACCGGAGCTCCGCTTACGGATTATGTCTGCCCAACGACCTTACTTTAAAATAATGTTGTTATAGCAAAAAAAGGGAGTTGTGAACTCCCTTTTTTTATTTACCTTTTTAAAAATTTAAAATCACATAAAAATGAAATTTCTTTTACCTAGAATAATGCTCGTTTTATTTGTTTCAGTCACCTTTGTAGCCTGTGGCCAAAAAAATGAAACCCAAGACAAATCAACGGGTAGTGAAGAAGCCAGAATTGAATTGATCTCTCCGGAGGCTCTCAGCAAAGTAAACAAAGACATCCAGCTTATCGACGTCAGAAAACCGGAAGAATTCTCTTCGGGGCATATTGAAAATGCAGTGAATATGAATTTTTATGACAGTGATTTCCAATCTCAGTTGAAATCGCTCGATAAGACCAAAGAGGTCTATCTCTATTGCAGAAGCGGAGGAAGGAGTGGGAAAACAGCCAAAATGATGAAAGACATGGGTTTTGAAAAAATCTACGATCTGGAGGGCGGAATGATCAACTGGGAAAAAAACAATATGAAGGTCGTGAAATAATCAAAGATCTTGAATTATGAAAAAGCTTCTTATTGTGATAACAAGCGCTTTGCTTTTCACTGGCTGCCAAAAATCACTTACTGACAGTGAAATGCAGGAATACAGGGAAACCGGAGTAAAGATTGCAAAGGAAACCTACCAGAAACTGTCTTCCACCCTGACAGAAAAGATGAAGGCCGGAGGAATCCCCGAAGCACTGCAATACTGCAATACGGCTGCACTCCCGCTTACCCAGGAAATGTCGGAAAAGTATAAGGTCCAAATTAAAAGGACGGCGCTGAGAACAAGAAATGAAAGTAATTCCCCTGATGATGAAGAGCTTGAAATATTAAATTATTATCAAACCCGTGCTGAAAAAAATAAGGAACTCAAAGCGCTGGTTCAATTGGATCAAAAGGGTAATCCACATTTTTATGCACCAATTATCTTACAAAAAAAATGTTTGTCCTGTCATGGAAGTTTAGATCAGGAGGTCAGCAGAAAAACTGATTCGATCATCAAGTCCTACTATCCAAATGATATGGCTCTTGGTTTTCAGGAAAACGAGCTTCGAGGCATCTGGAGTATTACATTTCCGGTCAAGAATTAAAAACCAAGGTCTAAATATTGCCGAAAAAGAATCCCCTGAACAATATGCTCAGGGGAATAAAAGTCCAAATCTATGCAGGCTTGCTGAGTTTAGAAATTCAAATTCACACCCAGCAGAAAATTGATTTCCGCCTGCGGGTAATAGCCTGCACCGGTGATGGTGGTTACCTGACCGGGATCAGACCAAGTGTCATCATAGGTATAAAAGTATCCGTTTGATACATACTTCACATTGAAAACATTGTTGACAAGACCTGTGAAAACAACAGATTTGAATAAATTATCCGTCTTTATTTCATAGCTCATCTGCAGATCATTGACAAAATAAGCATCGAGTTTGGAAGCCTCAAGTTCGATATTACTCATGTATTGCTCCCCGACATACTTGGTTAAAAAACTGATATTAAAATTCTTGAAGGGAACATAACGGATATTGCTTCCGGCTATAAAATTTGGGGAAAATGAAAGGTCCGTGTCCCCAAAATTCTTTAATTCTCCGTCGAAATCATAGAACTTATCCATATTCTTGTTCCTGCTCAATGCCGCATTCGGTTGCCATGTCAAATTATCCAGTATCTTAAGCACAGCCTCTATCTCAAGACCCAGGCGGTAACTTTTTCCAATATTGTCTGCAATCGGATTTCCAACATCATCAAGACTTCCTGTGAGGACCAGCTGGTCTCGGTAATTCATATAATACAGGTTCATTTTTAACCTGAATCTTTCTTTATTGTAATTCCAGCCCAGCTCAAGATCATCAAGTGATTCCGGTTTTACTTCATTATTGGCAAGGTAATCGGCTCTTTTAGGTTCCTTGTGCCCTTTCGCATAAGACAGGTAGAAATTACTGTTGTCAGTAAAGTAATTGACGCCCAGTTTCGGATTGAAAAAATTATTTTGATCTTCAAATCCGATAGCCACAGGTCCTTCATCAATACCCTTCACATCATAATTGACATATCTGTATTGTAAATCTCCGAATAAACTGAATTGATCACTAAGTGACACATCAGCCTTGGCAAAAATATTGAAATCGGTTTTCTTTCCCTTGTTCTCATAAAATCTTTGGTTGGTCATTGAAGATCCGTAACGTGCCCATTTGACTTCTCCAAAATGGTCCCCGTCATAAAAGTTATAGGCCCCGCCCAGGATAAAATTGACTTTGTCAAAATTCTTAAGCACCGAGAAAGTCGTCCCGTAAAAATCATTGTCAAGCCACTTTCTTTGCACTAAATCTGTTGTGCTGATCTCCTCTCCGTCAATGATAAACGGATCAAATCCATAAATGGAAAAATCGGCCTGGTTCTCATATTGTTCATAAAAACCCCTTCCATAGGTGTAATGCAATGCTAAGTTTGCACTCCAGTCGTTCCCGAAATCATGATTGATGTGCAACTGGTAATGATCCTGCTTGTAATCATCAACCTGATTGTCGTAAAATCCTGTGAGGTTCCCCTGTTCATCATATATTTCTCCGGCCGGATTGTAGGTTCTGTCGGTTTCTAAGGTCTCCTTGTCAATTCCATACCAGGATTGATAGGTTACCTCGTGCCCGCCAAAGGCAATGGCTTTGACGAGGGTATTTTCACTAAAGAAACTCGCCGAGAGATAAACCGACTTCAAATCAGAAGAACCTCTGTCTATATAGCCGTCAGACTGAATGGTTGATATCCTTCCCGTAAACTCTGCCTTAAACTTTCCGGAAGTATTGAGAATTCCTGAACCAAATTGTGTATTGGCCTTTAAACTGTTATAGGAACCTCCTGAAAAACTGAGTTCTGCAAATGCCTTTTCACGAATTCCATTGGTCGATAAGCTCAGGCTCGCACCAAAGGCTCCGGCACCATTCGTAGATGACCCTACACCTCGCTGCAACTGCATGCTCTGTGTAGAAGATGCAAAATCAGGAAGATTTACCCAGAAAGTGCCATGCGATTCACTGTCATTTAAAGGGATCCCGTTAATGGTCACATTCACCCTGGTCGCATCGCTTCCCCGTACCCTGATCCCGGTATATCCAATCCCGTTTCCGGCATCAGAAGTGGTCACCACATTGGGAAGAAAATTAAGCAATACAGGTATGTCCTGACCCAGATTTCTTTCTTCAATTTCGCTTTTTGTCACATTGCTTTGGGTAAAAGGAGCCTTTTCGCCTACCCTTGTTGCCCTGACCAACACCTCATCAAGTGTTATTGTGTCTTTCAAAATACTTTTTTCCTGCGCCTTGGATACAAATCCGCTGCACATGATCAATACAAAAATAAGATACCTCATTTCTTTCCCTCGGGACGTTTAATTCATAAAATATTGAATTAAAAGGGGTGGAATCCTGATCGATGATCACTCTAATTTTCAATAAACACTGAAAATTAATTCCCTAAACAGCATTATCTGTTCCAGGTTCAATGGGTGTAATCTCAGCCTGTATTTGGCACCCCTTTTAAGATTGATGCAAATCTAATCAACAATTATGAATTAATGCATCAAAATCTCAAAATTAATCCAATTTTGGTTTTTGCCTCAATGACTTTTTGATGCCCAGCTTCTTCTTGGCAGACAATCGCTTTAGTTTTACAGACTTGCTTACTTTTGTAGGGATTCGCTTCTTTTGTTTCACAAGAGCCTTTTCCATGAGTGTTAAAAATCTTTGGGTAAGGATCTCTTTATTTCTGTGCTGGCTCCTGCTTTCATCACATGACATTATCAATATATTGTCTTTGGTCAATCTGGATGATAGATTTTCGGCAGCCGATAATTTTTCCTGATCAGTCAGGGCGTTTGATTGGTTCAGATCGAACTGTAAAACAACCTTGGATGACACCTTATTGGCATGCTGACCTCCTGGACCACCCGATCTTACGGCGCTGAAGTTAATTTCCCTGACTAGTCGGTCGGCATCCATGTAGGTCTTTTCAATAGATCTGAAAATGTGTGAGGTAAAGATAAGAAAAAACAAAAAGCTTAAAGTTCACTGGAATAGGTATCCAGACCAATTCTGCGGGTAAGAATACTGTCAATTGCTCTGGTGGCAATTTCCATTCTTTGCTTTATGCTTCCGCTGAGTTTTATGTAGGGGCGCTTGTACTTGATCAGTGCATTTTCAAAAGCCCTGAACATTTGCACTCTCTGATTAGGCCTGTCACGGAGATCATCAGCCTCCCAGGGTGTATCAATATCAGTCAAAAGATAGAGATCATACTGATTTTTAACCGCGTATTCATCCAGTTCAGGATGTACCAGCCCTCCGTAATATTCTTCTGAATAGACCTTTGTCTCGAGCAGATCGGTATCACAAATCAATACTTTATCTGCTTTTTTGGCCAGCTTGTTTTCAAGAGCCATCTGGCCTACGGCGATTCGGATCAGGTCTGAATCTTCACAGGTTTTTCTCTCATTGTTCCATTTGTCCTGTAAATACTCCCTGGCGTACTCGGCCACCCAAACTGTGTTGTAGTGCTTTGCCAGGTATTCAGACATTGTGGTTTTTCCTGTTGATTCAGGACCAAACAACACGACCTTGACCAGGTTTACGGGAATTTGTTCAAGTGCTTTTTCCATGCTATATAACCATAAATTGCGATAAAGGTAAATCCAAAATACTGCAGGCTTGTAAATGCCAGCCCTTTGTACAAATATAAGGGTATGGAAATAATATCGCCGATGATCCAGTAAATCCAGTTTTCAATTTTTCTTTTGGCCATTAACCACATCCCCACAAAAAACACAGCTGTGGTAAGGGTGTCTGCATAAGCGGTCCAGCTATTCCATTTGTCATTGAAATAATACACCAGGAAGACAAATACGATGGTGCCAAAAAAAAGCAATACCGACTGTTTCTTTTCTAACCTGTTTGTTCTGCTGATCGGCGTCACGTGGGTGGCATCAACTTTACGTGTCCATACATACCAACCGTAAACACTCATGGCAAAATAATACCCGTTGATCATCATATCTCCAAGCAGCCCCCATTTGAACAAGAGGTATACAAAAATGGAAGTACTGATCATTCCTGTCGGGAAGACCAGAATTTTATTCTGCTTGGAATACCAAACAGAAAGAAACCCAAAGATCACTGCCGTAATCTCCAAAACAATATCAACGGTTTGATATCCCTGATACTGCTCAAATAAAAAATCAATAATCTGGTTCATGATGGCTTCTGTCGTCTGTGACAACCTTCAAAACAAAAACACAATTCTTTTCGTTGAGCAAGGCGTCATGCATATTGGAATTAACAAAGGTCATCACCTCCTGATAAGGACCAAAGATCTGAGTGCTCAACCCATTTTCTTCAGTATGAAAGGAAGAATTTCTAAGGGCCTGAATAAATTTGATTACCGGCTTTTCAAAATCCTTGTGCAGGGGATACATGGAAATATCAATGGATATGTTCATTTTTCATGATTTTAGTGAGCAGGTTGTTATTTTCTTCAAAGGCAGTTCCGATAACAACAAGATCTGCACCGCTTTGAAAAGCACTTCTCAACTCATTTTCAGACCTGATGCCTCCTCCAACGATTAGTGGAATGTTAATGTTCTCCTTTACCGCCTCAATAATAGCCGGGGATACCGGTGCCAGGGCTCCGCTGCCCGCCTCCAGATAAATAATTTTTTTTCCCATATACATACCGGCACAGGCCGTATGGGTGATCTCTTCAAGATCCATTGGTTTGATGGGTTTCGTTTCACTGATTTTCTGAACAGAGGATTCCTTCCCCCCATCGATCAGGATATATCCCGTGGGGATCACTTCCAATCCGGATCGTTTGATCATTGGAACCGCTTTAACCTGCTGGCTGATCAAATATTCAGGATTTCTTCCTGAAATCAGCGACAAAAATAAGATGGCATCGGCATGGGATGTGATCTGACTATAGTGTCCGGGAAATAAAATAACTGGTATCGTGGTTTGTTTTTTTAGCAGGTACACCAGCTCGTTCGTCACCCCTTTTTCCACAGTACTTCCACCTACAAAAATGTAGTCTACCCCCGAACTATGGAGCTTTGCAAGAATGTCAGAAACCTTAGACAAACTTATCTTGTCAGGATCCAATAGTATGGCCAGTAGCTTTCTTCCCTGCTTTTTTGCCAATAAAAGATTTTGATATATCATAATCGTTTTTCTTTGGAGAATTTTTATAACCGTTTTATTCGGGCCCTTTAATAAGTCTCTCCTTTCTTCTCCAGGGCATAGACCAGGGTAAAACCTTCTTTCAAAAAATGGAAACTGATCTCGTACTCCTTTTTCCAGTCCCCAAAGATAACCCTTCCAGAGGATCTGCCTTCCCTGAACAAAAAAGGGTTGATCCCGATATGATCATGAAAACTGAGACCGCCGTAAGGATAAGTCTTGTACATTGATTCTTTGGCTCCCCAGATCACGGTCAGCTGCTTCACAAGGTCCTCATCCGAAAGGGAGTCATATTCCGTATTGACGAACCGGTGCTGAATATTAACGATCTTTTCCCTGTTCTTTTCAATGTCAATCCCGGCATCCTTTTCACTGATCAATATGGCCGAAAATTCAAAGGAATGTGTAATAGAAATCTTTTTACCATCTTTCAACAGTGGCTTTCCATAGCTGTTGTAATAGAGGTCCTTGTCTTCATAACCGGCATGTTTGAGCAAATGTCTTACGCTCAAAAACCCTCTTTGATGCAACTCTGATTTCATGCCCTCCAGTCGTTCCACGCTTTCCTTATTCAGCGCCATCCCCTTTCTCAGGTCCTGCAAAGACTCTTGAATTTTCCACACATAAACAGAGGTAAATGGCTCCGGAGAAATGGTTTTGTAAATTGGCATGTATAGTTTAATAGGTATTTCGTATTTTTGCAAACTCTAAGCAAATATAAATATTATGAGTTCAGAAACATCGACATACCTGAAATATAAGGTGAAAGACATCAATCTCGCCGAATGGGGAAGAAAAGAAATTCATTTGGCTGAAGCTGAAATGCCCGGCTTGATGAGTCTTCGTGAAGAATACAAAGAAGAGCAACCTCTAAAAGGTGCCAGAATTGCTGGTTGTTTGCACATGACCATACAGACTGCCGTGTTAATAGAAACCCTGGTAGCGCTAGGGGCGGAAGTCACATGGAGTTCGTGCAACATTTTTTCAACCCAGGACCAGGCTGCAGCTGCAATTGCTGCCGCAGGAGTTTCTGTATACGCCTGGAAAGGGCTTTCGGAGGAGGAATTTGACTGGTGTATCGAGCAAACCCTGTTTTTTGGTGAAGATAAAAAACCATTGAACATGATCCTTGATGACGGTGGTGATCTGACCAACATGGTGCTTGACAGGCATCCTGAATTGGTTGAAAACATCCGTGGGCTTTCCGAGGAAACGACCACCGGAGTACACCGCCTTTATGACAGAATGAAAGCCGGAACCTTGCCCATGCCCGCGATCAATGTGAACGACTCTGTGACCAAATCAAAATTTGATAACAAATATGGCTGCAGAGAGAGTGCTGTTGATGCCATAAGAAGGGCCACTGACACCATGATGGCAGGGAAAGTTGTTGTTGTTGCAGGTTATGGTGATGTCGGAAAAGGAACCGCAGCCTCATTTAAAGGTACCGGGGCACGTGTTATTGTGACAGAAATAGATCCCATTTGTGCCTTACAGGCCGCCATGGAAGGCTTTGAAGTGAAAAAAATGGACAATGTCATTTCCAAGGCAGATATCGTGATCACGACAACAGGAAACAGGGACATCGTTCAGGAACGTCATTTCAGGGCGCTGAAAGACAAGGCCATTGTTTGCAACATAGGTCATTTTGATAATGAGATTGACATGGCCTGGCTCAATGAAAATTATGGCCATACAAAGGATGTGATAAAACCTCAGGTTGATCAATACAACATTGATGGAAAAGAGATTCTTGTTCTGGCAGAAGGCCGTCTGGTAAATTTAGGCTGTGCCACAGGACATCCAAGTTTTGTAATGAGTAACTCTTTTACCAATCAAACCCTGGCACAAATAGAGCTTTGGAAACATGCAGACAAGTATGAAAACAAGGTCTATATGCTTCCAAAACACCTTGACGAGAAAGTGGCTCGGCTACACCTTGAAAAAATCGGGGTGGAATTAGAAGAGCTTCGAACAGAACAGGCTGATTATATTGGGGTTAAGGTTGAAGGGCCGTATAAACCTGATTATTACAGATACTAAAAACAACAAAACTTAAATATTTAAAACTTCTGAGTATTTACTTGGAAGTTTTCTTTATTTTTAACCTTAATTAAAATTAATTCAGCTGTTTATGAAAAATATTTTAGTTCCGGTCGGCAGTAACAATAACGCGGTGAATACACTACAATACGCCATCGATTTTGCTGAAGCTGTGGATGCCAAAATTTACCTGGTCCATGTGTACAGCAGCCCAAAAATCAGTGGTACGGTTCTCAAGGTTGACAACATTATGGAACGCGACAGCAAGGAGATTCTGAGAGAGCATTTATCGAAAGTCAATATCAAAAAAGTTGAAATCATCACCAGTACCTTAAAAGGATACTCTGTGATTGATACCCTGAAGCAATTGAATAAATTACTGAACATTGATCTGATCATTGCATCAAGTAAAAATGACGTTGCTGATGAAACCATATTTTTAGGAAAAATAACCGGAAACATCATTAAAGATACCAAGGTCCCGGTGCTGATTGTTCCTGCCGGAGTCAAATTTAAACCGATCAAAAAGATTTTAATGACGATCAAATCGGGGTCCATTAAATCAATGACAACCCTTGATGTACTTGAAAAAATTAAAATCACTTTCAATTCGAGGATCAACCTATTACAAGTTAAAACACCAAAACTAGATGCCAGGGACCTGGAATTGAACAAAAAACTGGAATCGTTGATCAATAAACTGATCCCGACAACAAATGCTACTGTTTATCAAGGTGTTCTTGAGTTTTTACGTGAAGAGGACCCTGACATGATTTGTGTCATAAGAAGGAAGCGGGGGTTTTTCAAAAAGCTTTGGGAAAATGACAGTGTAAAAAAAATTGATTTTGATAGCCCTGTTCCCTTGCTTGTTTTAAAAGGAATGTCGTAATTTGCGGTCTGAAATTTATTGAGAGGCTCAAGTCTCACCATAATAAATTAATTCGGGGATGTAGCTCAGTTGGCTAGAGCGCTTGACTGGCAGTCAAGAGGTCGTCGGTTCGAATCCGATCTTCTCCACAACAAAAAAAGAAAAGTCTTCGAAAGAAGGCTTTTTTTTATTTCCAGGAATTTTGGCTAAGCGAAGCTTAAAGTCATAAATTCCTGGAAATAAAAATAGCAATCCTGAAGGGATTGATGTCTTTTTTGTTGTAAGGAGCCCTCTAAAAGGATCAACGAAGTTAATCCAATCTCTACCAAGCAATAAGCATAATTAGACAAAAGACATGAAGAGACTGATGTCTTTTTTGTTGTAAGATTCCTTTTATGATGAGAAAACAATCCCTAACATCAAGTATATAAATAGAAAAAGGGCGCCAAGCGCCCTCCAATTTCTTTTTCAATATTTTTATAGAATCTGATTCAATTGTAAAAATTATAGCATTACATACCTATAATTTTCATTGCTTTTTTAAGCAATTCAGGATTGTTTGAAATATAATCAACAGCTGCAGATGCCAATGCGCTATCTCCCATAATGGCTTCCATTATACCTGATAGTGAATCTTCATTCTCCTCAATGATTTCATTTAATGCATCAGAGGTGTCTTCATTGCCTCTTAAATATTCAATAGCATCTTCCTGTAATCCTTCATCCTTCATCAAGGCTTCCTTAATTTGTTTTTCCAATTCAGGGTTTTGCTCGGCAGCAACTGCCATTCCGGCCTTTTGAACATCATCAGCATTTACCGAAGGCACAGTTTGTGCAGAAATAGATGCTGAGAATACCACAGCAACAATTAATAATACAATTCGTTTCATAAATTTTTAATTTTAGGGGTTTATGTGGGCCAAAAGTAATTCTCAATACTGGATAAAAACTGAAGTTGTGATCTTTAAATGAAATTATTTCTTTTATTTTTAATAAAGAGTTTTATAAGAAATTACATCGACATTAAAATGGACCCCAAGCTCTATAAAAGACTATAAGAATAATCCGTCTAAATCCTAAAAAAATCAAAAAATATGAACCAAATAAACAATGATACAGCTCAGAAAATATCCAAGCAAAAAGATCCCTTCTCTTATTGTTACCTTTCCATTTCTTAAAACAAAGAACACTAAAACATAGCTCAGCAATAACATAAAAATCATGAGCAAAGAATCATATACGTTAATCAATATATCCTTTCCTGTTAAAAAAGTATAGGCCAGACCAGGAACCCCAATACAAATCGTCAGATCAAAGGTGTTAGAGCTAATTCCATTTACGACTCCTGCTGTCTGTTCTCCTTTTCTGATGGCTGCCAAAGACATAAACAAATCTGCGATTGAAGTTCCAGGCCCGTATATCGTGCAAGCCAACACCCCAACAGGCAATGCATAACCATAAAACTGTTCAAACAGATTTATGGTTTCTTGACCAGTTGCTACCATTAAATGAGCTAAAAGGGCAATAAGAACAATTCCAAAAAATAATTTTAAAGCAATTATTCTCCAGGAAAACGCAGATTTAGTAGGCTTGTAAGATTTGGATTTGTCTAAGCTTAAAAACCAGACATAAATAAAATAAGTACAAATAAGGATTATAAAATCCACTGTTGAATATACGCCATCCAAAGCCAGAACCAACAAAAGAACAATGGCAATTCCCATTGAGGGAAAGTCTCTGAACAAGATGCTTTTTCTTACAAGTATGGGGTCTTTATAAAAGGTCCCAACACCAATAATAACGCATAAATTGAAAATAGCCGACCAAATAATGGTGTCAAAACCTATACTAAATATCTTATAGTAGACTACACCTGAGGTTGCTGTGAAAAATTCAGGAGCGGAACTTGCTATGGCCAAAAAAAAACCTCCGGTAATCGCAGAAGAAATCTTAAATCTATAAGATAATTTAGAAAAACTATCTTCAACCCATTTAGACGGGATGTTAAAAATCAATAGAGTTCCAAGCATTGCCAAAATCAAAAAGACAATCAATATTGGCCCTTGAAGAAATAAATAGCTACCATATCCCAGGACTACAAGTAAAAATGAGACTACATATTTCGTATTCCCCTTTTTTGTAACTTCCTCTAAAATAGGCTTATGATTAAATTTTTTCTCCAATAGTTTGTTCGTTTTTTAACTTAATATTATTAATCAGCTTAATCATAAACTTAATTTTTCAATCACAATTAAAACGCTAATCTTGTTTCTTTTGCTAAGGTCAGAAATATTACAATTTATCACAGGGATCCGGAACGTCTTCAAAATTTCCATTTCAGGGAACCCGAAACAACTTACAAGTGAAAATATCCCATCTGCTGATCTCTCATCATGATCATTTTTAAATCGAATCATTATCCGGAAAGGCTTAAATCCCTAAATCCTTATTATCGTTCAAAAGACCTCTATCAAGAATTGAAATCTTTTCAAATTTAGTTAAAACTTTTCTGTCAAAAAAACCTCTTTCTATCTTAAAACAAATAAAGTGAGGGTGCTATTTTGCTGAAATACTTTTGCATGAATAAGAGCTCGCCTTCACGAAATTTAGACCAGCTCATCTCTCAGGATCCAAATTTGGTTCACATTCAATTTATAGGTAACTTCATGCATTCTTGAATATAAGTTGAACCATTTAGATGTCATGAGCATTAAAAAACCCCCAATCATAAGTAAAGGAATCTTTACGGATATACTTTATTTTTTTCTACACAGACCTGAATATCCTACATCAGTCAAATTTAATTCATCAGAAGAACGATATGAATATAACCTCAGAGCCATGCAGAGAATTGGGGTCGATACAAGCAATTACTCCGTATTAAATATCAATAAAATTGGAATCGATGCGCCTGTGAACCATATATTCTCTGAATTAATGCATTTTAACGGAAATCCGTCATGCTGGCCCAACCATATCGTAAAAGTTGATCGTGTTAGCAACAATCTCGAGCAAATACGCATGCTGCCATTTGGATGGAAACGTTATCCTTTCAAGTTTATGAAAAGTTTTTTTGGACTGCCATTGATTCCTTTGTTCATGCTCAATTCGATCAGGGTAAAAGACAAGCCCGATCATTTTGATTTTGACAATGCACGCTATTTATTATACGATTGTTCTGGGGGATATCCTATGGGAATATTGGCGATCTATGTTCGTTCATCTATCCCTGAAATGGGTGAGACAAGCAAATCACAGTTGATATTCGGAGTTGGCTTCAACTTTTTCGGCAAACAAGAATGGCAGAACAAGCGCAAACTTGTAAGTGTTATCTGGGAATGGGTGCACAACCGAGTGACAGCCAATGTACTGAACCGTATAAAACAGTTAAGTGAATGGCGTATTGAATCTATTGAGGAAAATAAAAAATAAAAGCAAGCCATGGGTTGGTCTTTTGCTATACTGGAATGCCCATCATTCAAAATTATCAATAAATCCTTTTTGAACCTCATTTATATCCAATAGAATTACTTCGCTAAGTTTATCCATCGCTTCGGACATGTTTTTAATTGATTCATCCAAACTGAATTGTGTGCCCTTTGAATTTTGTTTTTATTAGCCTTTGATGAAAACCAAGTCTGGATCAAATATTCGTTGGCACCATATGAAGTTCCTTTTAATTTTCCTTATCAACATTTTACCCCTGCATGCGGATACAAGAAACGATTTCTCATTTTCATTCACCGACGGGTTTATTAAAGGAACCGTTATTGACGAGACAACTAAAAGCCCTTTGCCTTTTGCAACCGTTATTTTAAAAGATGAGAACAACACTTATGTTGCTGGTGGAATAACCGATGATCAGGGTCGTTTTGAATTGGACAATATCCCTGTGGGCAAATATTTGTTTGAAATACAATTTATCGGCTATGAAAATCATACCCGGCCCATTGAAATCTCTACAATAAATCTGAGCCTTGATTTAGGAACCATCCCAATAAAAAATATAGGCCAGAATCTGGATGAAATCACAATTCAAGCAGACAAACCCTTATATGTCCAAAAAGTTGACAGAATGGTCATCAATGTGGGTAGCAGTATATTATCTTCAGGATCAACGGCCCTTGAATTACTGGAACGATCTCCGGGTGTTGCAGTTAACAGACAAAGCAGCAGTATTTCTCTTGTAGGAAAAGACGGGGTCAACGTGATGATCAATGGCAAGATAAGTTATATGCCCCAGGAAAGCATTGTGCAATTGCTTGAGGGCATGAGCTCTGATAATATTGAATCTATTGAACTGATCACTACGCCCCCCTCAAATTTGGATGCCGAGGGCAATGCCGGATACATCAATTTTGTATTGAAAAAAAGCTCAGATGTCGGGCTAAATGGTTCATACTCCTTTTCCTTTGGCGTTGGCAATGGAAGTACCACACAGGATAACATTAATTTTAATTATCGAAAAAACAAACTAAACCTTTATGGGAATTACTCTTTTTTGAGAAGAAATCAAGACCAGCAGTTTGAATTTGGTCGTACTTTAAGCGATGATTTTGACAATGTAACCGATTTGTACACCATCTCTTATCGAGATCCGATACAGCGCAATCATAACCTTCGCCTTGGAATGGATTACGAGATCACGGAAAAGACAGTTATCGGCGTCATTATAGATGCCTACGACCAAAAATGGAGCATGGATGCGGTTAATGAAAGTGTAGAAACCGAGAATGGCAATCCAAAATCATTTGTTGAACTGATCAATGATGAAAGAAACCAATGGCAACATTTTGGTTCAAATCTGAATGTTAAACACAATTTCAAAGAAGACGAGTATCTAAGTGTCAATTTTGATTACTTGTATTGGTATAACGAAAACCCGACCAATTATGCCAATAGTTTTTATGATGAAAATGGAGATTTCATCAAAGAAGAACTGACGAATTCAGATAAAACGACTCCCTTGTCTTCTTTGGTAAGCAGTGCCGATTACAGTAAGCAAATCACTGAAGATCTGAGGTTGGATACAGGCCTGAAAATGGCCTTGAACAAATTTGAAAATGATGTGATTGTCAACACTTTTGACGGAAATGAATTTGTTCCCGATCCCACCCTGACTAATTTTAGTGACTTAGAAGAAAATATTTATGCACTTTACGCTTCTGCCGATTACAATATCTCGAAAAAAACAAATGCAAAACTTGGACTCCGCTATGAGCACACAGATTCAGAATTAAATACGGATAAAGAAGGAAAGGTTGTTGACCGAACTTATGGTGAATTATTCCCAAGCGCTTTTATCACACACAAGGTAAATGATTCTTTGAGTTTTAGTGTTTCCTATGTTCGAAGAATAACCAGGCCCACTTTCAATGAAATGGCTCCGTTTGTGATTTTTATTGACCCAACAACATTCTTTGCCGGAAACCCTGCCATCCAGCCCTCAATTTCAAATGCCTTCAAATTTGGAACGACTTATAAATCCTTTTTGCTGTCAGCCGAATATTTCTATGAAAAAGGTTCCATTGCAAGGTTTCAACAACGCTATGACGAGGAAAATGACCGTCTTATTTACGAATCCATGAATTTGGACCAAACCAGAATTTTTTCTTTGACCTTAGGCTTACCTATAAAACTAACTGACTGGTGGAGAACACAAAACACATTTATCTATCTGAACACAAGTATTGAAAATAAGGTTGATGATGTCAATCGTAAATACGAGCAAAATACTTTTCAACTGAACAGTACCCAATCCTTTAAAATTTCAGAAACGGTAAGTTCTGAGATCAATCTGTTTTACAATGGCCCTTCTCTTATGGGATCAATGGAAATGAAAAGCAATTTTTTTATGAATTTTGGAATTCAAAAAAAACTAAGTGAGAAATGGGGTACCCTGCGCTTCAACATCAATGATATTTTTGATTCCAGCAAATTTAGAAGTTCATCGTCATTTCCGGATCAAAATTTAAACAGTATCATCAACATAGATTTCAGCAACCGAACCTATCTTCTTACTTATTTTAGAAGCTTTGGGAACAAAAAATTAAAATCAACAAGAGAAAGACAAACCGGTGCCGAAGAAGAAAGAAGAAGGGTCAATTAATACGCAATCTGATCATGATGATTGTCAACAATTTAAAAAAGGCCCCTGTCATTTGATTTTAAATTAAAAACTTAAAGTCTCAAACCCTCTAATATATTCCAAAAAAAATGTAATTTTGAACCTTC
>JAHEHF010000047.1 GCA_024644745.1 Flavobacteriaceae bacterium
AAATATTTCGGTTATTTTATTGTTCAGATCCATTGTTTTTTAAAACTTATATATAAATTTGGAGTGCATAAAATTATCTAATCTTTGAATAGGAATAAAGCCATAATCGTTTTTTTAGTAAAATTTTTTGCAACTTATTTTATTCTTTTCGGTGCTTATTCCCTATACCTCAATAAAACTCAGCAAAAAGGGGATTATTTTTCATGTTCTCCAATAACAAGGACTGTTGCCGGGCATGTATCAAAAGTTTCGAGAATGCTTGGGTACGATGCAGAGATCGAACAACATACGGAAGAATTATCCATAAAATATATTTTGAATGGTCAATATGTTTCCCGTATCATTGAAGGCTGTAATTCAGTAAGTATCATTATTTTGTTCTTATCATTTATCGTCGCTTTTTCAGGAGCGTTGAAGCATACCATTTTTTTCGGCCTCTTTGGAAGCCTGCTCATTTATTTAGTCAATGTATTAAGGATTATAGCCATAAGCATACTGCACGTGCGATTCCCTGAATACGAATCAATTTGGCACGACCTCTTGTTTCCTTCGATTATTTACGGGTTGACATTTATGTTATGGATTACCTGGGTGAAATATTTTTCTAAACTAAATAAGGATGTTGCAAAATAAGAACATGAGAATTCTTTTGATATTGGCGCTATTTTTTATTTTGGTGCTGGTCAGGGCCTTTGCCCCAAGTCTTTTCTACGATCCTTTTATCGCTTATTTTAAAGGTGACTATCTGCATGAACCCATTCCGGTTTTTAGTGGTTCTAAATTATTGCTCAACCTGTTCATGAGATATGGGATCAACAGTTTGCTGTCACTTTTGATCATTTACATCGCATTCCTAAGCCGTAATTTTGTTCTTTTTTCTGTAAAATTCTACATCCTGGCATTTGTAGTTCTCAGCATTACTTTTTTCATTATTTTGAAAGGAGAGCTGGCTCACGGCTATCTTTTTGCTTTTTATGTGAGGCGATTTATCATTCATCCTTTGTTTGTGCTGATTCTTTTGCCTGCATTTTATTATAAACAGCGTATTTCAAGTCAAATAATTTAACATTTAATTAAAATATTTCCATTGATTTTTATTTTAATTTTGATTTGATGTTACAGATTTTGCATAAAATTCTCACTTTAATAATTGCGCTTGCAATTTTGTTCAGTACGATGTTTGTCGCTGTTTAGAAATGCTTCTAGGGTTGAGCTTACAGAAGTATTTTATTTCAATCAAGCGGACGGCTTTGTAATGAGCGAGGATATTTATGATGCGTCATTTGCGGCTCATAGAAATGCGCCACAAAAATAATGCTTTGAAACAATTTTTGTCAGTAAGTATGGCATTCATCTTTCTCTACCATTAATTCTTTTGAAAAACAGGTTTTGTATCGATCTGTGCTGATTTGAATAGTTGATTTTTTGCCTGTCAACCATTATTGTCGGTGCATTGTGTAAAATTGTACTGTTACAAATGCGTTTTTTGATAATCAAACCGTTCAGGCCAAAAGAAAGGCTTTGATGGCAAAAAAGGAATTGGAGGTCATAGATGATAAGTTCTTTCAAAAAGAGGAATTCAGAAAATTACGGGAGAAAAGGTCCCTGCTCAGACATGCTTTCTGCTTCAGTCAGCACAGGCTTAAGAATTTGTGTTTGAAAGAAGGGATTTCATGACTTTATTGCAGCATTGTCTGAAACAATTGATATTTTTGGCCTGGAATTCGATTTCATCGAAGATTAGTGAAAACTTTTTAAACGGTTCTCTTTTGATGTTCACTTTATTATGAAACATGTTTATAAAATTTCAGGGATGACCTGCAATGGATGTAAGGTCCATGTTGAAAAAACCTTATCAGCACTCGAGCAGGTAAAATCGGTGGAGGCAGATCTGAAGGAAGGAGCCGTTACTTTAGAATCAGACGAACATATCTCTGTGGAAAAGCTGCAACAGGCTTTGGTCATGGCCGGACTTCATTATACCTTTCAAACCAACGAAGCAAAAGATGTCAAGGTCCTGCATCATGAAAATGGCAATGGCATATTTTACTGTCCGATGCATTGCGAGGGAACAAAAACCTACGATAATCAAGGAGATTGTCCTGTGTGTGGAATGGCCCTTGTTGAACAGCCTAAAGTGGTTAAAGCCATTCAGTTTACCTGCCCAATGCATCCGCATATTCTAAAAGATGAGCCGGGGTCCTGTCCGGAATGCGGTATGGATCTTGTGGTTGTGGAACCCGATGAGAGTGCTGAAGATAAAACTTACAGGAGATTGCTCCAAAAACTTAAAATTGCCCTGTTATTTACCCTGCCTATTTTTTTGATTGCCATGTCGGAGATGATTCCTGACAATTATTTGTACAGGGTGTTGCCTCAAAAGGAGTGGAACCTGATACAATTTTTTTTGTCTTTACCGGTGGTTTTTTATGCAGGCTGGATGTTTTTTGAAAGGGCCTGGAAATCCATAGTCAATTGGAACCTGAATATGTTCACCTTGATAGGGCTGGGTGCAGGAATTGCATTTGTTTTTAGTGTTATCGCCTTGATATTTCCTGAGGGTTTTCCCAAGGATTTTAAATCGGATACGGGAACCGTTTACGTCTATTTTGAGGCTGTTACAGTCATTCTCACTTTGGTTCTGCTTGGGCAGGTTTTGGAAGCAAGAGCTCACGGCAAAACCAGTGGGGCCATAAGGGAATTGTTAAAACTGGCACCTGCCTCTGCCATTTTGATAGATCATAAGGGTAATGAAAAAGTAGTTGCACTGGGTCATGTCAAAGCCGGGGATCGCCTGCGGGTAAAACCCGGAAATAAAATAGCTGTAGATGGCCGTATCATCAATGGCCAAAGTGATATTGATGAATCCATGATTACGGGAGAACCCCTTCCTGTTGATAAAATCAAAGGAGATCTGGTCCGTTCCGGCACGATTAATGGAACGGGGTCTTTTGACATGATCGCTGAAAAAGTGGGTGCAGATACTTTATTGTCGCATATTATTGAAATGGTGAATGCCGCGAGCCGATCCAAATCCTCTTTGCAAAATCTGGCTGATAAGGTTGCCAAGTATTTTGTTCCAATCGTTGTGCTGATCTCGGTATTCACATTTATTGCCTGGTATAA
The DNA here is from genome assembly GCA_024644745.1 of Flavobacteriaceae bacterium. GTDB lineage: Bacteria > Bacteroidota > Bacteroidia > Flavobacteriales > Flavobacteriaceae > Lutimonas. Next base: position 3,127 of record JAHEHF010000047.1, read on the forward strand.
TTTTGGTCCTGAACCAAGACTTGTTTTCGGATTTGTAAATGCGATTGCAGTGCTCATTATTGCCTGCCCTTGCGCCTTGGGTCTGGCAACCCCGATGTCTGTTATGGTTGGGGTGGGGCAAGGGGCTCAAAACGGTATACTCATCAAGAATGCTGAAGCCCTTGAAAAAATGAATAAGATAGATGTGCTGATCACAGATAAGACAGGAACAATAACAGAAGGGAAACCTATGTTGGAATCGGTTAAATCATTTAGCCATGACTACAAGGATCAGGAAATACTCAGTTTGGGTGCCTCTTTGAATCAGTACAGCGAACATCCCCTGGCACGGGCCGTTGTCCTTGATGCCAAGGGCAAAGGCTTAGAGTTTTATGAGATAAAGAATTTCAAAACCATCAGCGGGAAGGGTGTTACAGGAAGATTGAAAGGTACTTTTATTGCCTTCGGAAATGAAGCTTTAATGGATCAGCTGAGCATGGTAATCGGGGATGCAATAAAAAAGGAGGTCAATCAGGAGCAGCAACTCGGAAAAACCGTGTCATATGTTGCTTTTGGAAAGACAGCCATTGGATATGTGACCATCAGTGATGCAATAAAATTATCGAGTAAAGATGCCATAAAGTCTTTGAAAGATTCTGGAGTAGAGGTGATTATGATGACTGGAGATAATTATGGCAATGCCAAAAATGTTGCCGATACCATTGGATTGGATCATTTTAAGGCTGCTTGCAGCCCGGGGGAGAAACTGGAATTTATCAAAAAATTGCAACAAGAGGGAAAAATGGTTGCCATGGCAGGTGACGGAATCAATGATGCACCGGCATTGGCTCAGGCAGACGTTGGTATTGCAATGGGAACCGGAACCGACATAGCTATTGAAACAGCAGAATTGACCCTGGTAAAAGGAGATTTGACAGGAATCGTCAGAGCGAGAACCTTGAGTCGGGCCGTGACAAAAAATATCAAAGAAAATTTATTTTTTGCCTTCGTTTATAATATTTTTGGGGTCCCTGTGGCCGCAGGTATTTTATACCCTGTTTTTGGTGTTTTATTATCACCGATGATTGCTGCGATGGCAATGAGTTTCAGTTCTGTTTCGGTAATAACGAATTCCTTGAGGCTCAGGAGAATTAAATTGTAAAAATGAAATATTCAGGTGGCAAGTGATGCAGGGTTGCTGTAAATAATTAATTATAAAAAATAATATTATGAGAAAAACAATTGTCAATTTTATATGCTTACTGAGTTTGTCTGTGGGAATCATATCTTGCGAAACTGCTAAAAAGGAGACTCCGAGTGATAAGCAGGATACGTCGAACAAGATTGAGCAGGAAAATAAAGACGGTCATGAGCATAATGATATTGCCCATGTTGTTTATCAGTGTCCGATGAAATGTGAGGCGGATAAAACTTACGATGAGCCTGGAAGTTGCCCGGTATGTAAAATGGATCTTAAGGAAGTCAAGGCAATAGAGGTTGAAGTTTCCAAAGAAGAAGAGGAACCCGCGGAATAATTTATTTATTCATAAACCTCCTAAATAAAAAGCGACTGGTATTCAATCAGCCGCTTTTTTACTATTTATTTTCAAGACAAGCCGATACAAAGGCTACAAATAAGGGATGTGGGTTCAGGACGGTACTTTTGTACTCCGGGTGATATTGTACCCCAATGAACCATGGATGTGTAGCAATTTCAACAATTTCCACAAGTCCTGTTTTAGGATTAAACCCTGTGGGCCTTAAACCGGCATCCTTGAGTTTTTGTAAGTAATCATTATTGAATTCATACCTGTGCCTGTGTCTTTCACTAATCATTTCTTCACCATAAATCTCAAAAGCCTTTGAGTCTTTGTTAAGTTTACAATCCCAGGCACCCAGACGCATGGTCCCCCCTTTATTCGTGACCATTTTTTGATCCTCCATAATATCGATCACAGGATGAGGGGTGCTTATGTTCATTTCTGTTGAATTCGCATTTTTGAGCTTCAGTATATTGCGTGCATATTCAATTACCGCCATTTGCATTCCAAGGCATATGCCTAAAAACGGAATACCATGCTCACGCACGTATCTGACAGCTTCAATTTTTCCTTCAATTCCCCTGTCGCCAAATCCGGGAGCCACGATAAGCCCCTGCAGACCTTTCAATTTTTTATCAGCATTACCGCTGTTCAGATTTTCTGAATGGATAGGGTGAATGTTCACTTTGATCCTGTTGTGTGCCCCTGCATGATCCAGTGCTTCCAGAATGGATTTGTAAGCATCCTGCAGTTCAATGTATTTTCCGACAAGACCTATTTCAACAGTATTTTCAGGATTTTTATAATTGTTCAGAAACTTGTTCCATTTGGTCAAAATTGGTTTTTCTTCAGCGGTGAGTTCTAATTTATTCAGAACCACCTTGTGCAAGCCTTCAGCCAGCATCAAATTTGGCACGTCGTAAATGGTCTCGGCATCAATTGATTCAATGATGGCTTCCTTGTCTACGTTGCAGAACAAAGCCAATTTTCTTTTTATTTCATTGCCTATATGGTGTTCTGTACGACAGACCAGGATATCCGGACTGACCCCGCTTTGCATTAATTCTTTCACAGAATGCTGCGTGGGTTTGGTCTTTAATTCTTTAGCTGCTGCGAGGTAGGGGATCAGCGTCAAATGGATCACAATGGCATTGTTCTTACCCAGATCCCATTTTAACTGCCTGACGGATTCTATATAGGGAAGCGATTCTATATCTCCAACCGTACCACCAATTTCAGTGATCACAATATCGTAATCTCCTGTTTCACCTAAAATCTGAATCCTCCTCTTGATCTCATTGGTGATATGAGGAATGATCTGTACCGTTTTGCCCAAATAGTCTCCCCTTCGTTCTTTATTGATCACGGTTTGGTAAATCCTGCCGGTGGTCACATTGTTGGCCTGTGAAGTAGGGATGTTTAAAAACCTTTCATAGTGACCCAGATCAAGGTCGGTTTCGGCACCGTCATTGGTCACGAAACACTCTCCGTGCTCATACGGATTCAAAGTCCCGGGGTCTACATTGATGTAAGGGTCCAATTTTTGGATGGTAACTGAAAAACCACTTGATTGTAATAGTTTCGCTAACGAGGCTGCAATAATTCCTTTTCCCAGAGAGGAAGTAACGCCCCCTGTTACGAAAATATACTTGGTATTTGGCATGGTGTTTAGGTTTGTGCAAAATTACAAAGTCTGCTAACTTTAGCAAGATTTTTCGTTTTTTTTTATTTCTTGCCATAAAAAAAAGACTGCTATTATAAAACAGCAGTCTTTCTTGATTTATCTATTTCAATTGGTTCAATTGATTATTTCATCATTGGTTTTGAATTTCTTTGAAAGAACCATTTCCTGATTCTCAAACTTCATATTTTTGATAATATACTTATCAGAACTCACGCAACTCGCGCTGGATCCGCCACAGGAAGTTAAACTCGCTGAAGCAAAAACAAAAATTAATAAATAGGCTAACTTTTTCATAGGGTTAAATTTAAGTTAATAATAATCCAGGGAGCTTTACCTATTAACGTAAAAAATTCTTGATTATTGTACAGCCTCTTGTAATTTTATGTGGCAAGCTTGTCCAGCGTATATTTTATGAGCTTTTCAACGGTCGCGTACATGTCTTTGCTGAAAGTAAGATTTGCCCTGTTGGCGATGATGGCATTCATCGAAACAGCTTTGTGTCCCAACAATTTGGCAAGTCCATAAATGGCTGAAGTCTCCATCTCTAAATTTGTGACCTTCAGATCTTTGTACCTAAAACTTTCAATTTTATGGTTCATATCAGCATCGGGAACCATAAGTCTCAGCACCCGTCCTTGTGGCCCGTAAAAGCCTCCTGAGGTTGCTGTGATTCCTGAAAATATCTGGTCTGACATTAATTTGTCTTCCAAAGCCGAATTGTTTTTGACGATGTAAGGCCTGGATCTTTCAACTGGATAATTACAGTGTCGGATGAATGCATTTTCCATATCGGTTTCCATGATCCCTTTGGCCCGGTAAAAATGTAGAAGTCCGTCAAATCCCAATCCGTATTTTCCCAGAACAAATGCGTCTACCGGTATGTCACTGTGCAGAGAACCTGAAGTGCCAATTCTCACGATTTCCAGGGAGGTATGTTCTTTTTTAGGGGTCCTTGCAGAGAGGTCTATATTGACAAGGGCATCAATTTCATTGAGCACAATGTCAATATTGTCTGGTCCTATGCCTGTTGAGATAACAGTAAACCTTTTATTTTTATAACGTCCCACAACAGTTCTGAATTCCCTCTTCTGTGTAGTGAATTCAATCTCGTCAAAGAGTTTGGCGACTTTGTCGACCCTGTTCTGGTCTCCCACAAATATAATACGAGGGGCAATGTGCTCAGGTTTCAGGTTGATATGATAAATACTGCCATCAGGGTTCAAGATGAGCTCAGACGGGCCTATTTTTTGTTCAGGCATCATAAAACTTAAATTTTTATCATGGTATGATGTAATAGCTAATGAGAGAATTATCCTCCAACTCTTTTTACATGATACCCCTCAGTCTTAAGGATTTTTATAATTTTGTCACGAAAATTCCCCTGGATGATGATTTCTCCATCCTTTACACTGCCTCCGACACTGCATTTGGTCTTTAAAAGTTTTGCAAGGTCCTTCAGATCAGATGAACTGCCCTGATAACCTGAAATTACTGTAACTGTTTTCCCACCACGTCCTTTATTAGAGAAATGGGCCTCCAGATACTGGTCTTCAGGTTTCAGAATTTCTTCATTTTCATCTGTAAATCCAGAAAAGTCCTCTTCCTCATTGGTTGAGAAAACAAATCCTCCAAGATCGGAAAGGTCGTTGATCTTCTTTTTAGCCATTGCGTCGTTTCCAAAATTTAATGATCCCAAAGATAAATAAAATTAGGCCGATAAAAAACAGGCCGATAAAGCAATAATAACAGTCATTTTTTACTTTGAGGCCCATAACGGTCACTAATATGGAGGCAAATAAAATGACAACAGGATTCGAATAGTCCATTATTTTTTCAGTCGGTTCCAGGCAAAGATGATCAAAGCCAGTGATTCGAGGGTCAGACCCAGCCCAATAAAGATCATGGACTGTTCCCAGTCAAAAAAAGATCCGATTCCACCGACCACAATGAGCACCAGGCCAAAAGTAAAAAGAGAAATCACATTTTTGTTCATTGGAGGGTCATTTTTTGAATATCGGAATCAAATAGGATACTGTATAATTAAAGCTGAATCCTGCATTGTTAAATGAAACACTTCCGAATCCGGGCACGTACAAATTTTTAAAGTTGTCGGGGTCTGTGGTTGAAATTATTGTATTGCCTCTGAATGATACCCCTAAAAAGACATTGTGCAGGACCTCTACTTTCAGGCCTAGGACCAGTTCTAACCATTGGGCATTCAAATTGTCGTATACCACTGATTCTGTTTCTGTCCTTCCCGGAATAAACGGATCAGCGTTGATCGCATATTCATTTACAGTCTGATCAAAGGTGCTAAAAGCATACCTTAGGCCCACAACAATCATGTTTTCCATGCCGATCCAGTTTTTGTAGGCATTGTAATCAACTCCCAGTTTGATATACTGTCCGTTAGTTGAATATTTATAAAAATCCTCTTCACCGGAATAATCTCGATAACCCAATTCAGTGGCCGCATAAAATCTATTGGAAACCCTGAAATCACCGACAATTTCAAAGCCCTTGGTTTCATCGCTTAAAGCGGTATAGAAAGGCAACACCACATCAAGTCCAACTCTTAAACCATACCTGTCTTTGTAAGCAACAGAATCTTTAGCCTTATCGGATGTCTGGGCCATTAGGGAACAGCCTGCAATAAAAAGGCTTATACTAATGATATATCTTAACATGGGCTCTGTTTTCGTCTGTTATTTCTAAGGGGTCATTTTTTTGCTCCAGTAATTTTATCCAGTTGTCTCCGTCCTCAGTCAAAGCAGCTTCACCTTCATGAAAAACTGTCTTGTAACCACAAGATCGGGAAACAAAAATATCTTCCTGCAGATAGATCAGGGTAAGGGTGTCACGATTTTCTTCAATCCCTTGCGAATCATCACTCGGAAGCGTCAGGATAAATCGTGTCATATTTGCTGATACTTTGATCGGGATGGCAATCGAATCTGTTACCGAACTTATTGATGTGTCGGTATAATCTCCTTCAATTCCTTCAATGTTTACTTTAAGATTGCGGACCGATTTAAATTCATCCGGATCGTCCTGATCATAAAAGCGCAGGATCAGTTTGGGTGTAATTTCTTCAAGACAAATTTCGTCCTTTTCACATGAAAGGCTGGCCAGCAGTAAAATCAGGACCAGTGTATTTTTAATCCAGTTTCTCATCATTTGTGGATTAGTTTTAGAAGAACCACATTTTCAACATGGTGGGTTTGAGGGAACATGTCTACCGCCTGCGACCTCTCAATGGCGTAATGGTCTTTCATAAGCGATAAATCTCTGGCCTGTGTTGCTGAGTTACAACTGATGTAAACAACTTTCTCCGGCAGGATATTCAAGATCTGTTCCACAACTTTCTTGTGCATGCCGTCCCTCGGCGGATCGGTTATGATGACATCCGGCTTACCGTTTTCAATTATGAAATCTTGGGTAAATACCTTGGCCATATCCCCATCGTAAAATACTGTATTTTCAATTTTGTTCAGCTCAGCATTGCTTCGGGCATCCAGGATGGCTTCGGGGACTGCTTCAACTCCTATTACTTTTTTTGCTTTTGAAGCCACAAACTGGGCGATGGTACCTGTTCCAGTATAAAGGTCATATACAATCTCATTGCCACTGAGATCAGCAAAATCTCTTGCTATTTTGTATAATTCGTAGGCCTGTGAGGAATTGGTTTGATAGAAGGATTTTGCATTGATTTTAAATTGCAGACCTTCCATCTCTTCAAAAATATGATCCCGGCCACTGAAAAGAACCACTTCCTGATCATAGATGGAATCGTTTCCTTTTTGATTGATGATATATTGGAGGGAAGTGACTTCCTTGAACTGATCTCTGATGAAATTTAAAAGCGCCTCTCTCTTTTCTTTGTCTTCTTCAAAGAACTGGATTACCACCATGATTTCTCCGGTTGAACTGATCCTTAGCATCAGGGTCCGCAGCATTCCCTTTTGTTGTTTTGGATTAAAAAAAGAAATACCATGGTTCAGGGCGAATTCCTTGATAGAATTTCTTAGGGTATTGGACGGATCTTCCTGCAGGTGGCATTTTTTTATATCAAGAATTTTGTCCCACATTCCTGGAATATGGAAACCACAGGCATTTTTATCATCAAATGTTTTATCACTTTTCAGTTCATCTTCTGTGAGCCATCTGGAATCAGAAAAAGAAAATTCCATTTTGTTCCTGTAGAAATATGTTTTGCTACTGCCCGCTATGGGGGTTATTTCCGGCAGATCCAAGTGTCCAATTCGTATCAGGTTATTGGTCACCTCTTTTTGTTTGTAAGCCAATTGATCCGTATAATTCATGTGCTGCCATTTGCAACCCCCGCAAACACCAAAATGTTCACATACCGGATCAACCCTTTTATCAGAAAGATGATGGAACTTGATCGCCTTGCCTTCATAGTAGGACTTTCTTTTTCTTCCAGTTCTGATATCCACGATATCCCCCGGTACTGCGTTAGAAAGAAAAACGACCCTTCCATCTGGTGATTTGGCTACAGACTTGCCTTTGGCAGCAGTGTCTATCACCTCTATATTTTCGAATATATGAAACTTATTTTTTCTCGGCATGCTGCAAAAGTAATTCATTTTTATGATTTTTTACCTTTCCTTTTCACAGTATTGAGCCCTTGTTTTTTTAAATTTTGTAGTTTTAACCATATGGATTCTCACGCATCAAGAAAGATCTTGCACATTGACATGGATGCCTTTTATGCCTCTGTCGAACAAATGGATCATCCTGACCTCAGGGGCAAGCCTGTTGCCGTGGGCGGGGGCGGTGAAAGAGGGGTTGTGGCTGCAGCCAGCTATGAGGCCAGAAAATTTGGGGTAAGGTCGGCCATGAGTGGTGTTCAGGCGAGAAAGAATTGCCGGGAATTGATTTTTGTAAAGCCAAGATTTGCCAGGTACAAAGAAATTTCTAAAAAGATCAGAAGTATTTTTTATGAGTACACTGACCTTGTGGAACCACTGTCTCTCGATGAGGCCTATCTTGACGTTACCGAAAATAAAAAACAAAACCCTTCGGCAACCCTCATTGCAAAGGAAATAAGGGCGCGAATTTTTCATGAGGTCGGTTTAAGGGCATCTGCCGGAATATCAAACAGTAAGTTTATCGCGAAAATAGCCTCTGACATGAACAAGCCCAACGGGCAGAAGACCATCCCGCCCGAGGAAGTGTTGGAATTTTTAGAAACCCTGCCCATTGAGAAATTCTTTGGTATCGGGAAGGTAACTGCGTCTAAAATGTATGAGCTGGGCATATTCACCGGGAGTGACATGAAATCAAAATCTCTTGAATTTCTCAAAGAACACTTTAAAAATTCAGGGGAACATTATTATAAGATCGTAAGAGGATTGCATTTCAGTGAGGTAAGGCCCGACCGTATACAGAAATCAGTGGCAGCTGAACACACCTTTTCAAAAAACCTGACTTCAGAGATCTATATGATGGACCGTCTTGAAGTGATTGCGGAAGAACTGGAGAACCGGCTCAAGAATTCCAAAATTGCCGGGAAGACCATCACATTGAAGATCAAATTCAGCGATTTTTCAGTACAGACCAGAAGTAAAACACTCGGTGAATTTGTGAAGGATAAAAAAACTTTGCTCGAGACAGTCAGCGAGTTGCTTTACCAGGAAAAGGTAAAAGAATCTGTGCGTTTACTCGGTATATCGGTTTCCAACCTCGACAATAAGGCTTCAACCCATGAACAGGTTATGGACGTACAATTAAAATTTGAATTTTAGACTTGATTTTTATGAGTTGGGAATTTTTGGTGCAGCATCATCAGTTGATATAAAAATCATATCCGAATTTATTTAGCAGGGTTTCGATTCTCAGAAGTGAATGTTTGTCAACCTCTTCTTTCCACCTGTTAACCAGGTACAAATTGTTTTGGGCGATAATCTCTTTCCTTACATCTTTTTGACTGTGTATAATGCCGCTAGAAGGTCTGGCGATCATTTTTAACATATCAGGATGGAACTCCAGATTGGTTTTTGAGCAAATGGCCAGAAGGGTTTTTTTCGGATTTAAAATCAAATCTTCGTAAAAGACAGTGATCACATTTTCAGGCAAGGTGTTTTGCTGTTTATTGTTCAGGTATACTGCATTTTCAAGGCACCAGCTTAAAACTTGTTTTTCAAGTGCTGTACCCGTATTTTGTATGGTTTCAATTGTTTGAGAGAGCTCATACGAAATAAAATCAGCCAGCTTCAGGGCGTCTTTAAATTGATCAATATAAGTGGACCATCCCATCCTGATTCTTGACAGTGAAACTGCGATTGGATTCCGCATCAAATAGATGCCAAAATCACTCTGAAAATGATGCATCAGGTCATCAAAATGATAGGTCATTTTGTGGGTTTTAAAGAGGGTCCTTGAAGTCTGGAACCGGTGATGCCTGGTTAAAAGATCAGACCAGTAATAGGAATTCCATGTTTTTCCTTCAGACAATGCAGCATAATAGCTGACCATTGATTGGAACTCATATGATGACACGTCCGTATAGCGTTCCGACAAAAATTCTTCTTTAAAATAATTCCTGAGGATATGAAGGTTGTCCTTGTTCATGGCAAAGGACTCACTTGCTGTTTTTGTTTCCGGATTTGTATTCAGAATTTCAGCCAGCAGGGTAGATCCTGAGCGTGGCAATGAGAAAATATAAATGTCGGGCAGGGATTTATGATGTCTGTGAAAGACTTTGAGAAATTGCTTCACGGCGCCGGCATAAGTTACTGCCATCTGTACAAAAGGGTTTTCAGTGGTGTCAGGCAAATATACTCACTTTAATCCGTCGATTATATTACGGTCATGAAGAAATGAGAGCAATTGTTCTCATTGAATCAGCTGAGAAAACTGTAAAAAAAAATGCGCGCCAAAATAAATTGACGCACACTTTGTAAAATTAATTCAATGTCTTAGCCAAGCTGCGGACCTGCTTTCACTAATTTTTTTCCTTCTTCATTATCAGTGTACTTTTCGAAGTTATTGATGAATAATTCCGCGAGTTGATGCGCTTTTTTGTTCCACTCAGAAACTTCTTCATAAGTATCTCTAGGGTCAAGGATGTCGTCGTGCACATTTTCCAAAGAGGTTGGAACCTCAAGGTTGAATACCGGGATGACCTTGGTTTCAGCTCTGTCAATTGAGCCGTCTAAAATTCTGTCAATGATACCTCGGGTATCCTGGATAGAAATTCTTTTACCAGTCCCGTTCCAGCCCGTGTTCACAAGATAAGCCTGGGCATTGTGCTCTTCCATTTTCTTCACCAATTCTTCACCGTATTTGGTAGGGTGCAAGGTTAAAAATGCGGCACCGTAGCAGGCAGAAAAGGTTGGGGTTGGCTCGTTAACACCTCTTTCGGTTCCCGCAAGTTTCGCGGTGAATCCTGAAAGGAAATGGTACTTGGTCTGTTCAGGGGTCAGTTTTGATACAGGTGGCATTACCCCAAAAGCATCAGCAGTTAAAAAGATCACTTTATTGGCATGACCTGCTTTAGAAACCGGTTTTACGATGTTCTCGATATGGTAGATAGGATAAGATACCCTTGTGTTCTGTGTTACGGAGCCATCTGTAAAGTCAATTTTTCCATTTTTGTCAACCGTTACATTTTCAAGCAGGGCATCTTTTTTAATGGCCTCGTAAATGTCAGGCTCAGCCTCATGATCCAGATCAATGGTTTTTGCATAACATCCGCCTTCAAAGTTGAATACACCTTTGTCATCCCATCCATGCTCATCATCACCAATCAGTTTTCTTTTAGGATCTGTGGAAAGAGTGGTTTTACCTGTTCCTGAAAGTCCGAAAAAGATTGCAGTATCTCCTTTTTCTCCTACGTTGGCAGAACAGTGCATAGCGGCCATTCCCCTTCTTGGAAGGTAATAGTTCATCATGGCAAACATTCCTTTTTTCATCTCACCTCCGTACCAGGTTCCACCGATCACCTGCATTTTCTCAGTCAAATTGAAAACTGTAAATACTTCTGAATTTAAGCCGTGCTTCTTCCAGTTCTTATTTACCGTTTCAGAGCCATTCAGCACGATAAAGTCAGGATCGCCAAAAGTTTCAAGCTCTTCCGCCGTAGGTCTGATAAACATATTTTTCACAAAATGCGCCTGCCAGGGTACTTCAACCACGAATCTAACTTTTAAACGGGTGTCTTCGTTGGCTCCACAAAAGGTGTCGACCACATAAAGTTTCTTATTGGAAAGTTCTTCTAAAACCAATTCTTTTAAATCATTCCAAACCTCCTGGGTGATGGGTTTGTTGTCATTTTTTGCCTTATCAGAGGTCCACCAGATTGTATCTCTGGTTATATCGTCCATGACAATATACTTGTCCTTTGGTGAACGGCCGGTAAATTTACCTGTCATGACATTGATGGCACCAAGTTCAGTTTTATAACCTTTTTCATAGCCTTTTAAGGAAGGAGATAATTCATATTCATATAATTCATCATAAGACGGGTTGTAAATAATTTCTTTCGGATTTTTAATTCCCAAGTCGTTTAATGAGCTAATCACTGATTTTGTTAAAACTTCCATAAGTCAATATTTTAGTGTTAAGTGCTTTTGATTCCTTTAACGAATTTACGGATAAATATGATCTCACTTTTATGATAATTATCAGGGTTTACCCATATATTACGATAACGATTTCGCTGTTGCGATTCAAAAACTAATTGTCATAAAATTAGCAAGAATAATAAGGGGTACAAAATATATTCGCTGTTTTATTTAAGCTTTTTGATTGGATTTAAAAAATGCAATAGCAGTCATTAACCAGCTTAATATCAGTAAAATGCCACCAATGGGTGTGACAAACCAGATTTGGCTTGCAGGAATCAATCCCAATGAAATGAGGAATATCGATCCTGAAAAAAGAAATACACCCGCAAAAAACAATAATGAAATTCTTTTTTTCGATTTTTCCTTTAACAGAGAGCTGCTGTTGACAAACAGCAGGGCGAATACATGATACATCATATAGCGTATCCCGGTTTCAAAACTTTTCAGGGCTTCCGGTTCCAGTTTGTCTTCGAGTGAATGTGCTCCAAAGGCTCCCAGGAGAATGGTCAGCATTCCCAATAAGGCAGTGAGCCCTAAATTATATTTTGTCATGCGTCTTTTTTTGAACACAACAAATTTACTACAATTTAAAAATACAAGGATGTATACACAGATGTTATTTTTTGGTGAAAAAATGAGACTATAAAGATGCTTTTTTCGAGATGTATTCATTCCTATTTAATTACATTTGAACAGACATAATGAAATTTCAAAATGAGAAAAATTTTAATCGTTGGCGCAGGAAGGTCATCAGCAGCTTTGGTAAGATATCTGCTTGACAGATCAGCTCAGGAAAAATTGAAAATAGTGATTGCCGATATTTCGGTGGATCATGCGAGAAAACTGGCAGGAGATCACGGAAACTGTGAAATAGTAGAGCTGGATATTTTCAATGAAGCATCCAGGAAAAAAATGGTTGAATCGGCATCAATTGTGATCTCCATGCTGCCGGCGCGCTTTCATCTTAAAATAGCGAAAGACTGTTTGGAATTTGAAAAGAATCTTGTTACCGCATCATATATTTCAAAGGAATTAATGGAGCTTGATGAAGAAGTAAAGTCGAAAGGACTAGTCTTTATGAATGAAATTGGTCTGGATCCGGGAATTGATCACATGAGCGCCATGCAGGTTATAGATCGGATCAAGGAAAAGGGTGGAAAGATGCTTCTTTTTGAATCGTTTACCGGAGGACTGGTCGCTCCTGAAAGTGATAATAATCTATGGAATTACAAATTTACCTGGAATCCCAGGAATGTTGTCGTTGCAGGTCAGGGAGGTGTGGCAAAATTCATTCAGGAAGGCAAATACAAGTACATCCCTTATCATAAATTATTCAGGAGAACGGAATTTCTCGACATTGACGGATATGGGAGATTCGAGGCAATGGCAAACAGAGATTCTTTGAATTACAGAGAGATTTACGGGTTACAGGACGTATTAACCCTATATAGGGGAACGATTCGAAGGGTCGGTTTTTGCAGGGCATGGAACATTTTTGTTCAATTGGGCATGACAGATGACAGTTACGTTATCGAAGGTTCAGAAATGATGAGTTACAGAGATTTCACCAATTCCTTTTTACCCTATAAACCACATGATTCTGTGGAATTGAAATTGCGTCATTATCTCAAAATCGATCAGGATGATGTGATATGGGACAAACTTCTTGAACTTGATATTTTTAATCCCGACAAGATCATTGGCCTGAAGGATGCCACACCTGCACAGATCCTGCAAAGGATTCTTATGGATTCCTGGACCCTTAAAGAGGATGACAAGGATATGATCGTGATGTATCATATTTTCGGATATGAACTTGATGGCAGGAAGGAACAAGTCGTATCTAACATGGTGATCATTGGGGAAGATCAGACTTATACTGCGATGGCCAAAACAGTTGGCCTTCCGGTAGCCATGGCTGCACTGTCCATTTTAAATGGAAAGATCACCGAACCGGGTATACAGTTGCCCATTTCAAAAGAGGTCTATGATCCTATATTAAAGGAATTGCAAGATCACGGTATCGAATTTAAAGAAAAGAAGGAAGCTTATCTGGGCTATAATCCCCACAATTTAGGGGCCTGAACCGTTTCAAAAAAGAAAAATACCAATAAGCCAGTGTTTGTTGAGGTTTTTCAGGACATTGAAACTGTTCACCAAATCCTGTTGATCTCTCTAAAGGAGACCCGGCCATAACAATTGTCACAATTCTGATAATCTATCCTGATGAAACCATTGTGCATGTCAAGTATGGCCTGTTGATGTTAATAAGGCTTCCATTATGATCATTTTAAGGAAAAGATCTAAAGAAGTGCCTTATAACTTTAAGTAAAAGTCCGTGACCAGTTCCCTGTACTCATCGGTGTAAACATGCCTTTCTGTCTCCAGGGTCAGCACTTCGATTTTTACGTCTGAGGCCTTGCGACTCAGTTGAATCATACTTCTTTTAAAGGGGCTCAGTGCATGACCCCTGACCCTGGTGATATCATTAGGAAAAAGGCCATAACTGGAGGCTGTGGAAATGAAATTCTTTTCATCTGAAAAAGGGATGACAAAGGCACAGCTTCCCTGTTGAGAAAGCAAGGAATCAGTGGCTTTCAATAGATCATCAAAATTCAGGAGCTCGTTGTGCCTGGCCACGCTGCGGCTTGTTTTGCTGCCTTTTGGGGAACCCTTGAAGTAAGGAGGATTGGAAACAATCAGGTCGTATTTGTCGTCTATTTCATTTTGAAATTCCTGAACAGAAGCATGATAACAATACAATCTGTCAGACCAGGAACTGTTTTCAAAGTTTTCAACGGCCTGCTCAAAGGCATCGGCCTGAATCTCAAGTGCATCGATATTTTCAGCAGCACTTCTTTGGGCAAGTTGTAATGCAATCAGCCCCGTTCCGGTGCCGATATCCAATATGGATGCAGCCTCTTCAGGAATTTTCACCCAGGCACCCAGCAGCACCCCGTCAGTTCCCACTTTCATGGCACATTTATCCTGACGTACATTAAACTCTTTGAATTGAAATGGTTTGTTTGGCATTGGGTTTACATTGACTGACGGTTCATTTCAATAAGACCTTCCGGTGTTTCAACCCAAACTATTTTTTGTTTTCGGTCTATTTTTTTTATAAAATCATCAGTCATCGGGATGAGGATCTCACTATCCTCTGTTTTGGTTACAAAAAGAGGCTGGGCCGTTGCATCATTGATCGAATCAATCCTTCCGATCTTTCCAAAGTTGACGTCTTCGAGCATAAAACCAATCACTTCATGAAAGTAAAACTGATTTCCAGAGAGTTCAGGAAGCATTTCAAGTGGGAGGTATACATCTGTTTTCAGTATGGCATCAGCTTCAGCCTCTGAATAAACATCTTCGAATTGAATTCTCATATGATTACCTTTTTGAAAAATGCTTCTCTCAATAAAATAAGGGACGAGATTTTTACCGCGATCCAGAAAAATGGTATTGAGATCTTTATAGATCTCTGGTTGGTCCGTTTCCAGTCTCAAAATGACTTCACCTTTAAAACTGTATTTTTTAACAATTTTTCCAAGGTAAAAACAATCTTCCTTTTTCATGAATGGAGATTAGTGAATTACAAATTTAAAACAAAAAAACCTGATATTTTCATATCAGGTTTTTTAAAACATGTTGGTCATGTCTTATTTTTCTTCCTTGCTTGCCTCTTCTGCTGCTTCATCAATTGTCTGTGGTCCAGCATCTTCAACTGCTTCTTCTGCTTTAGCTGCGGCTTCTGCTGCGGCTTTCGCATCTGCTTCTGCTTTGATCGCCTCATTTTCGGCTTCTTCAGCAGCTGCTTTACGGTTTTCGTTTATTTCTTTTTCGGCATCCAGTAATTTTGCTTTGGCTTCCTCTTCTGCTTTTGCAAGACCAGCTTCTTTTTTAGAAACTTTAGCGTTCTTTTCATCAAGCCATGCCTGAAATTTGGCTTCTGCCTGCTCTTCTGTCAAAGCTCCTTTTTTCACACCACCTGCAAGATGATTTTTCAATAAAGCACCTTTGTAAGATAAAATGGCTCTTGCTGTATCAGTTGGCTGTGCTCCGTTCTGAAGCCATTTTACTGATGCATCAATATCCAATTCAATCGTAGCCGGATTTGTGTTAGGATTGTATGTTCCTAATTTTTCCAATGACTTACCATCTCTTTTAGAACGTGAATCTGCAGCGACCACCCAAAAAAATGGTTTTCCTTTTCTTCCGTGTCTTTGTAATCTGATTTTTACTGACATAATTGTTTAAATTTTAAGGTTCTCGACCTAAGTTATTAATATTAATAGTTCTACTTTCTCGAAGTAGGGCGCAAAAGTAAGCATAATTTTTCAAAATAATGGCTTTAGCAACATTATTTATACGGTTTGGAAAAGTAGCCCTTTCCAAAGAATCCTGGATTAGACAAAATTAATGAATTGTTGATAAATTTTAATCCTAAGGATCGGTACAGGAGTTTTGAAATAACTATTTTTATCGCATAAGAATTCTTTCCTAAAGATTTTGCTGCATGTATTTGATTTTTGATACTGAAACCACAGGTTTACCAAAGAACTGGAACGCTCCCATTACGGATACAGACAACTGGCCCAGGTGCGTTCAGATTGCATGGCAGCTGCATGATGAACGGGGTGGGTTACTGGACCATCAGGATTATTTGATCAGGCCAAAAGGTTACAACATACCCTATGATGCTGAGCAGATTCATGGTATTTCGACAAAGCTGGCAGCTGAAAAGGGACACGAACTGGAAGAAGTACTTCAATTGTTCAATGAAGCTTTGAACCGTACAAGGTTTGTTGTAGGACAGAACCTGAATTTTGACCTCAATATCATGGGCTGTGAATACCACCGTGAAGGTATGGTGACCAAACTGAATGAATTGCCGGTTCTGGATACCTGTACCGAGAAAACGGCATTGCTGTGTCAGATCCCCGGCGGTCGGTATGGCAAATTTAAATTGCCTACCCTGACCGAGTTGCACGAGGAACTCTTCAAAGAGCCCTTTGAGGAAGCGCACAATGCCACAGCTGATGTGGAAGCAACGACCCGATGTTTTCTTGAGCTGATACGAATAGGTCATTTTACGGAGGAGGACCTTCAGGTGGACCCGTCCTATTTTGCGGAGTTCACTTCGGTAAATAAAGAGGTTTTTTTAAGGGCGGGGCTTCAACATCAAAATCTGAAGGAAGAAAGTGAAAAGTTACGCCAGATCGAGCAGCGGTCAATGGATAATTTAAGAAAAGGCAGTGCAGAAGATCAAGAGTTGCTTCAAAAAGCCACATTTTCTCATTTGCACAATCATACCCAATATTCGATTCTGCAGTCAACTTCAAATGTGACTCAGCTTGTGAATGCTGCGATAAAGGAAGAAATGCCCGCGGTGGCCTTAACAGATTCCGGAAATATGATGGGTGCTTTTGTCTTTGTTAAAGAAATACTGAATCACAACAAAGAGGCTGCCCATCCTATAAAACCTATCGTCGGCTGCGAATTCAATGTATGTGAAAACCATCTTGATAAATCATTGAAAGACAATGGTTACCAGGTAGTCATGCTGGCTAAAAATAAAAATGGTTATCACAATCTGGCGAAAATGGCTTCCATCGCTTTTATAGAAGGATTTTATTACGTCCCGAGAATTGACAGGCAAATCATTGAGCAATACAAGGAGGACGTCATCGTTCTGAGCGGAGGAGTCAACGGAGAAATTCCAAACAAGATCTTAAATGTAGGTGAAAAGCAGGCAGAAGAAGCACTGCTTTGGTGGCAGGAAACTTTTGGCAGCGATTTTTATCTTGAGATCAGTGATCATCAACAGGAAAATGAAAAGCATATCAATGAAGTGCTGATCGGGTTCTCAAAAAAGCACAAGGTAAAATTGGTGGCCACAAACAATACCTTTTATCTCAATAAAGATGATTCACTTGCACACGATATTCTTCTTTGCGTGAAGGATGGTGAAAAAATAGCTACGCCTAAGGGTAGAGGTCGCGGTTTCAGGTACGGCTTGCCCAATGATGAATATTACTTCAAGGGCCAGGATGAAATGAAGGACTTGTTTCAGCATGTTCCTGAAGCCATTATCAATATCCAGGAAATAGTTGACAAGGTTGAGATATTTGATCTTGCCAGGGAGGTGTTGTTGCCGAAGTTTGACATGCCTGAGGAGTTTTATGATCCAAAAGATGAGGAGGATGGAGGCAAAAGAGGAGAAAATGCCTATTTGAAACACCTTACATATGAAGGTGCAGCGGAAAGGTATCCTGAAATTACCGACACGATCAGGGAAAGACTTGACTTTGAATTGATGATCATTGAAAAAACGGGTTATCCGGGTTATTTTCTCATTGTAGAAGACTTTATCAAAGAAGCGAGGCGTATGGGGGTGTCGGTTGGGCCGGGAAGGGGCTCGGCCGCAGGTTCGGCAGTGGCTTACTGCCTCGGAATTACCAACATTGATCCCATCAAGTACGACTTGCTTTTTGAGCGCTTTTTGAATCCCGACAGGGTATCCCTTCCTGATATTGATATTGATTTTGATGATGAGGGAAGGCAAAAGGTCATCGATTATGTAATTGATAAATACGGCTCCAATCAGGTGGCCCAGATCATCACCTATGGTACGATGGCAGCAAAATCATCGATCAGGGATACGGCACGAGTGCTGGATCTTCCCTTGCCCGATGCCGATAGAATAGCCAAGTTGATTCCCGGTCTCAAACTGCAGAATATTTTTGGAACCGATGAAAAAAGCATCTCCAAGGTCAAAGGATTGCGAAGTGAGGAAAAGGCAAATGTTGAGGAACTTAAATCTCTTGCAGACGGTGCAGGGGCCGAGGCCGAAACGATAAGGCAGGCTCGCCTTCTTGAAGGTTCTGTGCGAAATACGGGCACCCATGCCTGCGGTGTCATTATCACGCCTGAAGACATTACGAACCTGATTCCCGTCGCAACGGCCAAGGGTACGGATATGTACGTCACCCAGTTTGACAATGGGGTTGTTGAAGACGCAGGTTTGCTAAAAATGGATTTTTTGGGCCTGAAGACCCTGACATTGATTAAGGATACGGTGAAGATCGTTAAAGCCCTTCACGGGGTGGAACTTGATCCTGATGAATTCCCGCTTGACGATAAGGCGACATATGCCCTCTTCCAAAGAGGAGAGACCATAGGGATTTTTCAATATGAATCTCCGGGCATGCAGAAGCATATGAAATCTTTAAAGCCCACCGAATTTGCCGACCTGATTGCAATGAACGCGCTCTACAGGCCGGGGCCAATGGAATATATTCCATCTTTTATTGACAGAAAACACGGCAGGGAGAAAATTCAATATGACCTCCCGGACATGGAGAGTTACCTGAAAGAAACTTACGGGATCACAGTGTATCAGGAACAGGTCATGCTTTTATCGCAGAAGTTGGCCGGGTTTACAAAAGGTCAGGCTGACATGTTGCGAAAGGCGATGGGTAAGAAGATATTTGCCCTGCTTGAAAAGTTAAAACCACTGTTCATAGAAGGGGGAAAGAAGAATGACCATCCTGAAGAGGTACTGGAAAAAATTTGGAAAGACTGGGAGGCCTTTGCTGCTTATGCCTTCAATAAATCTCATTCTACATGTTACGCTTTTATCGCATACCAGACCGCTTATTTGAAGGCACATTATCCTGCCGAATACATGGCCTCTGTTCTGAGCAATAACATGAACGATATCAAGCAGGTTTCTTTCTTTATGGAAGAATGCAAACGGGCAGGTATCGAAGTGCTCGGCCCTGACATCAATGAATCTTATTATAAATTCTCTGTGAACAAGCAGGGGGCTGTCCGATTTGGGATGGGTGCCATCAGGGGTGTGGGCGAAGGAGCCGTAAGGGCTATCGTTGATGAACGGAAGAAGAACGGAAATTTCAGGTCTATTTTTGACGTGACCAAACGTGTTGACCTCAGAGCAGCAAACAAAAAGGCTTTTGACGGGCTTGTACTGGCCGGGGCCTTTGATTCTTTCATCAATGTGAACCGGTCACAATATTTTTACCCTGATGAGAAAGGGGTCACCTTTATAGAAAAGGCGATACGGTTTGGCAACAAATACCAGGAAAGTAAAAATTCGGCGCAGGTATCCCTTTTTGGCGAAGCATCTGACGTACAGTTTGACGAACCTGAGATTCCACCATGCGAACCCTGGAATGTGATGGAAAAACTGTCAAAGGAAAAGGAAATGATCGGAATTTACATTTCGGGCCACCCGCTGGATGATTTCAAAACGGAAATCAAATATTTTTGTAACGCAAGGGTCGATCTTTTAAAAAACCTGGAGCAGCTTGAAGGAAAGGAATTAACCTTTGCAGGCATCGTTACCGATGTACAGCACAGGGTAAGCAAGAATGGCAAACCATGGGGAATGTTCACCTTTGAAGATTACAGCGAAGCTTACGAATTCAGACTTTTCAACGAGGATTATTTAAAATTCAGGCATTTTCTGATTCCCAATACTTTTTTGTACCTCAAGACCGTGATGAGGCGGGCTTGGCAAAACGGAGACGTTAGGGTACAGATCCTGGCCATTCAGCAATTGCAGGATGTTTTGGGTAAAATGGCCAAAAAGATCACCGTGCAGCTGCCCATTGAGCAGATCAACAGGCAGGAGGTGGAAGCCATTGATCTGGTATTTAAAAAGTACAAGGGGAGTCAGTTGTTGAATTTTTTGATATTTGACAGGAAAGAAAAGTTAAAATTGAACATGCCCAGTCGCAGTTCTAAAATTAACATTACAAAGGAACTTCTTGATGAATTGACCGAAAATGAATACAGCTTCAAGTTAAATTGACACTTATGAATTCAGGAACTGAGCGAGGAGCATGTGAAAATGATGCACGCCTTTTTCTCTTGTCGGAGAAAATCGGCCCGCCTTGTAAAAGGAAGAATTGATCCCTTTTTGGACGTTTTCAACTACAAATTCGTCTTCACGTTCAACCTTTTCAAGTTCATTACCTGCGCCCTTGCCCAGCTTGGAAGGATCCATCACATAACTTAGAAATGAGACTTTGGTCCGGTTCATGTCGAGGGGTCTGACGATATTCACTGACAGCCCCCAGGGGTAAAAATTGAACATCATATTGGGAAAGACCCAATAATAATAGGCAGCAACGTTTTTACCGTGATCCTTATGGCCTTTTGGCAGATCAAATGTCTCAGCAGCATCATCGGCATATCCAATCTGAAGATTGCAATAGTCGTATATCTCTGTGGTATAATTGCCATAATCCAATACCTTATTTAATCCTTCATGAACGAAGGGAACATGAAATCCTTCAAGATAATTATCGCAATACAGGGCCCAGTGGGCATGAACCAGATAGTCTTTGGACAAGGATTCATCATAAGAGAAGTTGTGAAGTGGCAGGAAACCAACTCTTTCGTTCATTTTATCAATGACCTGCTGAAAATCAAACGAAGGGTTTAACCCGGCGAATAGCAGTGGCCCCCATTTTTTCATCGGAAATTGGTACAGGTGATCACAGGCTGCTGGGAAATTTTCAGCTTCTTTAAATTCAGGCATGTGCTCAAAATTTCCGTTGAGATCAAATCTTCTGCCATGATAGGTACAGGTTATCTTTTTGGTTTTTCCAGAACCAAGAACCAGCAAGTTGGCCCTGTGGGTGCATACGTTGCTCAGGCATTGCACTTCACCTTCTTCATTTCGTGTGAGCAACAGAGGTTCGGTCAGGAAATGGTCCAGCAAGATGAACGGATGTACTGATCCCGGTACTTTGACAAGTTGTTCATCACCTGCAAATTGCCATGAATTCAAAAATATCTTTTCTTTTAAAAGATTAAAAACGCCTTCGTCTTTGTAAAAAGAGGAGGGCAGGGTAGCTGCTTTTGTGATGTCCTTGTCCACATAGAATTTAGTTCCCATCTGTAGGTTACGTTTTAATTTTTGTATTATTGTTTTTAAAAGTAATCATAAAATTGATTCATTAATGAAAATCAAACCTTGAAATCTCAATCACGGAAGGTAGGACTGATCACCGCTACCTCCCTCGTTGTTGGCAATATGATCGGAGCGGGCATTTACGTTTTACCCGCGACTCTGGCAGGCTATGGAAGCATTAGTCTCGTAGGGTGGATTCTGTCTGCCTTAGGAGCCCTGGTGCTGGCCAAAATTTTTGGAAACTTCAGCAAAATGATCGTTAATAAAAGTGGGGGTCCTTATACCTATACCCGCGAAGGATTTGGCGATTTTATCGCTTTTTTGGTGGCCTGGGGTTACTGGATTTGCATCTGGGTTGGAAATGCCTCTATTGTTGTAGCCATTATCAGTGCGCTGAGTTTTTTCTTTCCGATCTTGAAATCGAGCCCTATGTTGGCTGTTGCAGTGGGTTTATCCTTTATCTGGACCTTATCATGGGTCAATTCAAGGGGGGTGAAAGAATCGGGCAGGATCCAGGTGGTCACAACAATATTTAAACTTTTGCCCTTGCTGCTGATTATTTTATTCGGATTATTCATGTTCGATGTTAAAAATTTTCCTGCATTTAACCTGACCGGCGAAAGCCATATCAGTACCATACCGGTGGTAGCTACTTTGACCCTTTATGCTTTTCTTGGGCTCGAATGTGCAACGATACCTGCCGGGGATATTAAAAATCCGGAAAAAACGGTGCCCAGAGCCACCATGATCGGAACGCTCCTCACTACGGTAATTTACATCCTGAGTACGGTGGTGCTCTTCGGTTTACTCCCGGTAGATCTATTGAAAGATTCTCCTGCTCCTTTTGCAGAGGCATCAAAAATCATGGGTGGAGCATATGCAGGTTATTTTGTCGCCGGGGGAGCTGCTGTTTCAGCAAT
>JAHEHF010000096.1 GCA_024644745.1 Flavobacteriaceae bacterium
GCATCGCTATGGGGATAAGAGGCACGGAAGCCGCCAAGGAGGCTGCTGATATTATTCTCATGGATGACAAGTTTACGACGACCGAATTGTCCATCAGTCAGGGCAGGGCCATCTATCAGAACATACGTCAGTTCGTTGTTTACTTATTGTCGAGTAATCTGGCTGAGATCATATCTGTAGGTCTGGCGGCTCTTTTGACCTTGCCGTCTCCATTGTTGCCCCTTCAGATACTTTTTCTCAACCTTGTTACGGATATTTTTCCCGCCTTGGCCCTGGGCCTTGGTAAAGGTGAAAAGAATATTATGGAGCTACCGCCAAGAAAACCTGATGAGCCTATCATTACACGTGAATTATGGAATTCTACCATTATTTATGGTTTGTCAATAACCACAGCCGTGCTGGGCATCACCATTTATGCGCATTATGTGCTTGAACTTGCTGCCGTTCAGATCAACAATATGGCTTTTTATACTTTGATCTTTGCACAGCTGCTCAATATTTTCAATATGCCCCGCAGGCAATTGTCATTCTGGAAGAATGAAGTGACAAACAATCGATGGATATGGTGGGCCATTGTGATCTGCATTGTATTGACCTTATTGGCTTACTTCATACCCCCGGCTGCCAGCGTTCTCAATTTGGTGCCTTTATCATGGGCTCAGATCAGACTGGTGATTTTATTTGGTTTTGGTGCCCTGGCTTTGTCACAATTTGTAAAACGTGTAGGAGTTACTTCATGAATGTAAGAAATATCCTTCGGGAGGATTGATATGGATGCCACAAGGGTTCAAACACTAACGATATCATACAATTGCGGTAACTCGGCAGTCCAGTTAAATGTTTCCAAAATTCCTTTTTTCAGGGCCTCGGAAGCCTCAGTTTCCCCATGAACAATGAATATCCGATCAGGACTTTTTTTCAGTTCTCTTAACCAATCCAGTAATTCATCATGATCCGCATGCGCCGACAAGCCCTCAATAATGGATATTTGCATGTTAAAAGGAACCCACTTTCCATAGGCCTTGAAAGACTTTTCACCATCGAGCAACTTTCGGCCCCTGGTGCCCTCAGCCTGAAAACCTACAAATAACAAGGTGTTTTTCGGCTCAGGTGCATGTATTTCCAGATAGTTCAACATTCTTCCTCCCGTCAGCATACCGCTGCCGGCAATGACGATCTTAGGGCTTTTGTCTTTACGGAGCTCCATAGTTTCACGAAAGCTGCTGACCACTCTGAAATAGGTACACATTTCATAACAGGTGTCATCATCAAGGCGGTGCCAGTCTCTGTTCCGGTGGAAAAGTGCCAGTACGTCGGCACCCATGGGACTGTCAAGGATCATAGGGATTTCAGGAATTTTGTTTGCCTTTCGCAACTTCCACAGCATCAGCATCAGCAACTGCGCCCGCTCAACCGAAAAGCTTGGAATAAACAGGCTACCTCCTCTTGAAATGGTCTGATTCACCAGTTTTTGAATCTCCGGAATGGCCTCGGCCTCTTCAGGATGCAACCTGCCGCCATAAGTGGATTCTATAAACAGAATGTCTGCTTTTTTGGGTTTAAGAGGCGGATACAGGAGTAGATCATTTGTTCTGCCAATATCGCCCGAAAAAACAAATCGTTTACCTGCTATGTCCAATTCTATAAAAGTGCCCCCAAGGATGTGTCCGTTATAGGAAAACCTGACCCTGATATCTTCAAAAAGATTGAGCCAGCGGGCAGGAGGAATTCGTTTAAAAAGGGGTAGCGTGTTTTCAACGTCAAACAGGTCATAAAGGGGTTTGGCAGGATGGTGTCTGGAATAGCCTTCTTTATTGGCTCTTTCAGCTTCCTGTTCCTGAATTCGGGCACTGTCATTCAATATGATGGTGGCGATGTCTAAAGTAGGATGGGTTCCATAAATGGGCCCTTTGTATCCTTGCATGATCAATCGGGGAAGGTAACCGGTATGGTCCAAATGACCGTGAGTCAGCAATACGGCATCTATTTCTGATACATTAACGGGTGGATGCACCCAGTTCTTCAAACGCAATTCCTTAAGGCCCTGGAAAATCCCGCAGTCAATCAGGATTTTTCTTTTACCTGTATCCAACAAGTATTTTGAACCGGTCACGGTACCGGCGGCTCCCAAAAAGTGGACTTGTATCTTTTCTTTCATCACCATCCTTTTGCTCCGGTTGGTATTTGTCATTGACGCAATCCATGTCGATCTGCCTTGAATATTTCAGATCTTGTTTCAATATGGCCAAAATGACAACAACAAATGAATCATATCTTAAATTTACGAATAAAGCGGCTGATATGCAATCCTGTTTTAGTTTTATTGGTGTTCCCAGGAGGAATTCTGTTTCAAGGGAATTTCTGATAACTGCAACTTCTGCAAAAGTGATCCTACCGGCCACGAGAAGAATTCAGGATTTGATGTATGGTCAATATAAACCCGCTGAAAATGGTTATTGCTGACCTACTGTTTTTCTCAATTATGGGTATATTCTAGAATAAAAAAACCTCATCCGGGTTCTTGAAACTTTTGAATTCGACCATATAACCATTAGGGTCCTTAACAAAGAATGACAAGTGTTCACCACTTTTACCCTTCATATAAGCCGCCTTAGGAGTGAGGTCCAATGGCTTGGAGATCAATCTGGCGTAAAGTTGCCCCCATAATTCAACGTCCACGATAATGCCAAAATGGAAGGAGGGAAGGATCTGGTCACCCAACCGGTAGTTTTTAAAGTCAAAATTGAAGTCACCCGCAGTAGTAAAGGTGAGTTGATTTCCATAAAGATCGATGTCTATCCAGTTTTCCGAATGTCGTCCCATTTTTCCGCCCAAAGCATCGATATAAAAAGCTCTTGTTTTTTTCAGGTCCCTGCAGGGCAGGGCCAGGTGAAAATTTGCCTTCATAAAATTCTATTTTAGTTCAACAAGATTTAAGCTCCTATCAGGAAATATTATTTAAACAAAACAGACAAGCAGAAGTTCCGGGAGCTAATCGTTCTCTTCGTCTTCGTCTAAATCAGGAATATCGTCAGGGTCCTGAACCTCCATATCATCTTCTTTGTCCTTGTTGTCATCATAATCATCTTCATCAAAATTTTCCATACTCTCAACAAGTCTGACACTAATTTTTACCAGATACTTAATCTCCGGTGTGAGTACTTCAACGGCTTCAATTTTTTCACCATGCGCATTTCTGAAAGAGATGATATCTCCGTCATCATATCCATCAGGATATTTTTCAACCAAAAGTTTCAATACCTCGGGTGTCAGTTTTTTAAAATCAACAATTACTCTTTTCAAATTATCCATACTTACATGTTTAAAAGATAGGCAAAAATTAAAGGAGCCACAATGGTCGCATCACTTTCTATTATAAATTTTGGCGTGTCAATGTCCAGTTTTCCCCAGGTAATTTTTTCGTTGGGGACGGCACCTGAATAAGACCCGTAACTTGTTGTCGAGTCGCTTATCTGGCAGAAATAACTCCAGAAAGGTGTATCGGTAGCCTCCATATCCTGATAGAGCATGGGGACCACACAAATCGGAAAATCTCCTGCAATGCCTCCGCCAATTTGAAAGAATCCTACGCCATTTTCAGCGTTATGTGTATACCAGTCTGCAAGAAAGGTCATGTATTCTATTCCCGATTTCATTGTGCTTGCTTTCAATGATCCTTTTAACACATAACTCGCAAAAATATTGCCCATGGTACTGTCTTCCCAACCGGGAACCACCATGGGTAAATTCTTTTCTGCAGCGGCATACATCCAG
Source organism: Flavobacteriaceae bacterium (assembly GCA_024644745.1). Classification (GTDB taxonomy): domain Bacteria; phylum Bacteroidota; class Bacteroidia; order Flavobacteriales; family Flavobacteriaceae; genus Lutimonas. The sequence goes on from JAHEHF010000096.1 coordinate 3,775, forward strand.
GAATCTTTAAGGTCAATTTCATAATATTCCTCCAGAACCCCTGACAGCAGCATTTTATACATAAATTCATGGGGAAAATATCGTTCACCGGAAGCTTCAGCATCTTGCCATATTTTATAAATATGCTGCTGCAATCTGCGAAAAGCCTCTTCTTCCGGAATACAGGTATCTGTAACCCTGTTCAAACCTTTTTCTAGTAAATTCCATTCATCCTGTGGGGTAAGGTCCCTGTAATTGGGAACCCTCTTATAATGCGAATGGGCCACCAAATTCATGATGTCTTCCTCCAGGTTGGCTCCGGTACATGAGATGATATGCACTTTTTCTGAACGAATGATTTCGGCAAAACTTTTGCCTAATTCTGCCGTACTCATGGCACCTGCCAGAGACACCAACATTTTAGCACCTTGTTCAAGCTGCTGTTCATAACCCTTTGCGGCGTCCACCAGGGCCGCTGCGTTAAAGTGTAAATAATGTTGTTCCATAAAGCTGGAAATGGCTCCTTTAGTCTTCATCTTCGTCAAATTTCATGTGGTTCACTGAATTTGATTTGTAGCTTGCGTCATAGGTGTTGTCATACTCATCTTCAGAATCTTCTTCTGTAAATTTATAACTTAACATTTTATAATAGAGTTTGGCGGCCAAAAAATCTGAAGATTTATCTTCATTGTTCGGGCAAAGTTCCACGATGTCAAAGCCAACAACGTTTTTCTCCGTAAAAACCTGTTTCAGGAAATCCAGGGTTTCATACCACAAAAGTCCTCCCGGTTCTGGTGTGCCTGTTGCAGGTACAAGAGATGGATCAAGAGCATCCAGGTCAAAGGTGATAAAGACATTGTCTGTCAGCAGGTCAATTACTTTATCGGTCCAGTAGGCGTCATTCACCATATCATGGGCAAAAAATGTTTTATCCTCATCCATATAGGTCTTTTCACTGCTGTCCATGCTTCTAATTCCAACCTGTATCAGATTCGTCTTTTGAGAAGCTTCATGCACGGCACAGGCATGATTGAAGGCCGAACCATTGTATGATTTTCTGAGGTCAGCGTGCGCATCAATGTGCAAAACGCTAAGGTTGTCAAAACACTCATTGAATGCCCGAATACTGCCAATGGATATGGAATGTTCACCCCCAAAAAGCGTCACGAATTTATTTTTTTTGATAAAATGCTTTGTGGTGCTGTGAACGGCATCCACCATGGCTTCAGGACTTGAATCTTCTCCTACTTCTTCTGTAAGAAAAATACCTTGTTTATAGGCCTCTGTTCCTGTTTCAATGTCGTAAAGCTCCATATTTTCAGAAGCTTTTAAAAAGGCAGCCGGTCCTTTGTCTGCTCCTTTACCCCAGGTACTGGTACCATCATAAGGTACAGGAATGAGTACGATCTTGGCCTTTTCCAATTGTGCAAATTCTGCCGGAATACCAGCGTAGGTGTTGCTTGTTTTCACTTTGTTTACTTTTTATTATTTGTTTAATTTATCTAAAACGGGTTCAGATTCAATATATTTTGTTTCCTTTTTCTTTTTAACCTTTTCATAGCCCAGTATGGACATCAGTTGCTCTGAGCTTTGCTCCGGGGCAAATACACTTGTTGTTATTCGTCCGTTTTCATCTTTGTCGATGAGTATGTTTTTAGGCTGGGGGATCAGACAGTGCTGCAAGCCCCCAAAACCACCAATGGTCTCCTGATAGGCTCCTGTATTAAAAAAGCCAATATACAAGGGGATGTCTTTTTTATATTTTGGCAAATAAATTGCATTCATGTGCTGCTCACTGTTGTAATAGTCATCACTGTCGCAAGTGAGCCCTCCCAGTAAAACCCTTTCATATTCGCTGTCCCATCTGTTTATTGGGAGCATTACAAAACGCTTGTTGATGGCCCAGCTGTCTGGAAGCGTGGTGATAAATGAAGAATCGATCATGTTCCATTTTTCCCGGTCATTCTGTTGTTTTTGGTAAAGGATCTTATATATGGCACCCCCGCTTTCCCCCACAGTGAAACTGCCGAATTCAGTAAAAATGTGTGGTGTCGGTACGCCTGCCTCATGACAGGCACTGCTGATCTGGTTGATAATCTCATCAATCATGTACTGATAGTCATATTCAAAGGCAAGTGAATTCTTGATCGGAAATCCGCCGCCAATATTCAGGCTGTCCAGGCTCGGGCATATTTTTTTCAGTCTGACATAAACTTTCAGGCACTTCACCAGTTCGTTCCAGTAATAGGCATTGTCTTTAATACCGGTATTGATAAAGAAGTGAAGCATCTTCAACTCCAGCTTTTCATTGTTTTTAATTTGCTTCTCATAAAAAGGCACAATATTTTTATAACCGATACCAAGACGGGAAGTGTAGAATTCAAATTTTGGCTCCTCTTCTGATGCGATGCGGATGCCAATTTTATATTTGCGGTTGATTTTTTCTGACAGCAGATTGATCTCTTCATAATTGTCAATCACAGGGATACAGTTCTCATGGCCCTCATTGATGAGACGGGCTATGTTTTCAATGTACAGATCTCTTTTAAAACCATTGCAGATCACAAAAGTGTCATTCTTTATTTTTCCACTTTTTTTGAGTTGCTCCACGATATTGATATCAAATGCCGAAGACGTTTCTATATGGATATCATTTTTCAGGGCCTCATTGAGTACATGGCTGAAATGAGAGCTTTTAGTGCAATAGCTGTAATAGTAATTTCCGGAATAATTGTTTTTCTCCATGGCATTCCGAAACCATGTTTTCGCCCTGTTTATATTTTCCGATATTTTGGGCAGATAGGTAAACTTTAATGGGCTGCCATAGGTCTCAACCAGCTTCATAAGATCGATACCATGAAATTCAAGGTTTTTTTCTCTGAGCTTAAATTCTTCCTGTGGAAAATCAAAGGTCTGGTCTATTAAATCAATGTATTTTGTGTTCACCGTTTTATATTTAAAGATTGGATAAAAAAATAGAAACTGTTGTTATACCTCATGTATAACGAAGAAGCAATCCTTAAATAATGAACAGATGTTCCACTGAAGGCACAAAACACCAATAGTCGCGCTGACTAGAAATTATCGGGTTGTTTACGGAAGTTAGCTTTAAATTTCGGTTACTTATCTGATAAGCCATCTTTGGGTTTGACTCCCTCATTTCCAAAGACCCGAACATAGAAACACTTTTCATAATGCTCAGCTAATAGCCTAATATCTAAGAACAAAAATAGTTCTTTTGATAACGCAAAAGAAATCAAAATTTTTTAAAAAACAAGGTATATTGAAAAATAATTTAAAATGTTGATAAATAATGCTTTAATTCATAATAATTCATGTTTTCTCGAATATATTTTAGAATAGACATAAAAAAAACCAAGCACAATAACCTAAGAAAGCTTTATACATGATCAAAATATCCTTCATTTGAGGCCTAACCATTAAACTCTTTTAATTTTTCGAGTCTCATGGCGAAGGGTACCATTTTATGATCAAATGAATACTCAACGGATTTATCGAATTCAATGGATTCAACAAGTTGAAGGTCTGTCTGGCCCAGGAGTGTTTCGATTTCATGCTTCACCTCCTTGCTCAAAATGAGTTGTATGCTGCCATAATACAATTCTGTAATCATGAAAACGCGTCTGATGCGTCCGTCATAAGCTTTCCATTTGTCTTTTTTCAGAAGTTCGAGGTAATTGTCGATCCTGATCCTGTTGAGATTAGACATGGTTCTGACCTGCAGGTTCCCAAAGTGGAACTTATCGATTTTATCGAGTTCAAATTTATGCTGTAATTCTTCGATGACAGCATTTTCGAGGGTTGTAACCACGTTGGACTCCATGCTGATGACCCTGTCTGCAAGGTGGGCATTGGCTATTTTTTCCTTGTGCAGGTCCTTGATGGCTTTCATCCAGTTTTCCCTGGAGATGATTCCTGAATCCAGAAAGGCATTATAAATATGCTCAGGCATTCCGGGATGGTCAAATTTTGGTTTTCCTATGAGGGGATCCCAGACGAGATTTCCGAGAATGATATTTTCGTGGGAGGCCGGAATAAGTTCCAGGTTGTATTTGTTTCTGAATCGTTTTAACTCCATTCGTCTTGCTTAAATAGATGTTCTGGCTTTAAAGCTGAAATTTAGAAACATATACCTCATAGGAGGTAAGGAAAAAACTTACCATCTGTAAGGTTATTTAAAGAATAGTATAAAGAGATGACAATAACTTGCGGTTGATATACAATTCCTTACTGATGGTGTGGTATTTCCTTAGGATATCAACATTTTTACTAAGACAGGATTTATCATAATTTTAAAAGATGAATTTCTTGTTGCGGGATCTTTTGTTATCTTCATTTGAAATTAAATCAATGAATCATGAAAAAATCAGGAATTATAATCGGCTTGTTTTTAGTATTGGGTTTGAATTGCCAGTGTACAGAGGATGAAGAAGTGGAAGCCGGAATCAATGTGTCGAATACTAGTTATTATATGAGTGGGGAAGAGGG
>JAHEHF010000048.1:0-3738 GCA_024644745.1 Flavobacteriaceae bacterium
GATGAAAAAAATTAAAAAACAAATTACAAGAATTATTTTGGTGAGTTCGATGCTTTTTTTACTCACAGGATGCGCACATTCCCTGCCGCTTGATGCCTGTTTGGAAACAGATCTATACGGTTTCTGGGGCGGCTTATGGCATGGTATTATATCGCCTTTCTCATTTGTTTATAGCCTTTTTAATGATGACATTGCTTTATACGCCGTCAACAATACAGGGGGTTGGTATGACTTTGGTTTTGTGCTTGGAGCTGGTATTTTATTTGGCGGTGGCGGAAAGGCGAGCTAGTTTTATAACTTGTTCAAAACTTTTTTTAGGGCCCGGAATAAATGAATCTAAAAACACGGAACTTTAGTAAAGTAATTATCATGTCCAGAAATGGCATATGATATTTTTATGCCCGGCTCGATTCAAAGTCAAATTTGAAAGTTGAGCCATCATAGTTATATATACAAACAAAATAACAAAAATGAATAGATTAAATGGATTGATCCTGTTTTGTTTATTGGTTACAAACCTTTTACAGTCTCAGGATTACCTGATTGAAGAAAAATCAGTGTCAAGGGTGTTTCAGGCGGAAGGATTGAGCAAATCAGAGATCATGTCAAAATTGAAATCCTGGTATTCAAATCCTGAGTCAACCCCTAATGACACCATTGAAACCCTGAATCTCGAGAAGGGTTTCATCAGGGTGAGGGGAGAAATAAAAGTTCTTTACAAGAATATAGGAACCGAACTCTACCCCAAAAGGAGTCAAATGGCGGATGTGCTGGAGGCCAAATTCAGGCATACCATTGAGATGGATGTTGAAGACAATGCATATGTCGTAAAATATTACCTCAATGAAATGGTCAAAGAAATGTACGGACGGGAGACCGAATTTTTGAACTGCATTAATTTTGTTGAAATAGATGAGGATGCTTTGGAAGCCTACAACCGTTCCATGGGAAAAGTTTTAAAAATGAATTTTGTTTTTAAAAAGCGCCGGGAAATCTTTTTTGACAATTCGAAATCCCAGTTTCAGGAGGTAAGCAGCTTTATCCTGAACGAGGCCCAGGTCAATATGTTTGCGGCCTATGACGCCCTGAAGACAGAAAATTGACCTGTTTTTTTGTTTTTGTTACCTCAAGTTGTGTCGGTGAAAAAAAATCCTATAATGCCTGTCTTCATTGCCTATGAGCTTCGCAGGGTTTGAAGAGAAGGGAGTGTATAAAAAAATATTTGTGTTAAGAAGCTAATTTGTTACTTTTAGTGTCAATAGAAAATCTCATGAATTTCAGATATAAGAATTTTTTCGGTGCTGTTTTAATGCTTTTTTGGCTGCTGTTACCGTTATTTTCATCTGCACAGCTGAGTCAGACCGGAACTTTGATAGACTCCACCAGGGTGCAGCCTCAGGCCATACCGGTAATCAATATTGTTCAAAAAATTGAAGAGGCAAATCTTGAGATCAAAGATGTGAACCGAAGGATCAGGTCAAAAAGTACTGTTTTGCAAATCGATTCGCTTTATCCTGCATATGCCGAGTTTATCAAGGTCGAAAAAAGGCGTGTGGAGGACTTTATGAAAGCCAATCCAAACCGTCAAAAAATAATCAACAGCAGCAATAAATGGGATGGCTATTACGATCAGCTCAATAGTTGGGAATCAAAAATAAACGGGGTGAGTGAAAGGAATGTTATATTGCTGGACAGGGTTCAGTTCAATGAAAGGACCTGGGAGCTGACCTATGCAAATGCATCTTCAGAAAAAGTACCTTTAGAAGTCTTGAGCAGTATAAAAGTGGTATGGAATGATTTTAAGGAGATCCATAAGAATATTGTCGATCAGAATAACAAGTATCTTTTATTGGAAACGAAGATCAACAAGCTAAAAACCACTGTGGACCAGGTGATCGATGAGCTTATGACTCTAAAGGAATCAGAAGTTTATGATCTATTTTATTTACGACATCAGCCATTATGGAAAACTTCTTTTAGAAGTTCTGATAATAATGATTCAGAAAAGAGCGAAGTCGAATCCATACCCGAGAATGTTGAACGAATTATTCAATTTTTCAGAACAAGCGAAAGCAGTTTGTACCTATTTATACTCATCGTCGCTTCTGTCGTTTTTTTCATCATGCTGACGAAAAGAACTTTTGAGAAATTTGAATTCAATGAAGAAGATGGTGATCTTCAAAATGCGAAAGACATTATCTTGAATCATGCCCTGGAGTGTATCATCTTTTTATCTCTGGTGATAGCCATTTTGTTTTTTAAGAACCTGCCCATGCTTTTAAATGATATCCTGGGCCTTCTGATCCTTATCTTTGCAATTCCGGTCGTTAAGCCTTATATGTACAAGCGTTTTAAGAAAATCATTTATTTCATCGTATTGTTCTACATACTGGATTCGGCAAAAACATATTTCTGGTTTAGCTCTCCCCAATACAGGATCTATTTATTGGTTGAGGCCCTTATTGTATCAGCTGTTTTGTTTGCATTTACACATCCATATCTTGAGATACGAAAAATGAAAATAGGTAGATTTGGAATGTTTCTGATACGGCTTACCCCAGTGGTTTATGCTTTCTTGCTCATTTCTGTTGTATCTAACATTTTGGGATATACCAATCTCACGGATCTCACTTTAAAAATAACCACACAGAGCGGTGTTTTCACACTTATGTTTTATGGAATTCTAATGATTGCCGGAGGCCTGAGTACAGGTTTGATCCATCGCTACTACAATACAGGGAGTTCAATTGAACATGAGAAGAAATTTAAACTTGAGATCAAGGCGCTTCGAATCATCAGGGTTCTGGCTTTTATATTCTGGCTATTGTTGTTTCTTGAAATGATCGATTTGCTGGCCCCCATCAGGCAGTTTTTGAATGATGTGCTCAATGAGCCTTATCAGATCGGGAGTATCATGTTTTCCATGGGGGATATATTAAGATTCATATTTATCCTTGCGGTTTCTTTTTTGATTACAAGCCTCATTTCTTTTCTATTTGAAAGCGAAGAAGTTTCCATTAAAATCATCAAGTTGCCCAAGGGAGTTCCTGCGGCAATTTCGTTGGTGATCAGGTATTTTGTGATTGCCTTTGGAATTGTATTGGCACTGTCATCCCTGGGCGTTGATCTGAGTAAATTTAACCTGATGGCCGGTGCTCTGGGTTTAGGTATTGGTTTTGGTCTTCAGACCGTTATTTCAAATTTTGTTTCAGGTCTGATACTTGTATTTGAAAGGCCCATCCACGTCGGAGATACCGTAGAGGTCAATAACCTTCTTGGCACTGTGAACAGAATAGGTGTTAGATCCTCAAGCATAGTGACTTATGATGGGGCAGAGGTTGTTGTTCCAAATAATAATTTAATTGCCAATGACCTGATCAACTGGACATTGTCTGACAGCATCAAGCGAATTGAAATCCAAATTGGTACCACCTATGGTTCAGATCCGAATCAAATACTGAAAATTTTGACTGATGAGGTTGCAAAAAATGAGGATGCCTTGAAAATCCCTGAACCTCAGGCTTTGTTCAGTGAATTTGGCGACAGTTCCCTGAATTTTAAGTTGCGATACTGGGTGCATTTCGAAGCAGGGCTAAAATCAAAAAGTGATATTTCGATCGGGATTTACAATCAGTTTGCGGCGCAGGGTATAGAAATTCCTTTCCCTCAGCAGGATGTGCATATCAAAAACATGCCTGGAATCAAATTAGGTGGGGATCCCGAAGCATCAGAAAGAAA
>JAHEHF010000048.1:3838-6787 GCA_024644745.1 Flavobacteriaceae bacterium
ATAGCTGATTGTGCATTTTGGCCCGATAGTTGTCTATATAGCTCATAAATCCAATACATTATGAGAATATTTAGTACTTTATTTTTGATTATGACAGTTTTGTTGACCTCTTGTGACGGTAGTGTGGGAGAACCTGGGCCACCCGGTCTGCCAGGGCCTCCGGGGGAAGACGGTATTGATGGTATCCTGGGTCAGGTCGTTGAAGTTGTGGTAGATTTCAATGAACTCAACGGATATCAGGAAATCATTGAGATTCCCGGAGATATTGAGGTATACGATAGTGATATCATTATGGCGTATATCCTCGTTTCGACCGAGAATGGTCTTGATATCTGGGAGCCCTTGCCCCAAACCCTTTTCTTTGGAAATGACATCCTGCTTTACGGATTTGATTACAGTCAGATTGACATCAGATTCTTTTTGGATGGTACCTTTGATCCCGGTCTTCTTGATCCGGTTTTTACAGAAGGGGTTATTTTCAGGTTCGCGATTATTCCTGCAGATTTTGCGGCATCTTTTGATGTAAGTGAAATGGAGACACTCATGTCGGCTTTAAAGTTGGAAAGCGTGAAGCGTATCAATTGAGTTATTCTCCTATAGACATTTGATGTTTTTTTCTTAAAAATAAAATAGAGGCTGTGTTCCGGAATTCAATAAAAAAACCAGTTGCATCCTTGCAACTGGTTCTCGGGGGGAAAGTAAATTGATACATCCGAATCGGTGTCTTCAGGACATCCCGGATGTTTTAATTGCTGCTGAAATCTTATTAAAGCCTTGATTCGTATTTCTGACTGGTTCTTTCGGACCGCTCGTTTCTGCGAATGCGACTTTCGATTTTTTTCAGGAAATTCTTAATTTCTTCTCTGCTGGGGGAATGTATTTCTATCATAGCTTTCTCTTTTAGCGTTGATGATTTAATTTTAATAAAGTAAACATGATTTTTTAAAAAAAATCAATTTATTTGCGTTACAATTTTAAAAGCAAGATAATCAAAGACTTAAAAAGCTTGAAAGCCTAAATTTTACATTTCACCCGGTTTACTTTTACTTTTAATTTCCAATTTTGAAAGATTTTTTTCCAACTCAAGCAGGAATATTTTTAGCTCTAAGGAATGGATGAGCAAGTCCTTATATCTTACTTTTTTCATAGATAGCAAAATTCTTTTTCGTTCAATTATCTCATCGATAATGAGCATAGCAATTCGATATATCATAACGATATATTTGGGAAATTAGTATGGTTTATGTGAAGAAAATATATGTGTCTTTCCTGGAATTATGTTTTAATTCAAGGAATATTTGGTTTACATTTAAATCAATCCATTGAATTAAAATGTTGGTTCGTATATAAAAAGCATGATAATTTATTTGAAAAACATGGCAACTTGTATGATTTTTTTAAAAATCCGGGTCATACGCTATGAACAATACAATGAAAAATTGTTTACCTTTCACCGTTATAATAAATTGATATACTTTTTAAAGCTAAAAATTAAAGTTAAATTATGATGAGAATGCGCCTCTTGACAATGTGTTTGACATGCTCGGTATTGGGCTATGCTCAGAATCTTAATCTGGTTACAACCATGGACGATTTGGTACAAGAAACTTCAGGATTGGTTTTTTTTGACAGTAGGTTGATCACGCATAACGATTCTGGCGGGGAGGCTGCTCTGTACGAGATCAATACCAATAATGGGGTAGTGAGTCGAACCGTCGAAATTAAAGATGCCAGTAATACTGACTGGGAAGATATCTGCGACGATGAAAACTATATCTATATTGGTGACTTCGGTAATAACAATGGGAACAGAACCAACCTTCGTATCTATAAAATCCTGAAAACAGATTATTTGAACAATGCTGAAGTGACAGCGGAGGTAATTCGGTTTTCATACGCCGATCAGACCGATTTTTCGGCTGCCCCGCAGAATACGAATTATGATGCGGAGGCAATCATTTCTTATGGAGAGAATTTATTTGTGTTCACCAAGAACTGGAAAGACGGAAGAACCAATATTTATAAAATTCCCAAGGCAGCGGGAACCTATTCCGTTGAAAGGGTAGACAGTTTTGATGCCCAGGGCCTGGTTACGGCAGGATCCTATAATATTTTGTCCGAAAAAGTTATGTTGACCGGCTATGCAGGCATTACACCTTTTATCATTGAATTGACAGGTTTCTCGAATGGGAAATTTTCAAATGGAGTGATTGACCGGTATAATGTGAGCACCCCGACAACTTATTCCTTCCAAATAGAGGCAGTGACATATTTTAATGAAAATGAATATTATATCAGTGCCGAAAAAAATGCACTTGGCAATACGAGTTTGTACAGTGTAAGTGCTAAAACACTTAGTGTTGGGATACATCAATTGAATCCGGAGCACCTTTTTCCAAATCCTGTAAAGGAATTTTTAAACATTGATTCTGATGCTGACATCGAAAAAACAGAGATTTATGATTACCTGGGAAAGAAAGTATTTGAAGATCATTCCAATAAAAAGACACTTGGAATTAAAAATCTTTCCAAGGGAATTTACGTGTTAAAACTTTATTCACAGAATGGTTCTGTAAGTATGAAATTTATCAAAGAATAGATTTTATTACGGCGGGTTCAATGTAAAAATCAGGCCCTGCATTTTTGAAAAACACCTTGACTTGAACCCTAAATCAGTAAGTTTTAAAAAAATATCGTAAATTTATTCCGGTAAATATCTGAATATCATGATTTTTCAGCTGTTGCTATGAAGAAGAAAACTCGATCCATAAACTAAACAGGGATCGATTGTTTTTTAGAATAATATTTCCTCAAGACTATGAAAAGTAAGGCGCCCCTCATCCTGTCTTTTTTTATATGTGCCATATTGAATGCGCAGCACATCAGTGAATTTACGTCGCTTGATAAAGGTGTTCAGGATTCGGATTTTCACCTGCCTTCTTCCCATCG
>JAHEHF010000048.1:6887-25632 GCA_024644745.1 Flavobacteriaceae bacterium
GACAGCGATGCCATTTCTGGGACAACGGTTTCCGGATTTGAAACATTTGTAGGCGATAAATCAATGGTTTATGCCATTTCTGATTCGACATCAGAAACCTGGGGCAGCGGCAATGATAACCTGGTTTTTGATGATCTGGGTAATTTGTGGGTGGCTCAGGACGGAGGTAATAATTATATCTGGGTGGTTGAAAATGGTCATACACAGAGCAACCCGAAAGTCAAGATATTTGCAAGGACTCCTGGTAATAGCGAACCTACGGGATTGACCTTCTCGCCCGATTACAGGTATATTTTTATGTCGATTCAGCACCCCAGCAATAACAATTCTGCACAAACTGATGTATTCGGCAGAGCTGTAAGTTTTAACAGTGACGTGGTACTTGTTCTGGGAAGAAATGAACATTTAAATAATAATCTGAGCACCGCGGACCAGGATATCATGATTTCTCAATATTATCATGATGAAGCAACGAACAGTAAATGGCTGGAGGTCAAAAATATTTCCGGTAAGCCAATACCATCCGGCAGCTATTTTTTAGACTTGTATGACAGTGCTGACCTTGGAGATATGGCAGCTGCCAAGCCAAAGGCCACCCAGGGAATTCCTGCCCTGGAGGTTGATGAGGTATTGCTGTTTAAAAATGTCGAAAGCCCGGCTTCTCCTCAAGTGGAATACATTGGCAATGCTGAGCAAATACTAAGTCCTGTAAGTGATTTTGACGGAGATGATGTCATCCTGATCACCACAACTCCGGGAAGCAGGAAATATACCAACCGAAAAGACATTCTCGGATATACCCCAGCCAGTGGATGGGGACAAAATACCTCCCTGATCAGAGGAGGTAATTCAAATGAATTGCCACAAAGGGATTTTGACGCTTCCTGGTGGATCGAGCCTGATTCGATTGAAGAAGTGAATCAGGCAGATAAAAATAGGAATATAGCCCTGGGCACACAAACAACGGGGCCAAGCAAATGGGATGGATCGGACTGGATCAACCTGGAACCTGACAGGACAAGAAACACCATCATTGATGGAATTTATAATGCCGGGGAGACAAATTTTATGGTCCATGACCTTTCAATCAATTCCGGGGCATCTTTTATTTTCATGAACAATACCGAAGGGAGCAATAAAAATTTGATCATTCACCGAGACCTGAAGGTTGCCAGTGACGGGATACTTAAGATCGGTGACACTGAATCCCTGATCTTTAACAATCCTGTAGCCGAAGTGACAGGTAAAATAGAAAAGATTGAGAATTCGACGCTGAGAAACCACCCTAATGATATCACCTATTGGTCATCTCCGGTTCAGGAGGAACAAATTGAAAATGTGTTTCTTGAAGTAAACCCCGAAAGGATTTTTGCCTACGATCAATCTCAATACATCGATGAAAATACTTACTGGGATGTTTGGGTAAAAGCGGAAGGTCTCATGACACCTGGAAAGGGGTTTGCAGCTGAAGGGCCTTCGGGTGAGACCGGGCGTCATGAATTAAGTTTTAAAGGAACTCCTAATTATGGAATTATATCAACGGATGTCATGTATTTTGACAATGACGAAGGAAACAATGAAAATGTTGACAATGATTTCAATTTGATTGGGAACCCGTATCCCTCTGCCATAGATATTGAAGTCTTTTTAAAGACCAATGGTGAGACCCGAGGTGTCATTGATGGTACGGTATATTTATGGACGCATGCTACCGCGATTTCAGATAATGAATATTCACCCAGTGATTATGTGACCTATAATTATACAGGAGGAGTTGCCATCGAAGAAAATACAGAAGTGAGTCAAAATATCGGATCGGGTCAGGGATTTTTTGTGAGGGCATTGAAAGCAGAAACTTTGGTTTTTGATCCGGGTATGATCCTGCCTGGTCAGAATGACCAGTTTTTCAAAAGTTCAAAAGAAAAAAATTCTGATGAATGGGATCGGTTATGGTTAAATTTAAAAGGAGCTGAAGGATTCTTTAAACAAATTTTGATTGGGTTTTCTGAATTAGCCTCCGACGATTTCGATCCTGGTTATGATGCTTATTATCTTGACAATGGAGGATCTGTTGACTTTTATTCCTTGCTGGGGAATAAAAAATTGGCGATACAAGGCCTTGGACCCTTTGAGCCCTCATTTAAAATTGATTTGGGATTAGACATTTTCAGGGAAGTGCTTGATTTAAAAATTGAAATTGATAGGGCAGAAGGATTGTTGCAGGATTCCGAGATCTTTTTAATGGATAAGGAGTTGGGACTTCTGCACGATCTCAATCAGGGGGCCTATCATTTCAAAAATAATGATACGGGATCTTTTACCAGTCGTTTCAGTCTGGTGTTCAATAACACGATCCTTTCAGAGGAAGATCTTTCTTTTGAAGATGGGCTGAATGTTTATGTGGAAGAGGAAAGGCTCTTTGTGGATGCTGAACAAGAAATAGCAGAGATTCGTATCCATGATCTTTTGGGGAGGCAATTGATGTCAGATCAGCCAAAAAAGAATTCCTTTCAATTGGGAATAGAAAAGTTACAGACAGGAAGTTTTTTTATCGTTGAGCTTAAAGGAACAAACGGTACCATCGCCACAAAAAAAATGGTGAAATATTGAATCTTGTTTTTCTGTATTTAAAACAATTTATTCAAGCGGAACAAGAAGAACAGGGATCTTGGTTTTTTTGACCACTCCTTTTGCCACGCTTCCAAAAAAAGCTTTGTAAACGAAGTTGTGTTCATGATGCCCTGTAATGATCAGGTCAATGCCCAGTTTTTCTGCTTTTTCCAGGATCATATCCACAGTAGCACCTTCGATTACCAATCCCTTGGCATCAACACCTTCTTCTTGCATTTGTTCAGCGTATTTATTCATCAAGCGGCGTTCTTTTTTCAATTCGTCAGCCCGGGTGTCTCTTACGTATTGGGGGCCAACCCCAAAACCGATGAATTCAGGTTCAGGCGGAGCCACATGCAAGAGCCATATTTTTCCACCAAATGCCTTAGCCAGGTCAAGAGCCATATCCATCACCAGCTTTTCATTGTGACTGAAGTCAATTGTTGCTAATATATTTTTCATAATCCACATTTTTAAATAACCATTGATCATTAATCATCCTCGTAGAGGAGGTGACAAGGTAAAATACAGCATATCTGGCAATTTTAAAATGACAGTGGTCAATCAATATCTTGACCATGATCAATAGTATGTCGGTTTGCTCAAAAGTTCTATGCTATGGAACCACAGTAGCAGGTGTTGTCGATCTTGAGAAATAAAAGCAGTGGTCTATTGCCTGTGAATGGTGGTAGCGTCACTCTGAGATGCAGGAAAGATTGTCATATCGGCAATTTGAACATGGGACGGCACATTGACGCAGTAATAGATACTGTCTGCAATATCCTGAGCGCTTAAAGGTGTGTAATTTTGATATACGGCTTTGGCTTTTTCTTTGTTTCCTTTGAACCTGACCAATGAAAATTCTGTTTCAACCGCCCCGGGAGCAATATTGCTGACGCGAATACCATGGGGTACAAGTTCCAGTCTCATTCCTTTGCTAATGGATTCAACTGCTGATTTGCTCGCGCAGTAAACCATTCCTTTGCTGTAAACTTGTTTTCCTGCAATAGAACTGATATTGATGATGTGACCCGATTTACGTTTGATCATCCAGTCTGCCACTATTTTTGACACATACAAAAGGCCCTTGACATTGAAATCCATCATTTTTTCCCAGTCCTTGATATCTCCATCGATGAACAGATCAAGTCCGTGTGCCCCGCCTGCATTGTTGATCAGTATGTCAATTTTTCTCCATTGCGGTTCAAGTGTCTCAAGACTCTGGATGACTTCATTTCTGTTACCTACATCAAAGCTGAGGCTTTTTATGGCAACCAGCTCGCCAAGCTCCCTTTCAAGGAGATCGAGTTTAGCCTTTCTCCTCCCGCAGAGTATCAGATCAATATTGTTTCTTGCAAATAATTTGGCCGTTGCTTCACCAATACCGGAGGTGGCTCCGGTGATAAGGGCTATTTTGTTCATCCTAAATCAAATTTTACAAAACAAATTTAGGTTAAAATCTTTTTAAACAACAATATTTAATCGGCATCACCCTTAGGTGATCAGAACATCGTCAAGCTTTCTTTGATTATTGAAAATAATATTATTGAATTCCATTTGACTGATCAGGCCATTTTTCAAATTGCCTAATGCATTTTCAACCTCCTTCTTGATTTTTCCTGCTTCAATTTTGCATAGGAAGGAGTCATTGATGTCTGTGAATTTTATGATCCCAGCCGCAAGTATCGTTTGTAGAACTGAATTTTTCATTTTGCTTTTCTTTAAAAATTATGAATCAAATGTACCAGTTGAATCATTAAAGATTGACGACATAAAATGTCATAAAGCAAGAGTTTGAGTTAAAATATTGTTAAGGTTGAATGTTCTGAAATATTTTCTCAGAGATGGTCCGGAAAAAATCAGTGCAAGTTTCATAGATCCGGGGCTTGAAATATAAAACATTTCTAATCAGCCAATTAATTTATTGTCTAACTTTTTTAACAAAACTTTAAACAAAAATATTATTTTAATCTTCATTGCCCCTGTATCTTTGTGGAAACAAAAAACCTCAATAACATGAAAATCTCAAAAACTATGACGAGCTGGACACTAGGAGTGTTCCTCATTGCAACAATTTCAGTAACAGCAAACAACAATGATCCTGTTGCGAAAAACGAAGACAAATCGACCAAAACAGAAAGATTGAAAGAAAAGCAAACCATAGTAGGTGTAGCTGCTTCAAATGACAATTTCTCAACTCTTGTTGCTGCAGTTAAAGCGGCAGATTTAGTCGCTACTTTAAATTCAGACGGGCCATTTACCGTTTTTGCCCCTACCAATGATGCTTTTTCAAAACTTCCGGAAGGAACAGTTGAAAGCCTTTTGAAAGACGAAAACAAAGGAACTTTGACCTCCATTTTGACCTACCATGTGGTGGCAGGTAAATTCATGGCCGCAGATGTTTTGAAAGCCATAAAAGACAATGATGGAAAATTCAGCATCACTACCGTTAATGGCGAGAAATTAACCGCTTATGTGAAAGATGGAAAAGTAATGTTGAAAGATGCGAAAGGAAACAAATCAACGATCATCATGACCGATGTGGATGCAAGCAATGGTGTGATTCACGCTATTGATCAAGTTGTAATGCCTTAAAAATTTTTCCCCCAGACAAATAGATTAGACTGAAAAAAGCCCCGAAATTTCGGGGCTTTTTTTATTTTTTGTCTCACCATGATGATGAGTGATGGCTAAATGGATCATAGACCTCAATGATCTTACAGGGTCGTTTCGAGGTTTCTTTTTCTGTCGGAATGATGCGTCTTACTTTTTTCCACCCTGTTTTCTATGACGCTCAACAGTTTTTTTACCATTTCAGTTGTTGTGATGTGCTTCCGGATCATTTTAATCAAATTTAATGTAGAATTTCAGGGCTAAAATTAATCATTAAATCTGAAGAAAAATCAAAGTTTCAAAGTGAGGTACAGGGATTTAACTTAAATTTAATACAAGATCAGGTTTTAGCCCTCATGGCTTCCTTAATATCCTTTACGGTTTGTTTTGATTTCATCCAAAATTCTGATGGGAACAGAAATTCCAATGCGCCTATCATACAAGATCAGATCCTGCTCTGATAGGTATACAAATCATAATATCTCCCTTTTTTATCCAAAAGCTCCTGGTGCTTGCCCCTCTCCTTTATTTTTCCTTCTTCTATCACCAGTATCTGATGTGCTTTTTGGATGGTGCTCAAACGATGGGCAATGACAAAGGTGGTTCTGTCTTTCATCAATTCCTGTAAACTTTTTTGGATAAAAGTTTCACTTTCACTGTCCAGATTTGAAGTGGCTTCGTCCAGAATAATGATCCTGGGATTGGCTAAAAGTGCTCTGGCAATCGATATTCTTTGCCGCTGGCCGCCCGATAATTTCACCCCTCTTTCACCAATCACGGTGTCAAGTCCATCATCAAACCGATCTGTAAATTCGTTCACGTAGGCTCCTTTTACAGCTTCAAGCAATTCTTCTTCGGTAGCATTCGGTCTGGGAAACAAAATGTTTTCACGAATTGTTCCCTCATATAGAAAATCATCCTGCAGCACCACCCCCAGATTTGACCTGTAGCTGTTTAAATTTGCTTTTGAAAGATCGATTCCATCGAGGGTAACCCTGCCTTTATTTGGGTTGAGAAAGCTTGCGGCCAGTCCTGCAATAGTTGATTTTCCAGATCCTGATGAACCGACAAGTGCTGTAACACTTCCTGCAGGAGCAGAGAACGAGATGTCATGGAGCACCTCCTTTCCCTTTTCATAACTAAAGGAAACACGATCAAACAAGATATCTCCTTTGACCTTATCAATTTTTACAGTTCTCACCTGAGGATCGTCCTCCTCTGCCATATTCATGAGTTCCTGGGTTCGGTCCAATCCGGCCATGGCTTCTGTCAGCTGGCTGCCAATATTGCTCATCTGAACAATTGGAGCAATCATAAAACCGAGAAACAAGGTATAGGAAACAAATTCACCGTAGGTCATGCTCCCGTTCATGATATAATATCCTCCCATGCCCATGATGGCTGTAGAGGCCAGACCCAAAAGAAGGGCAGATGAACTGGTCATCATGGCCGTAGCTGTCAGGCTTTTTTTAACGTTCAGAAAAAGTCTTTCAACGCCATGCTCGAAGGTTTTACGTTCTTGTGCCTCAGCATTGAATCCTTTTATGACCCTGATCCCGTTCAGGGTTTCGGTTAAACGACCCGTGACTTCTGCATTGATCTTTCCTCGTACTCTGAAAATGGGACGGATATAACCAAAGGCCTTCATGGCAATAAAAGCAAAAAGGGCAACAGGGAGCAGGACGAACAAGGTCATCATCGCATTGATTTTAATCAAAATGACCAGTGAGATAACCGAAGTTAAAGAGCCTCCTATCAGCTGAACGAGTCCTGTACCCACCAGATTTCGTACCCCTTCAACATCAGTCATTACCCTCGATACAAGGGCGCCTGACTTATTGTTGTCGAAGAAACTCACAGGAAGGGTGAGCAGTTTTTTTTGCACTTTGGCCCTCAGCAGGGAGATCAGGTGCTGTGCTTCCACGCTGAGCAGTCTTGTGAGTGAAAATGAACTTAATGCCTGTATGATGATGGAAACAACCACAACAACAAGCAAAAGTCCAAGGGCCTTCATGTCCTGGGAAGGAATGATTTCATCAATTAAATTCTTAGTTGCATAAGGCAGGACAAGCCCCGATAAACTTTTTAAGATGATCAGGACCAACCCAATCGCTACAATTTTTTTTCGGGGCCAGATAAATTCTTTAAAGGCCCAGACGAAGGAAACATTTTTATTTGTCATGATATGTTCTAGTCGAATATCAAGCCAAAGAGGTCATAAATGACAATAAGTCAGTTTTTTGCAATTGTCAAATTTATGGTTTCCATTACAATTTAACGGCCAACATTTCGTTTGATAGGAAATTCAATTTAAATCAAACAAAAAATTATGAAAGCAATTATGTTAAAATTCAGGGCCCTTGGCTTATTCACAATGATGGCTTTGGCCTTATTTTCCTGTAGTGATGATGACAATGATGTAGAGAAATCGTTTTTAGAAAAGCACGGAGGTTCAGTATGGAAATTTGAGGAGCCGGTGAGTGGGGCGGCTATTTACGCTCAGATCAACAATACAGAATCCAACCCTTTTGAAATATGGATCTCATTTGATGGAAATTGTTTTATTTATGAAAGTATCATTGATGCGGGTAATGTTGAAGTGCTTGAGAACACAGAAAACAAAGTAGTCATCAGAATTGATGAAGGTCCTTCAGAATATTCTATACTGCAATTAACAGTAACCGGGGATGTCCTGGCAGTCAACAGTAAATTCTATGAGGATGGTCAGTTGGAAGACGATGAGACCTTTGTTTTGCAAAGGACAAATGAAAATCCGGATGATTTGGTTGAATGCGGATTTTAAAAAAGAATCAAAAATCTGAAAAAAGGGGCTTTAAGCCTCTTTTTTTTTGCCTGACATTTTCTATTGTGCCGGTTTTTAGTGTTTCCCGATTTGAAAAGTTAAAAAATGCAATTCCTTATCGACAATGGGAATGTAAAACTTAACATAATTTAAAGAAGTTATTAAATTATAATTCATAATTTCATAGATGCATTTCGCGGATCTGAAAGATAGAATCAAAAATATTCACAGCTGGTTCAAAATGGTTGATAAATTTTTATTTGGTTTTTAGAAAAAGCGCCGCAGAATTGGTAATTTTGTATCTGACTTCGGAAAAGACGGATCTATGATGAAAAAATACGTACTGTTTTTATTCTTATTTTTTTGTGCAGGTATTGCAAGTACCTCTGCACAAGTGGATGCCAATGATCCGGCTGTCAAAAAAAATGCTGCGGTTGACAATTTTATGTTGAACGATGCGATCAAAATGTATCCGAATCCTGTACAGAATTATTTGTCCATTCAATCGAATCTGCCAATAACAGGTGTTCAGGTTTATAGTTTGCTCGGAGAACTTATTAAGGATGTTCCCGGTAATTTTTCGAGGATCGATTTGAGAAACCTCAATTCGGGCATTTACATGATCAAAATTCATTCAGATCAATACGCCGTAACCAAAAAGCTGATCAAAAAGTAGCCATATCAATTTATTGCCTCAAATTGAATCAGGTCCGGAATAATCTGATCCCGGCTTAAATTTTTAAAATCGGTATTTTCCTTTAAAATTAATACCTATTTTTAAGCTTGCAAATGAGCGGTCCTGAGATTGATATAATTTGATCTGTTTTTAGGATTGACTCCTAAATATGATGCCAGATTTCCATATTGATGAATAAAACGAAAAAAAAGGGTTTTCTCTTACCCCCCGCAGTAGGATATTCATTCAAGGTTTTGTATTTTCTTTTCGGCCATCACAGGATCTCTTTAAAGTATCTTCCAAGACTCATTTTGACCCTTATAGTCAATCTGATCAATTTTCCATTTCGCTGGGCTGAAAAAGTTTTTATAGATAAAAGATTTAAAGCTGTTGAGATTAAAAATGACCCTGTATTTATCATTGGTCACTGGAGAAGTGGAACGACTCATTTGCACAACATTTTGTGCCAGGATCCCCAAATGGCATATACGAGCACCTATCAAAGTGTTTTCCCGGATACTATGTTCATTAGGGTAGGAAGGTTTTTGTTTGAAGGTTTTGCAAGGCTTTTGATACCGGGCACAAGAAAAGGAGACAATGTTACCCTAGGGATGGAATTGCCACAGGAGGAAGAATTTGCCCTTGGGGCCAAAACACCTTTAAGTTTTTATTATTTCTGGATGTTTCCTAAAAAAATAGAACAATTCTATCAAAGGTGTATCCGCTTTGAAAATACAGGCAGGGATCATCGAGAATCATGGAAACAGGACTATCAACTGTTGATCAAAAAGGCACTTAAAAATACGGGAGGGGAACGGTTTTTGTCTAAAAATCCTCCAAATACAGGCAGGGTGGAACAGTTGCTCAGTATGTTTCCGAATGCCCGTTTTGTTCATATCCATAGAAATCCCATTGAAGTTTACTTGTCTACCCATAATTTTTTTCACAAAATGTTACCGCATTTACAGCTTCAGAAAATTGATGACAAAGATCTCGATGATCATATTTTTGAATTGTACAAGACCCTGATGCATGATTATGCCCTGCAAAAAGAGAGAATCCCGAAAGGACAACTCATCGAGATTTCCTTTGGTGAACTTGAAAGGGATCCCTTATCTTGCATTCAAAAGGTTTATCAGGGGATCAACCTGCCGGGATTTGAAGCGGCACAGGAACCGATAATAAGCTACTTGAAAAAGATGGGAAGCTATAAAAAGAACCGTCATGTAATGACACCCGGCCTGATCGAAAAAATATCCGCCGAATGGGGATTTGCCATGGAAAAATGGCAATATAAGGTGCCTGATCATATTGAAATATCAAATGATGCTTAAAAAACGAGGACACATATTGATTTTTACCCTGCTTTTCTATTTGAACGGACCATGTATGGCCCAGGGAGAGTGGGATCTGATCAAGAGCAAGGATGGTATTGAGGTTTTCACGAGAACCAATAATATCATGTCTTTTAAAGAATTCAAAGGCAAAATGATCATTGCTTCCAATGTCAGTGATTTCATGTCAGTTTTGTACGATGTGGAAGGTTTGATTTCCTGGGGATACAACCTTACAACTGCAAGGCTTTTGGAACGCTCGGCTGATTCGCTGCAAATTTATTATGCTGTTGCCAAGTCTCCATGGCCCTACAAGGACCGTGATGGTGTTTATCTCAATAGATTTTCCTGGGATGAACAATCGAAAACCCTGGTTGTTGCCATAGAATTGCTCGAGGACCCTATTGAAACAGGAGGAAACTTTGTTAGAATTGACGGATACGGGTCATGGAAGGTCAGAGAATTGTCTTCCGAAGAAATTGAAATTGTTTTTCAGATGCAAATCGACCCCAGAGGATCGATCAAGGCCTGGATGGCCAATATGTTTGCCAGTGATACGCCTTTTTATACATTAAAAGGACTTAAAGAAGCCTTGAAAATGGAAAAATATCAAGGCAAAACCTACCCGATGCTTCAAAATTAATTTTATTGATCCAGAGGCTTTAGGTTTTCCACAGTGAATTCTTCATCGCTGATGCCCTGATCAAATTTAATATCGGTGATGATGATCTCTGTTGAATGCTCTTTTTGCAGGTTCATCATGGTGACTTCTTCTGCATACCAGTAATTTCCTTTTTTCTTGTAGGTATAGGTGGCATATTTAAAATAGGTCTGATTCTGATCAAAATATTCCATTTTGATAGGATAGAAATGCTTTTTATCAAGATAGACAATGATCTTGGAATAGGATGATTTCATTGATTTGGGCATCAACTCGAGCTGGTATATATTCTCATCCGGGTTGTCAATGAGCGAAGGGGTGAATCTTTCGCCATAGGAGTTGCCACTCATGTCTTCGTAGGAAAAATCAGTTCCGGTAAAAGCCTGACTTTTACTTAATAAGGTTACTTTAATGGCTTTCTTTAAAGCGGGCATGTACAGCCAGATGATGTCATCCGGCAGAGACAAAGTGGCCATTCCTACCTGTTTCTCAGGTTTTGTGTAGCGGTATAATTTCTTATAGCGACCCTTTTGTTTCATGATGGCTTCCCGAACTTTTTCTTTGCCCGATTTGTCTTTGAGTACCATTTTAACAATGGCTTCCTTGTCTTGCGGAGCGGCCATGAGATCATCCATTGATTTCAATATGGATGCCGCGCTCTGAGCTTGTATTTCAACTATGGCAAAAATGACCATCAAAAGTGTAATACCAACTTTTATTTTATTGATTATTCTCATTTTATTATTTGGTTTTCCTTTTTATGAAGGGTGATTAATATGGCCGGCAACAAGGTCATTGCCCCTAAACTTGAACTTACCATACTCAGCGCAATAAGAATGCCAAAATATTGTAAGGGAACCATCTCTGAAAAAACCAGTACCAGGAATCCGGCTGAAACGGAGATTACATTGATAATGATGGCTTTTCCACTGATAAGGATCGCATCTTCAATGGCCTTTTCCGTATTGCCGTAGTTTTGATAGGCGGTGTTAAAATGGGATATGATATGTATGGAATAATCAATCCCAATGCCAAGAGCCACGCTGGCCACCAAAACCGTTGCAATGTTCAGTGAAATACCTGTGAGCCCCATGACGCCGAAAAGGATCATGATGGCAGCAATGATCGGGAGGGAAGCATAAATTCCATTTCTCACCGACCTCAGCATCAACCCTACTATAATGATCACAAAAATGATCGCGATGGTGATGCTTCCCAATTGACTGTTGACAAGACTCCTGTCCATGGTGATGTCTACGAAGGGCATACCCGTGATCTGGATTTTACAGTTTTCAGAAGAATTCTTTTGAATAAACTCATTCATATATGCTGCAAAGGCCTTTTTAGACTGGTTGTCAGGTGACTTGAATTTTGAAATGATGATACCCTGGCTCAGGTCTTCACTTACCAGTCGCTGCATCACTTCGTTCCCTTCAAGCAAAAACCAAAGCTGTTCGATCATTTCCTGATCCTCCGGAACTTCCCTGCTGCCTGTAATAGCAAGGTTGATCTCTGAAATCAGCTTGGCTACAGACATGGAGGTGTAGATATCAGGGCTTTTTTCCATATAAGCACTTGTCTCCATCATGGTTTGTAAGACCTCTGGATCCTGCATATTTCCTTCAAAAAGAACGAATACAGGTTTGGTTCCACCAAATTTTTCAACCATGATTTTTTCCGCTTCCCTTGTAGGGTTCCCCTTTTTGAAATATTCCTGTATGTCTACGCTTCGTTTAATAGAAAACAAGCCGGCAATACTCAATGCAATAAGCAATATCCAAATGCCAAGTGTTAATTTGGCATGATGAAATAATATATTTTTAAGGGGCAATAACACCCGTCGCATTAAAAAGGTGTTTTTTGACTTTTCTTCATTTTTACCTTTATTCCGCCGGGGAAGGATCTCCATGACGGCCGGAACAAAAAATACAGAGAGCAGGCAGGCAGTAAAAGTGCCCAGGGCAGTGAAGATTCCAAATTCAACGATCATTTCCAGGTAAGCGCCAAAGACAAATGAAATAAATCCAATAGCTGTAGTCAGGGCCGCCAGAATAACAGGAACCATAACATAATTCAGTGCCCGGCTCACTACATTGATTTCATCTGAGCTGTCTAAAACCAGGATCCGATTAATGACATGGATGGTGTAGGCGCTGCCGATGGCCAGCAGGATGATTGGAATGTTATTTGAGATCATTGACATGGAATATCCCAGCAATGACATCGTGCCCAGGGTCCATACAATGGCAATCAGAGCTGTGATCAAAGGCAGCAAAACGCCGCTGACCGATTTGAAGCTAAAAAATAAAATGATTGCAATCAGTAAAAAGGCAATGGGCAATAATCTGGTCAGGTCATTTTTCATCAGCTCGGCGATATACGTAATGAGCATGGGAGAACCTATATAATACAATTTTTCAGGCAGCTCGATAGACTGTGTTTTGTCAATCACATTTCTTGCCACCTCATTAACGTTGGCATCATCGTCTAAGGTGAAAATAACAAGTGCTGAGGTTTCGTCATCAGAAACGATGGATCCTTTGTACATTTCATTGGCCCTGATATTTTCTCTTAATAGTTGAAATTCCTCCTCTGTTTCAGGCAGTGCATAGGGGTCTATGAGCCCGCCAATTTCAAGACCTCCGTCCTCACCTTTGATGTTAATGATATTGGTCAGACTTGATACCGATGAAATCCCTTCAATATTTCCAACGGTGTCTGTAAGCGAACGAATGTGTTGTATGACCTCGGTCTGATAAATATTGTCGGTCTCCAGAATGACGATTCCCATTCTGTTGCCACCAAATTTCTCGCCTATTTTTTTCAATAAAAGCGCATTTTCATCATCGTCAGGAAGGGAACTCAATACATCTGCATCAATGGTAAGTTTACTGAGCTGGCTGCCCATGAAAAAGGTGACAAGCAACACAAACAGCAGAATCAGCCATCTAAAGCTTATTATTGTTTTTGAAATTTTATTTACACTCACTGGCTTTTGTAAATGGATTGTACTGCTAATTTAAGATTTTTAAGCATGCGGAGAAATCACAAATGTGAATTGTCAATTTCCCTGATGATTTTCGCTGGATTACCACCCACCAAAACATTTTCAGGAACAGATTTTGTGACAACTGCTCCTGCTCCGATCACGGCTCCGTCACCAATGCTTACACCCGGGCAGATCACGGCACTCCCTCCAATCCAGACATTGTTGCCAATGCTTACAGGTTTGGCGAATTCCAGCCATGAATTTCTTGTTTTGGCATCAAGAGGATGGGTTGCGGTGTAGATCTGAACGTTTGGGCCGATGAGCACATGGTTCCCGATATGAACCTTCATCACATCAAGGATGACACAGTTAAAATTGAAAAACA
Source organism: Flavobacteriaceae bacterium (assembly GCA_024644745.1). Lineage (GTDB taxonomy): Bacteria > Bacteroidota > Bacteroidia > Flavobacteriales > Flavobacteriaceae > Lutimonas. Next base: position 20,959 of record JAHEHF010000048.1, read on the forward strand.
CACTTTTACCGGTATGTACATTATATCCGTAATCGCAATAAAAAGGTGGCTCAACCCAAAGGCCTTTACCAGCATTTGGCAAGAGTTGATGCAAGAGCTGATTCCGTTCTTTTTTCTTTGTCTCGTCCAAGCGGTTGATTTCCTGAAAGAGTGTTCTCGCTTTGTGCCTTTCGGATACCAGAACAGGATCAGTGGGATTGTACATTTGCCCGGAGAGCATCTTGTTTTTTTCGGTCATTTCAACATTTTAATTGGAATTATATCATCAAATATAGATAATAATCTACCTGCTCCTTTCATTCAACCATTTCTGACGTCTTTTTTTTGCTTTCGGATCCGGAGCCTCTTCCAAAAAGGTTTCATAAGCCGGATCAAAGACAAAGGTCATGGAAGTTTCACGGGTTTCTCCGAATCGGTTGTACACTACTTTTACCGTATCACCGGGTTGATAAGATTTCAATAAACTCTCAGGCTTTAAATTGTTGTTGGTCAATTTTCCGTCGATAGAAATGATACGATCACCTTTGACAATACCGGCACCGTATAAGGCGCCTTTTCTATCCGGGTTAGAATCGACCAGCCATTTGTTCTCATGATTGGTGATCAAGGCCCCCATATGCGCCATTTCTGTTTTATTTTGAACAAAACCAATACCTACAGAAGATAAAAGTGACTTGTAATCAGGCATGTTGCTTTGGTATATATATGTGTCAAAGAAGTTTTTACTGAATGAAGGGTCAACATAAGTACCCAACAAGGTTTCAAGGTCTTTGAGGGAATAGGGAATTTCATCTTTGCCATATTTCTCCCAGACAAATTTCATGAAATCATCCAGGTTTTTAGGGTCTTCCAGGTTTCTCAAAGACAGATCAAGGGCCAGGCCGAGGGTATTCCCATAGGAATAATAAGAGATAAAAGTATTTTCTCTGTTAACCGGGTCGATAGAAGTTGCCGCATCCACAAAAGTTGCCTGGTAACTCATCTCTACCACATTAAAAAAATCTCTTGCCGGAGAATTCCATACATAGTTGAGAACTCCGCTGAGGCTTTCAGCAAATTGTTCTTTGGTAATGATTCCTGCTCTGCACAAAATGAGATAGGTGTAATAACTGGTAAAGCCTTCGGCAAACCACAATTCACCCGAAAGATTGGCGTCGGCATAATCAAAAGGCTCCAGTGTTTTCGGTCTGATCCTTTCCACGTTCCAGGCATGGAAGAATTCATGGGCCACCGTACCAATATTATTTTCAAATCCTCCCTGGGCGAGCGGTCTTGTACTGGTTAAAATAGTTGAATTTCTGTGTTCCATGCCATCGCCGCTTGCGTTGGGGATATAGCAGGCCAGAAAGTGGTAGGTATCAAAATCAAAATCAGGCAGGGTACCAAAAACAGCGACCTCCTGTTCAATAATTTTTTTTACATTTTCAAAATAAAGGTCAAACCCTTCGTAGCTGCCGGCCTGATGCAACGCAAAAGAGATGGTATAATTTTGATCGTTTGACTGAACCTTATAACTTTTCACTTGGTGATGGCTGATTTCCACGGGACTGTCCATAAAATAATCCAGATCCTGCGCATAATAGAGGTTTCCTTCAAGGTGTTTTAACTGTGTTGCAATTTTCCATTTCAGGTCCTCTCTGGGGTGAAATTTAACTTGGACAGGCCTGTTCTGATAGTCAGGTGCATAGATAAAAGTAGCCGGTATATTCAAATGTGCATGGGTTTCGTCAATTTGTGAATAGGTCCCGTCTCCTCTGTTGGCAAATAAGGTATAGGTTATTTTTACGGTTCCGTCATGTCCCTTTATATCCCACTGGTACGGGTCGTGCCGTGTTACCTTCAGTTTCTTCCCCCGGCTGTCTTCGGCCTTCAACCCATAAACATTTTTAGCGAATTCATGAATGGCGTAACGCCCGGGTGAGGTGCGACTCATCCTTACAGAGAATTTTTTATCCTCCAGATCATGAAAGACCGCGGTTATCTGAGCCTCGTGATGAATCGCATTATCAAACGAGATTTCAAAGTGATTGATGGCTTGGGCCTGAAATTTCAGAATAAGGAAAAAGCATAAAACAAAGGTGAAAAGTTTAGAATTCATGGAATACGGAAAGGCTTAAATTGAGAAGTAAATATATTGAATATAAATCAAGATCATAGTTTCAAATTAAAATTCGCCTTATGGAAAAAAGAGATACATTTGCAATTCTTATGGAAAACGGAAAAATGAACAGGCTTAAAGTAGCCAAAGTGGATGATCGCGGGTATCAATTGGCCAATGACCAAGAGGAAGATCTGTTTTTGCCCTTTGACAAGGCCAACGGGTCTTACCAAGCCGGTGATCAGATAGAGGTTTTTATATACAAAGACGGCTCTCAAAGGATAACGGCAAGAAAGCCTTATGTGCAGCTGGAAGAATTCGGGTTTTTAAAGGTGACTCGAGTTGATCAGGCAGGTGCCTATGTTGACTGGGGTCTCGAAAGTGAGCTCCTGGTTCCTTTGGATGAACAGGTCCATGAAATGTCAGTGGGCAACAGTTACCTGATCTTTGTCTTTGAGGACGAAGAAACAGGTGATTTCATAGGCACACAAAGGATTGATGAATTTGTGTTTTTTGATGAGATAGACCTCAAAAAAGGAGATGAAGTAGACCTGTTGCTGTACAGAGAATCTGAATTGGGCATGAACGCCATTGTCAATAATTTATTCAAGGGCCTCATCTTTAGATCAGATCTTCATAAAAAGGTATACCCCGGTCAAAAGATCAAAGGTTTTGTGAAACAGGTACGTGATGACGGAAAAATAGATCTGATGCTTGAGCCTCTCGGTTACAGGAAAAGCGTGGTTTCAAACACACAGGTCATCTTAGATGCATTGAAGGCAAATGATAACTTTTTGCCCCTGAACGACAAGAGTGATCCCTATGAAGTGAAAAGGGTTTTAGGTTTGAGCAAGAAAGCCTTTAAAAGAGCCGCGGGTCATTTGTATAAGCAAAAATTGATCGAGATCCGTCAAGACGGCCTTCACCTGGTCAAGGATTCGGCTTCGTCGTGAATCTGTCATATTTTTAAACCAGTGGATTCATCCATTTGAAATTATGCTGGGTGTCAGGCACCACGATTCGTTCTGCAATGCGCTCCATTCTTTCGGGTAATTTCATCAAATAAGCTCTTGCCTTTTCAGCTTCCGCGGTCAAACCGGATATTTTATCAATGCTCCAAGAGCTGTTGAGTTTGCGAATGATGTCTACATAGTCAAAACTGGTATAAACACCCGCCCTTTGAGCTACCTCGGAAAATTTTTCGAACAAGGCCCCTTTGGTTTCGAAGGATTCTCTCAAATGCATTGCCGGCATGGTGATTTTCAGCTTCATCATGTCAAAATAGGCCATCATCATCTCACTTGGATCAATGGAAAAGATCTGCCTGATGAATTCAGTATAGGCTTTGTGGTGTCTCATTTCGTCTCCTGCAATGATCTTGCACATTTTTCCCAGATTTTTCATCCCTGCCTTTTTGGCAATTTTTGAAACGTTGTTATGTGAAATATATGTGGCCAGTTCCTGAAAACTGGTGTAAACAAAATTCTTATATGGGTCTCGGGATGTGCCAATATCAAAACCATCAGCGATCAAATGCTGGGTAGTGATCTCGACTTCTCTCATATTCACCCTTCCCGATAAATAAATATATTTGTTCAAAACATCTCCGTGTCTGTTTTCCTCAGCTGTCCACATCCTGACCCATTTGGCCCAGCCGTTGTCACCATTTTCACCATGCTGTTCTATTCCGTCAAGATCCAGGAGCCATGACTCATAAGTGGGCAGGGCTTCTTCGGTGATCATGTCGCCTACAAGGGTGATCCAAAAATCATTGCCCAGATCTTTTGAGATTTCCCTGATCTCTTCCACTTCATTCATAAAGGAATCAGACTGGGGGTTGGGAAGAAAATCAGAAGGCTGCCATATTTTTTCAGGCTGGATCAAATAATCTTTGGTAAAGAGATCAACATTCTTTTCCAGGGTGAGCATTACTTCTTTTCGAACATTCTTAATAGACATACTTCTGTTTTTATTAAGTTGCGAAGTTAACTAGTTTTTATGAAACACCGGGATTTATATTGGGTCGAAATTGTTTGTCAAAGAAAGCAGCCGAAAATGGGATTTTTGCTTTAAAATGAATGATCCATAGGAAATGTATATTAAAAATGATAAATTTAACCTCCAAACCTTAAAACAAAATCCATGATCCTCTCTATTGTATTAGGCTTATTTGTTATTGGAATAACGGTTGTCATTCAGGGGCACGGCACGTTGTACTGGCTCAATAGATTCGATAATTATAATGCCGACATTGGTCATGGTTCGTACCGAAGAAAAAGTTTTCGATTTATCGTATCAACGGCGGGCTTCCTCATTGTTTTGCACCTTCTGCAATCGGCTTTATGGGCTTTAGTTTATCTCGTCCTTCCCGGTATTACTGAATTCGATTCTTTTGAAAAGGCCCTGTATTTTTCGATGGTCACTTTTACAACTCTGGGTTACGGAGAAATTACCCTTGCTTCAGACAACAGGATTTTAGCCGGATTGGAAGCCATGAACGGCATTATTCTTATAGGCTGGTCTACGGCCTTCATGTTTGCTGTTTTTGCTGAAGTGATTAAAAAAAGTGTTGAAAC